>NZ_JARWGH010000018.1:0-94083 GCF_036528765.1 Rhizobium sp. BR 362 | reverse complement strand
AGGGCTCCGGTGGGGAACCCTCGCGGACCCTATGTGGCGGATAATTCCAAGCCCGAAATTAGACAGAGGCAGCCCCAGACGAACACACGGAAATGCGGTACCCAATCCGCGCATAAGAGTATGCCAGCCGTCGTCAAAATGCCCTGTCTCCTCCTTTGTTCAACAGCTCCACGCATGTGCTTTCGTCGTCAAGACCGGAAAGGAAACAGTCATGACTAAAGACCTTGCAAACGAACATAAGAGGGTCTTGGCACGCCATTCCATCCTGCCGACGACAAAATATGCACACGCTTAGATTTTGATCGCAGCGCCGCGGCCGCAAACTTTCGTTTACCGGTGCGCCTAGCCAAAAAGCCTGGAATTCCGGCGTTTTCGGCGGCTTCGAAATTCGTGCGGGCAAACGCGCATACTTCTTGCATTGTCAAAACTGTTGTATTCAAATGGGAAAAAACACGGGGACCGCGCCTTTGGCATTTGATGAAATGATTACTGCGGATGAAAGTCCGCGCACACCTTACGAGAAATATTTCGAGTGGTACTCAGGCCAGGATAGAGGCCACCTCATTGCCAAATCCCGCGATGCGGAAAACATCTTCCGAAAAACAGGCATTACCTTCGCAGTCTACGGGCATGCGGACTCCGCCGAAAAACTCATCCCCTTCGACATCATCCCCCGCATCATTTCCGGCCGAGAATGGCGCAAACTCGCCCAGGGCATCGAACAGCGCGTCATCGCACTCAATGCCTTCCTCGACGATATCTATCACAAGCAGGAGATCATCCGCGCCGGCCGCATTCCGCGCGAGCTGATCGAAAAGAACGATGCCTTCCTGCCGGAGATGATCGGCTTCCGCCCGCCAGGCGGCGTCTACACCCATATCGTCGGCACCGATATCGTCCGCACCGGCGAGGACCAGTTCTACGTGCTGGAAGACAATGCTCGCACGCCCTCCGGCGTCTCCTACATGCTGGAAAACCGGGAAACCATGATGCAGATGTTCCCGGAGCTGTTTCATCAGAACAAGGTGCAGCGCGTCGAGGATTATCCGCTGCTGCTGCGCCAGAGCCTTGCTTCGCTCGCCCCTCGCGGCTGCAACGGCAAGCCGCGCGTCGCCGTTCTTACCCCAGGCATCTACAATTCCGCTTATTACGAGCATTCCTTCCTTGCCGACATGATGGGCGTGGAGCTGGTCGAAGGCTCGGATCTGCGCGTCATCGACGGCAAGGTGAAGATGCGCACCACGCGCGGCTACGAGGCAATCGATGTCCTCTATCGCCGCGTCGATGACGACTTCCTCGACCCCCTCACCTTCCGTGCGGATTCGGCCCTCGGCATTCCGGGCATCATGGATGTCTATCGCGCCGGCCACATCACCATCGCCAATGCGCCGGGCACAGGCATTTCCGACGACAAGGCGATTTATTCCTATATGCCGGAGATCGTCGAATTCTACACCGGCCGCAAACCGATCCTCGAAAACGTGCCGACATGGCGCTGTTCCGAGCCGGACAGCCTGAAATACGTGCTAGAGAACCTTGCCGACCTCGTCGTCAAGGAAGTGCACGGTTCCGGCGGCTACGGCATGCTCGTCGGTCCGACCGCCTCGAAGAAGGAGCGGACGGAATTTGCCGAGAAGCTGAAGGCCAAGCCGAACAATTATATCGCCCAGCCGACCCTTTCGTTGTCGACCGTGCCGATCCTGGTCAACAAGGGCATCGCCCCGCGCCATGTCGACCTGCGCCCCTATGTCCTCGTCTCCGACAAGGTGCAGATCATTCCAGGCGGCCTGACCCGCGTGGCGCTGAAGGAAGGGTCGCTGGTGGTCAATTCCAGCCAGGGCGGCGGCACCAAAGATACCTGGGTTCTGGAGGACTGAGACGGACATGCTTGGAAGAACCGCGAATGGCCTCTACTGGATGTTCCGTTACATCGAGCGCGCCGAAAACATAGCCCGTCTGGTCGATGCCGGCCAGCGCATGTCGCTGACCCGCAGCGGTGCGGCCGAAGACGATTGGGATGGTGTATTGCAGAGCGCCGGCGTGCGCGAAGCCTATAATGAGGTGCACGGCAAACTGACCGGTGCGGACGCGATCGATTACCTGATCCGCGACCGCTCGAATCCATCGAGCGTGATGTCCTGCATCGATTATGGCCGCAACAACGCCCGCATGGTCCGCACGGCGCTGACCCGCGACACGTGGGAAGCGACCAATGAATGCTGGATCGAGCTGAAGACATTGCTCGCCAAGCGCCTGAAGACCGCCGAGGTGCCGGAGATGATCGAGGTTATCAAGCGCCGCGCCGGATTGATCCGCGGCGCGTTTCACGGCTCGATGCTGCGCAACGAACTTTACAACTTCGCCCGCATCGGCACCTTCATCGAACGCGCCGACAATACGGCGCGCATTCTCGACGTGAAATATTACGTGCTGCTGCCGTCGATCTCCCATGTCGGTTCGTCGCTCGACAATGCGCAATGGGAATCGATCCTGCGCTCGGTCTCCGCCCATCGCGCCTATAAATGGGCGTACGATCCGGAATACAAGCCGGCCAACATTGCCGACTTCCTGATCCTCAATGGTCAGATGCCGCGCTCGCTTGCCTATTGCTACGAAAAGATCGTCAGCAATATCGGCTATCTCGGGACCGAGTATGATCAGCGGCTCCCGGCCTACGACACCGCCGATGCCATTCGCAAGATGCTGCAGACGCTGACCGTCAAGAGCATCATGGATCAGGGACTGCACGAGTTCCTCGAGGATTTCGTTTCGCGCAACAATAAGCTCAGCGCGGAAATCTCCGACGGCTACCGGTTCTATCAGTAAGCGGATCACACTATGAGACTGACGATCAGCCATACCACCGAATACCGCTACGACGAACCGGCGCAATTTTCATTGCAGCGCCTGAGGCTCACGCCGCTCACCGGTCCCGGCCAGACCGTCCTCGATTGGAAGCTGACGGTCGAGGGCGCCCATCCGGAAGTCGAATATGAGGACCAGTTCGCCAATCGCGTGACGCTTGTCTCGCTCGACGGCGCGCAGGAGACAACCCGGATCGTCGCTAGCGGCGAGATCGAAACGCAGGACCTGAATGGCGTCATCGGCCAGCATAGCGGCTTCAGCCCGCTCTGGCTTTTCCTGCGAGAAACGCCGCGCACCAAGGCTGGCAAACTTACGAAGGAGCTGTTGCGCAGCGTTTCCGCCGATAATGAACTCGGCAAGATGCATGCGTTGATGGGCGCAATCCACCAGACGGTGGAATATAAGCCTGGCACCAGCGACACCGAAACGACCGCCGAACAGGCCCTGGAGAAGAAGAGCGGCGTCTGCCAGGACCACGCCCAAATCTTCATTGCCGGCGCCCGCGCTTTGCACATCCCTGCCCGTTATGTCTCAGGCTACCTGCTGATGGAAGGAACGCCCGAACAGGCCGCGACGCATGCCTGGGCCGAAGCGCATATTCCCGGCCTTGGCTGGGTGGGTTTCGATCCGGCCAATGATGTCTGCCCCGACGCGCGCTACGTTCGCATCGCCACCGGCCTCTGCTATCGCGATGCCGCCCCGGTCTCGGGCATGCGCCTCGGCACGCCCGGCGAAAGCCTCTCGGTCAAGGTGATGGTGGCCAAGCAGGGGCAAAGCCAGAGTCAGAGCCAAAGCTGAGTTTAGTGCGCCTCGCCATCAGGCAACAGGAATTCCAGCCCATTGCGCCGCCCGATCTCAACCACACGCGCAATATCCGGCGGCTCTCCGCCAGGCGGCGGCAGGTCGCGTGTACCCACCGGCATCGCCTCGCCTGCTTCGGTAAAGAAACCATCGTGAACGCGGCCGGGCGAATTGATGATCAGCAGCCGGCCCGGCGTCGAACCGATATTGCGGAATGCGTGAATGGCGCCGGTCGGGATCTTGACGAAACTACCGGCCTGCGCCTGAACGGTCTCGCCATCGACCATGAATTCGAACAGGCCTTCCACGATATAAAACGCCTCGTCGTCATCGGGATGCCTGTTCGGCGGCGCCCCCGCCCCTGGCGCCGTCAGCGTCTCGACAAGGCAATACGCCCCGCCTGTATCGGTGCTGTGAGCATGAAAACGGAGAAGATTGCCAAAGAGATAGTAGGTATCGGCCTGCAAGGCTGACATAGCGATCCCCCGGATGCCAGATTAAGGATGCGATCCGGAAGGAACTATATCATGAACTGCTGATCAAAGCAGTGCGGCCAAAAACATGGACCGACATGCGCCGCTACCTACCGAACGGCTGCAACATGCGAAAAGGGCGGAACATTCGTCCCGCCCTTTCCAATTCCAAACGCTAAACTTAGTGGCTGTCGCGATTGTTCGGGATTTCCGAGCCGCGCGGGCCGACGAGGAAGTCGAGGTCGGCGCCGGTATCGGCCTGCATGACCGACTTCACGTAGAGGCCGCCGTAACCGCCGGTGAGCGGCTTGACCGGGGAAACCCAGGCCGCGCGGCGCTTTGCCAATTCCTCATCCGACACTTCGAGCTGGATAGTGCGGGCCGGAACGTCGACGGCAATGATGTCGCCGTTCTGAACCAGTGCCAGCGGTCCGCCATCGGCAGCTTCCGGAGCGGTATGCAGGATGACGGTGCCGTAGGCCGTACCGGACATGCGCGCATCGGAAATGCGGATCATGTCGGTGATGCCCTTCTTCAGCACCTTCGGCGGCAGACCCATATTGCCGACTTCGGCCATGCCCGGATAACCCTTCGGACCGCAGTACTTCAGCACCATGATGCAGTTCTCGTCGATATCGAGATCGTCGCGGTTGATGCGGGCGTGATAGTCTTCGATGCTTTCGAAGACCACAGCCCGGCCCTTGTGTTGCATCAGGTGCGGCGAAGCGGCGGACGGCTTCAGGACAGCACCCTTCGGCGCCAGATTGCCACGCAGAACCGCGATGCCGCCCGACTGCGTCAGCGCCTTTTCTTTGGGAACGATGACGTCGTCGTTGTAGTTGACGACATCCTTGACGCCGGCCCAGATGGTATCGCCCGTCACGGTGATGGCATCCTTATGCAGCAGGCCCATCTCCCCGACAGCCTTGATGACGACGGGCAGGCCGCCGGCATAGTAGAACTCTTCCATCAGGTGCTTGCCCGACGGCTGCAGGTTGACGATCGTCGGCACTTCGCGGCCGAGGCGATCCCAATCGTCCAGCGACAGATCGACCCCGATGCGGCCGGCAAGCGCCAGCAGGTGCAGAACGGCATTGGTCGAACCGCCGACGGCGCCGTTGACGCGGATGGCGTTTTCGAAGGCTTCCTTGGTCAGAATATCGGAAGGCTTCAGGTCTTCCTTGACCATATCGACGATGCGGCGGCCGGAAAGCTGCGAGATGACGCGGCGGCGTGCATCGACAGCCGGGATGGCAGCATTGCCCGGCAGCGTCATGCCCAGCGCTTCGGCCATCGACGCCATGGTCGAGGCCGTGCCCATGGTCATGCAGCTACCGGCCGAGCGGGCCATGCCCTGCTCCGCATCCATGAATTCATCCAGCGACATCTCGCCGGACTTCACCATTTCCGAGAACTGCCAGATCGCCGTGCCGGAGCCGACATCCTTGCCGCGCCACTTGCCATTCAGCATCGGACCGCCGGACACGAGGATGACCGGAATGTCGACCGAAGCAGCGCCCATCAGCAGGCTCGGCGTGGTCTTGTCGCAGCCGCCGAGCAGCACGACGCCATCGACCGGATTGCCGCGGATCGCTTCTTCCACATCCATGGCCGCCAGGTTGCGGAACATCATCGCCGTTGGGCGCAGCGTGCTTTCGCCGACGGAGAAGACCGGGAACTCGACTGGGAAACCGCCCGCTTCGTAGACACCGCGCTTCACGCGCTCTGCAAGGTCGCGCAGATGCGCGTTGCAGGGCGTCAGCTCCGACCAGGTATTACAGATGCCGATGATTGGACGGCCGTCGAACGTATCGGCCGGCAGGCCCTGGTTCTTCATCCAGGAGCGATGCATGATCGCATTCTTGCCGGTGCCGCCGAACCAGTCATAGGAACGCAGCTTGCGCGGCCATTCAGCTTTCTTTTTCATTGTCTCTGTACCTTTTGCGTCGCCCAGGCCACCTCGTTCGCGTCTGGGCCTTTAAATCGATGGTCAGGCCAGCGTGTAGGCGGTCTTGACGGTGGTGAAGAACTCGGCGGCATATTTGCCTTGCTCGCGCGGGCCGAAGGACGAGCCCTTGCGGCCGCCGAAGGGCACATGGAAATCGACGCCGGCCGTCGGCAGGTTCACCATCACCATGCCGGCTTCCGCATTGCGCTTGAAATGCGTCGCATGTTTCAGGCTGGTCGTTGCGATGCCGGAGGAGAGGCCAAACGGCGTGTCGTTGGCCGTTGCCAGCGCCTCTTCGTAATCCTTCACCCGGATGACCGAGGCGACCGGCCCGAATATCTCTTCGCGGCTGATACGCATCTGGTTCGTCGCTTCGGTAAACAGCGTCGGCTGCAGGTAGAAGCCGGGTGTGTCGCGGCTGACGAGTTCGCCGCCGAAGGCAAGCTTGGCGCCTTCCTGCTTGCCAATCTCGATATAGTCCGTGTCGGTCTTCAACTGCTTGGCATCGACGACCGGGCCGATATGCGTGCCGGCCTTGATGGCGTTGTCGACGTTCAGCGTCTTCAGCTTCTCCGTCAATGCCGCCACGAACCTGTCGTGAATGCCTTCGGTGACGATGAGGCGCGACGAGGCCGTGCAGCGCTGGCCCGTCGAGAAGAAGGCGGAATTGGCAGCCGCCTCGACGGCAACGGTGAGGTCCGCGTCGTCAAGCACGACCATCGGGTTCTTGCCGCCCATTTCGAGCTGGCACTTGCGGCCATGCTCGACGGAGGAAAGCGCAACGCGCTTACCCGTGCCGACCGAGCCGGTGAAGGTGATGCCCGAAAGAACCGGGCTGTCCAGCATTGCCTGGCCGACAACCGAGCCCTTGCCCATGACGAGGTTCAGGACGCCCTTCGGCAGGCCGGCGCGGTGGAGAATATCGACGATCGCCCAAGAACAGCCCGGCACGAGATCGGCCGGCTTGAAGACGATGGTGTTGCCATAGCAGAGCGCCGGCGCGATCTTCCACGCCGGGATGGCAATCGGAAAGTTCCAGGGCGTGATGATGCCGATGACGCCAAGCGGCTCGCGGGTGATCTCGACGCCAATGTTCGGACGCACCGAAGGAACCACCTCGCCTGCAAGGCGCAGGGCCTCGCCGGCGAAGAATTCGAAGATCTGCGCGGCACGGATCGTCTCGCCGATCGCTTCAGGCAGCGTCTTGCCTTCTTCACGGGCGAGCAGAGCGCCGAGCTCGTCCTTGCGGGCGAGGATCTCTTCGCCAGCCTTCTTCAGGATCGTGTGGCGCTCCAGAATGCCGGAGCGCGACCATGCCGGAAAAGCCGCCTTGGCGGCGGCAATGGCGTCGGCAACGTCCTGGACGGTGGCGCTGGCATAAAGGCCGACGACTTCGTTTGTATCAGACGGATTGATATTCTCGGCGCCGGTCGTACCGGTCCATTCGCCGGCGATCAGATTCTGATGAATGGTCATGGCTTCATGCCTTCCTGGATCTTCTTGGAAACGGCCGGTCACACACAGGTAGCCGGCCTCTACACGTTAGAGCTGGCGAACGGCCACTTCCTCTTCGGCGGCGATAGCGAGCGGATTGCGCAGCGGCAGACCGAAATCGGCAACTTCGATTTCGAAGACATCGCCGGCTTCCGGCTTGATGCCTTCCGCGAAGGAGAGCGTCGCCGTGCCGAACATATGGACATGGACGTCGCCGGGAATGCGGAACAGGCCGTATTTGAAATGATGGTATTCGAGATTGGCGAAAGTATGCGACATATTCGCCTCGCCCGAGAGGAAGGGCTTTTCGAAGATCACCTTGTCGCCGCGCTTGATGCGCGAAGTGCCCCGGATATCTTCCGGTGCAGCGCCGATACGGATTTCCGGGCCGAAGCTTGCGGGGCGCAACTTGGAGTGGGCGAGATAGAGGTAGTTGATCCGCTCGGTGATGTGATCGGAAAATTCATTCGAGAGCGCAAAGCCGATGCGGAACGGTGAGCCGTCCTTGGCGATGACATAGATGCCCGCCATCTCCGGCTCCTCGCCGCCATCGAGCGCGAAAGACGGGGATACGAGTGCCGCGCCGGGTGCCGCCGCGCCATAGCCGTTGCCCTTGTAGAACCATTCCGGCTGCACGCCCTTTTCGCCGGCCTTCGGCTTACCGCCTTCGATGCCCATCTTGAACATCTTCATCGAGTCGGTCAGCGTCTCCTCGGCAGCTTCCGTCGTCTTCTTGTGCATGGAATCGCGGGTCGCAGCCGAGCCGAGATGAGTCAGGCCGGTGCCGGTCAGATGCAGGTGGGCGGCATCGGGATGGGTGATCGGCGGCAGGAAACGACCTTCGGCATATGCTTTTTCCAGATCGATCTCTTCGCCGAGCCCATGCGCCTCGATGACGGAGACGAGAGATTTGCCGTTATCGGCAGCTTCCATGGCCAAGGCGTAGACGCTGCCGGCATTCACAACAGCCTTCGCGGGAGTGCCCGGCCCATTGCGCACGGCGACGACGATCCCGCCGTTCGAACCTTTGATCTGGGAAATGAGCATGTTTTTCATCCTTTTCTAATGGACAGAGATCGGATGCAGTTTCCCGCTCCGGCTCTCAGAGAGAGCCGGACTCTGTCATGGATTTGGTTTCAGATCGTTGGCTGGTCGCGCGAGCCGCGATCAGCCCCGGTTCTTATTGTAGACGTCGAGGAAGACGGCAGCGAGCAGCACCGCACCCTTGACCATCTGCTGGTAGTCCGTGCCCAGACCGTGCAGCGACATGCCGTTGTTCATGACGCCCATGATGAAGGCGCCGATGACGGCACCGGTGATCTTGCCGACGCCGCCGGAGGCGGAGGCGCCGCCGATGAAGCAGGCTGCGATCACGTCGAGTTCCAGGCCCGTGCCGCCCTTGGCCGTAGCCGAGTTCAGGCGCGTGGCAACGATGATGCCGGCGAGACCGGCAAGCACACCGATGTTGACGAAGGTGTAGAAGCTCAGGCGCTGGGTATTGATACCCGACAGCTTCGTCGCCTTTTCATTGCCGCCCATGGCATAGATGCGGCGACCGATCGTCGTGCGGCGCGTCATGAAGGCATAGCCTGCGATCAGCACCAGCATGAGGATCAGGACGTTCGGCAGACCCTTGTAGGTGGACAGTAGATAGCCAAGAAACAGGATCGCTGCACTGATCAGCAGGTTTTGCGCCATGAAGAAGCTGAAGGGCTCGACATCGATGCCGTGGCTTTCATTGACCTGACGGCGACGCCAAGCGAGAACGAAGAGAACGACCGGGATGATGACGGACAGCAGCAGCGAGGTGGAGTGGATCGTCCCCATGTCGATGAAGTCGGGGATGAAACCAGTGCTGATCAACTGATAATCCGGCGGGAATGGACCGATGCTGGTACCGCTGCCCGCAGCCGTCATGACCGAAAGGGTCAAGCCGCGGAAGATCAACATGCCCGCGAGCGTCACGATGAAGGACGGGATGCGGTGATAGGCGACGAAATAGCCCTGCGCAGCACCGACCGCGCCACCGAGCGCGAGGCAGATCACAGTCGCCAGCACATAGTTCATGTGCCATTCGGCAATGAGAATGGCTGCAACCGCGCCGATGAAGCCGACGATCGAGCCGACCGACAGGTCGATATGCCCCGCAACGATCACCAGCAGCATGCCGAGCGCCACGATGACGATGAACGAATTCTGCAGGACCAGGTTTGTGAGGTTCAGGGGCCTGAAGAGAACGCCGCCGGTCGAAATCTGGAAAAACAACATGATCGCGATCAGCGCGATCAACATGCCGTATTCCCGGATGTTGTTGCGGATGTATTCGCCAATGGAAACCACGTGGCTGGTGTCTTCGGTGGCTGGGCTGGCCGTAGTCATTAGTGCTTCTCCCCTGAGCGCATGATAGCGCGCATGATACTTTCCTGGCTCGCCTCTCCCTTCGGCAGTTCGGCGACGATCCGTCCTTCGTTCATGACGTAGATGCGGTCGCAGGTGCCGAGAAGCTCAGGCATTTCCGATGAGATCATCAGAACGCCCTTCCCGTCGGCGGCAAGCTGGTTGATGATGGAATAGATTTCGTATTTGGCGCCAACGTCGATGCCTCGCGTCGGCTCGTCGAGGATGAGCACCTCGGGATCAGAGAACAGCCACTTCGACAGCACCACCTTCTGCTGGTTGCCGCCGGAAAGATTGACCGCTTCCTGAAAAACACCGGAGCTGCGGATACGCAGCTTGGAACGGTAGTTGTTCGCGACCTGCAGCTCGCGGATATCGTCGATCACGGTCGCCTTGGAAACACCGAACAGGTTGGCGAGCGTCGTGTTATGCAGAATGCTTTCAGTAAGGACGAGGCCGAGCTGCTTGCGGTCCTCGGTAACATAGGCGAGACCGGCGTCGATTGCTCTACGCACCGTGCTGACATCCACCGGCTTGCCTTCGACCAGCACCTCGCCGCTGACCTTGTGGCCATAGGATTTGCCGAAAACGCTCATGGCAAATTCGGTGCGGCCGGCACCCATCAAGCCGGCAATGCCGACTACTTCGCCCTTGCGGACGTTGATATTGATGTTGTGCAGCACCTGACGGTCGCGGTGCTGCTGGTGGAAAGCATTCCAGTTCTTGACTTCGAAGATCGTCTCGCCGATCGGCACTGAACGCGGCGGATAGCGGTCCGCGAGCTCGCGTCCGACCATGTTGCGAATAATGATGTCTTCGCTGATCTCTTCTTCATGACAGTTCAGCGCTTTTACCGTCATGCCGTCGCGCAGCACGGTGATTTCGTCGGCCACCTTGCGCACTTCGTTGAGCTTGTGCGTGATGATGATCGAGGTGATGCCCTGCTTGCGGAACTCCATGAGGAGATTAAGAAGCGCGTCCGAGTCGCTTTCATTGAGCGATGCGGTCGGCTCGTCGAGTATGAGAAGCTTCACGCTCTTCGACAAGGCCTTGGCAATCTCGACGAGCTGCTGCTTGCCGACACCGATGTCGGTCACGAGCGTGTTCGGAGATTCCTTGAGGCCGACTTTGGCGAGAAGTTGCTTGGTGCGGTTGAACGTCTCCTGCCAGTTGATCACGCCCTTGGCGCCGACCTCGTTGCCCAGAAAGATGTTTTCGGCAATCGACAGAAGCGGCACGAGCGCCAGCTCCTGGTGGATGATGATGATGCCGACTTCTTCGGAGTCCTTGATGGTCTTGAACTGGCGGACCGCGCCGTCATAAAAGATGTCGCCGTCATAACTGCCGGCCGGATAAACACCCGAGAGCACCTTCATCAGGGTGGACTTGCCGGCCCCGTTCTCGCCCACCAAAGCGTGGATTTCGCCCTGACGGACCTTCAGATTGACATTTTCCAAAGCGTTCACACCGGGGAACGACTTGGTGATGCTCCGCATTTCGAGGATGGTATTGTCCATTGTCCGTATCCAACGCCCCAGCCGAACATAACAGACTGGGCGATCGTCATAAATATCAGAGCCAGGGCACGCCTTTCGGCGAGCCCTGGCCGGTACGTCGGAAGATTACTTCAGCTGATCAGCCTTGTAATAGCCGCTCTCGACGAGAACCTTCTCGTAGTTGGTCTTGTCGACTGCGACCGGGGTCAGCAGGTAGGACGGCACGACCTTGACACCGTTGTCGTAGGTCTTCGTGTCGTTGACTTCAGGCGTCTTGCCTTCCATCAGAGCGTTGACCATGTTGACGGTGACCTTTGCGAGATCACGGGTGTCCTTGAAGATCGTGGAGTGCTGCTGGCCGGCAATGATGGACTTGACCGACGGAATTTCGGAGTCCTGACCGGTAACGATCGGCAGCGGCAGGTCGGCGGTGCCATAACCTACGCCCTTGAGCGAGGAGATGATGCCGATGGAGAGACCGTCATAAGGAGACAGAACGGCGTTGACATGGGCGTCGGTGTAGTTAGCCGACAGCAGGTTGTCCATGCGAGCCTGAGCCGTTGCCGGGTCCCAACGCAGCGTGCCGACCTTGTCCATGCCCATCTGACCGGACTTAACGACCAGCTTGCCGCTGTCGATGTACGGCTTCAGGACCGACATTGCGCCGTCATAGAAGAAGAAGGCGTTGTTGTCGTCCGGCGAACCGCCGAAGAGCTCGATGTTGAACGGACCCTTGCCGTCCTTGAGGCCGAGGCCGTCGACGATCGAGTTAGCCTGGAGAACGCCGACCTTGAAGTTGTCGAAGGTGGCGTAGTAGTCGACGTTGCCGCTGTCGCGGATCAGGCGGTCATAAGCGATGACCTTGATGCCGGCGTCATGAGCCTTCTGCAGAACGTCCGACAGCGTCGTGCCGTCGATTGCGGCGATGACCAGAACCTTGACGCCCTTGGTGACCATGTTCTCGATCTGCGAGAGCTGGTTCGGAATGTCGTCGTCGCCATACTGCAGGTCGGTGCCGTAGCCGGCAGCCTGAAGCTGCTTGACGATGTTGTTGCCGTCATCGATCCAGCGAGCCGAAGCCTTGGTCGGCATGGAAATACCGACGGTGCCCTTGTCCGCCGCGAAGGCAGGCGCCACCAGAGTAGCGACGCTGAACGCAGCGGCCGCCATCAATGAGATAATGGATTTCATTACTCTCTCCCTTGTTAATAATGCGGCGGACGAAAAAACGCCCGCCCGAAACTGCGGCAGGTTCCGTAGAAGGAATGGTTACTTCTAATTGTGAGAAACGAAGTAGGTCTCCTCCACGCTCTCACGTGCATGAGCTGCACCCAGCGCACGACCGGCAAACTCGTACGATTTCGTATAACTGTCAAATAGAATAACTGGCACAACATATATCCAGTTTGGTATAATGTTAAAAAATAGT
The DNA here is from genome assembly GCF_036528765.1 of Rhizobium sp. BR 362. Taxonomy (NCBI): domain Bacteria; kingdom Pseudomonadati; phylum Pseudomonadota; class Alphaproteobacteria; order Hyphomicrobiales; family Rhizobiaceae; genus Rhizobium; species Rhizobium sp. BR 362. The sequence goes on along the minus strand of NZ_JARWGH010000018.1, from coordinate 81,180 downwards.
ACTTTTTTGCCGACGAATGGGAAATTTGGCCATGATGGAGAAAATATATAGCGATTATCCGAGCGAAAGCATCGAGATTCATTCCGACAGTTTTCGCGACGATACGCTGCTCAAGGCCGGTTTGAAGCTCAATCACCTGCGCATGATCGTCACAATCGAGGACCATGGGCAGATTTCGGCCGCCGCTGAGTCGATGAACATCTCGCAACCTGCGGCTTCGCGCATGCTGTCCGAAATGGAATCGATCGTCAAAAGTCCGCTCTATGAACGCGTCGCGCGCGGCGTTGTGCTGACACCCTTCGGCTTGGCTTTGGCAAAACGCGCCCGCAAGATCCTGCTCGAACTGCGCGAGGTGAACCGCGAGATCGGTGAGCTCAGAACCGGCAAAGGCGGCTCGGTCTTTCTCGGCGCCGTCACCGCACCGGCAATCAGCCTCGTCGTGCCGGCGATTCAGCGCGTGACGCGCGCCTATCCTGGCATCGAGATCAATATCGAGGTGGAAACCAGCAACGTGCTTGCGCGTGAACTGCTCGCCGCCCGCCACGACTTCATCATCAGCCGCATTCCCGACGAGCTCGATCCCCGCCTGTTCAACGCCCATGAGATCGGCGTGGAAAAAGCCTGTCTTATCGTCCGCAATGGCCATCCACTGCTGGAGAAGGGTGTTGCCAGCCTCGAGGACCTGCCGGGTTATGACTGGGTCTTCCAGCCGCCGGGCACATTGTTGCGGCGCAAGGTGGAGGACATCTTCATCAGGGCCGGCGTGCCCCTGCCGGAAAACATCATCAACACCTCCTCGCTGCTCCTGACGCTTGCCATCGTCTGCAAGACAGATGCCATCACTCCGATTGCGCTCGATATGGCGCAATTCATATGCGGGCAGACATCGCAAGCCGGCGAATCCTGCATCCTGCCGATCGATTTCGATATCGAAGTGAAGCCCTACAGCCTGATTACCGCTCGCGAGCGTGCCATGCCGCCGAGCGCCCGGCTGCTGCACGACATGATCCTGGAGGAAAGCAGGAATCCCGATCCCGCGTGAATCTGTCTGAAGATCGCCTGCCGTTTCCTTAAGGCAGACCCTTCGGCCGGTGATCGGCTTGCAGTCATAAGCTCCACGCCAACTTGCGCGGCTATCCCGAACACTTCTGGAGGCCAGGCATGTTGTTCGGGCAGTCGCTGTTTCAATCCGTCCTCGATCGTCTCGACGCGGAAGAAGAAGAGTCAGAGAAGAATGAGGCGGCGCATCGCATCCGCGGCCTCAATGTGAGCTTTGCCGCAACCGTTTTCGGAGGCGAGCCGGCGGCGTCCTCACGTCCGGACGATGCCTATGTCGATAATCTCGGCAACGACATTCCCTTATCCGAGCCAATGCCGCCAGAGTCTAAATCGAAAGAGCCGGAACCGAAGGAGGCCGAGCCGCCGGTGATGCCGGACTATCTCGCACGAACCTCGCGGGAAGACGTGGCGGCCGAACTGGAAATCTCTTCGCAGACCACGCTTCAGTCTCTTCACGAAAAACGGCGCGCGTTTGCCAAGGCCAATCATCCGGACAGCGTCGCCCCGCCCTTCCGCGAGCAGGCGACGACACGCATGATGATCGCCAATCAATTGATCGACGAAGCCATACGGCGTCTTACGCGATAGCTATTTCTTCTCGTCTGTCGGCTCGTCGTCTTCTGCCTCATCGCCCGCAACAGCGCTTTCTGCCTCGGCCTTGGGCGGTTGCGGATTGAAGCTGAAGAGCAGCATCCACGCGGCGTAGACGCCAAGCCCCCCTGCAAGAACAGCCCAGAAGGGCTGCGGACCCAGAGCCTCGATGATTGCCCAGCCCAAGCAGATGGCGACGATCAGAACCCGCACCCAGAGCGGCTTATAGATAGGATGGTTGGGGTCGATCAGTTGCATGGGCCTCGTTCGCCTGTTGGAGAGAACTTGTCTTTAGCGCATCATCCCGAAAAGTGCGAAGCGGTTTTGAAGCAGATCATGTCGATCAAACCCGCACGGCGATTTAAAGAAAAGCCATTTTCGCGACATGAATTTCGGAATTGTGAAATGCTGGCGGCTTGACGTCGCCATCGGAAAATGGAATGAAAATTCCATACGGATCATTATTCGGTTTATTTGTTCCGAATTAGGGAGGTGAAGATGACTGTCAGATTTGGTCTGCTCGGTGCCGGGCGCATCGGTAAAGTGCATGCAAAGGCCGTGAGCGGCGATGCCAACGCCAAGCTCGTTGCGGTCGCGGATGCGTTTCCGGCTGCTGCGGAAGCGATTTCCTCCGCCTACGGCTGCGAGGTCCGCACCATCGAAGCAATCGAAGCCGCCAAGGATATCGATGCCGTCGTGATCTGCACGCCCACCGACACGCACGCCGATCTTATCGAGCGCTTTGCCCGCGCCGGCAAGGCTATTTTCTGCGAAAAACCGATCGATCTCGATGTTGCCCGCGTCAAGGCCTGCATCAAGGTGGTCGAAGAGGCCAAGGGCAAGCTGATGGTCGGCTTCAACCGCCGCTTCGATCCGCATTTCATGGCGGTCAAGAAGACCATCGACGACGGCCGCATCGGCGAAGTTGAAATGGTGACGATCACCTCGCGCGATCCCGGCGCCCCGCCGGTCGATTATATCAAGCGCTCCGGCGGCATTTTCCGCGACATGACCATCCATGATTTCGACATGGCCCGCTTCCTGCTCGGCGAAGAGCCGGTTGCCGTCACGGCTACGGCCGCGGTCCTCGTCGACAAGGCCATCGGCGAAGCCGGCGATTACGACAGCGTCTCCGTCATCCTGCAGACCGCATCCGGCAAGCAGGCTATCATCTCCAACTCGCGCCGCGCCACCTATGGCTACGACCAGCGCATCGAGATCCACGGCTCGAAGGGCATGGTCGCCGCCGAAAACCAGCGCCCCTTCTCCATCGAAGTCGCCAATGGCGACGGCTATACCCGCCCGCCCCTGCACGACTTCTTCATGACCCGCTACACCGAAGCCTATGCCAACGAGATCGCGAGCTTCATCGCCGCGGTCGAAAAGGGCGCCGCGATCACGCCATCGGGCGCCGACGGCCTCGCAGCGCTCAAGCTTGCGGACGCCGCTGTTCAATCCGTCAAGGACGGGAAGCTGGTCAAGGTCGACTAAGCCGTCGCCGTACCCGCAAGAGGATATTGCTCGTCTTACAAGTCCGTCGCGATTTACTTCGCGGCGGACTTTTTCTTTGGCTGCCCCGTCGCAGCGCATGATCGTGACTTTTGGCAAGTACTAGAGGGTCTGTCGCCGTCAATCCGAGACTCAATTGCCCAAGCTGTCGCGGAAAGCGCTTGCGAATCACATAAGTCCATGCTTATCTGTTTCTATGATAGAGAACGAGATATTCCGAGCTTTGGCGGACCCTACCCGCCGCGCCATCTTTGAAAAGCTGGCTGCGGGCAGCATGAACGCCAGCGGCCTGCGCGAAGGCATGGAAATCAGCCAGCCGGCGATGTCCCAGCACCTTGCTGTCCTGCGGAGCGCCGGGCTGATCAGAGAAGAACGGCAGGGGCGTTTCGTGAATTACGAAGTCGATCCGGAGGGACTCGCCCTCATCGCCCAGTGGCTGGCGAAATACCGCGCCTACTGGCCCGCCCGGATCGAAGCTCTCAAAGCCTTGCTGAAGGACATGGACCAATGAACGAACTGGATATTCCCGCACGGAAAAGCAATATCGAACTCGAATACGACCTCAACGAGCCTCCGCAAAAGGTCTGGCGCGCAGTCAGCACCCCTGAATTGCGGGAAAACTGGTTGCCCAGCAAAGCCTTGGCCGATCGGAACGCGATTTCCGTCACACCGGGCGAAGAGGTCCGCTACAGGCTGCGGGATGATGAGCCACCATTCCTCGAAAGCACAGTGACGTTCAAGATAGCCCCGAACGCAAGCGGCGGCACGAGCCTGCGCATCATCCACGAGCTTGATGATGTGAGGCTTCGAAGGACTGCAAAAGCTGCGGCGAACGATAATGGCTTCTCGGTGATGCGCGCCGCCTGACACACAAGATCTGTCAACAATTTCAATCAGATTGGAGTTCGCCGATGCGCGAAGTGATGCAACTCGTCCCTATGGTCGTGGAACAATCCAGCAGAGGAGAGCGATCTTTCGACATCTATTCCCGTCTGCTGCGCGAGAGGATCATCTTCCTGAATGGTGAGGTGAACGATGCCGTCTCGGCGCTTGTCTGCGCGCAAATGCTGTTTCTCGAGGCGGAAAACCCGAAAAAGCCGATCAGCCTCTATGTCAATTCGCCGGGAGGGGTCGTAACCAGCGGCTTCGCCATGTACGACACCATGCGCTACATCCGCGCGCCGGTGCACACCCTTTGCATGGGGACTGCCCGCTCGATGGGATCGTTCCTGCTGATGGCAGGCGAACCGGGCCAGCGCGCCGCTTTGCCCAATGCCAGCATCCTGATCCACCAGCCTTTGGGTGGCTTCCAGGGCCAAGCCTCCGACATGCTGATCCACGCTGAGGAAATCAAGCGCACCAAGCACCGCATGACGCGGCTCTATGCCGAACATTGCGGCCGTTCCTATGATGAATTCGAACGCGCCATGGACCGCGACCACTTCATGACGGCAGAAGAAGCTCTGGAATGGGGATTGATTGACCGCATTCTGCATGTTCGCGCGGAAGACCAGCTTCCGGGCTCAGCCTATTGATTTCAATAGCGGCGCCGCCGCCCCTCATGCATGAGGCTGCGTATTTGGTTGAAGGCCGGTTGCCCGGCCTTCTCCTTCATTTTCCTATTTTGTCACCGGTTGATCGCCCGTCTGTTTCCCAGCGGGTGCCGGCGTCACGGCAGCCGGTTGCGCGGCAACCTGATCCGCCATTGCCGGCGGCGCAAACCAGTATTTGGCCGATGTGGTGCCCCGCTTGATGACGACATGCTGGTTGGCGAAGATGCGGTAGGGCTGGCTCCATTCTCCGTCCGGCCATTGCACGCGCACCACGGCGCGTTCATTGGTTCCAAGGCCGAAATGCGTGAAGCCGACATGCCCTGATGCGTGGCCGCCGCCGACCTGCACGCGCTGCACCTGCGTCTGCGTGCCCGCACGGACATTGATCGTGGCGCCGATGCCCATATGGTTGATGGGGCCGTTGTCCAATTCGATTTCGGTCCAATTGCCGAGCGGGCGATAGCCCCAGTCGGTCTTTGCGCCGAGATTGCGGAACAGGAAAGCCCGCTGCATGCGGTTGACGACGAGAATGTCGAGCATGCCGTCATTGTTGAAATCCTCGACCACGGCGCCGCGCCCCTTGCCGGGAAGCGCAATGCCAGCCTCGTCTCCCTTCTCGGTGAACTTGCCGTCGAAGCCGCCGAGCAGAAGATTGTCTGGATCGCTGCTCGCGAAATCCGGCATGGCCTCGACATTACCCTTGGTCAAAAACAGATCCGTGTTGGTATCGTTATTGATGTCGGCGAACTGCGCATGCCAGGCCGTCGACGGCCGGTGGTCCTTGCCGGTATAGGGTCGATAGGCGGCAGCTCCCTTTTCGTACGCCGTGTCGCGATAGCTCGGGCTGTTATCATCGGCCTCGTCGTTGAGCTCCTGCAGCTTGTTGTCACCCATCGACGTGATGAAATACTCCGGCTTGCCATCTGCCTTCGGATCCGCCTCCGCAAGACCCATGCCCCAGATCTTCAACGATGCCCAGCCTTCTGCGCTCGTATATTGCCGCGGCGGCCGTCCGAGCGCGACTTCCCAGAGTTGTTCCTGTCCGCCGCGATAATATTGCCGGTCATTGGCGACGCGCAGCGAATCCTGGCCCGAATGGTTCCAATCGGTGAACAGCATCGACAGCGTGCAATAACTCGGCTTCAGCGGCAACGGATTGGAGTAATCGACCTTGTCATTGCTGACGGGACGATCGAAAACATTGTCGCTGCAGGTGCCGAAGGGCGTTCCCGGCGCATAGCGGTCGACATAATTGCCGAAAGCAAGCGTCGGATATTTGTTGCCGGCTTCCCAGGTGGCGGCAAAGGCGACCGTCCAGTCCTTGCCGCCATCGAAGGCGAAGGTGCGATTGGCTTTTTCAAAGGTGCAGTCCGGACCACCCTTCAGGATGATATTTTCACCGAGCCGCAGCAGCACGATGTCCGTATAACCGTCATTGTCGATATCGATCGGGTAGACGCCGAGGACGGACCGGAGATCCTTGTCGGAAAGATTGATCGGCCTTTCCTTGAATTTCAGCGCGCCGCCCGTCTCGCTTTCATTGACATAAAGTCCCAAAGGGCTGGTGCCGCCGGCCAGCATCAGGTCGGGCTTGCGGTCGCCGTTACAGTCGAAGCTGGCGACGCCGCCGCCGACGAAATATTCCCAGCCGCCGGTATATTGATGGTCTATGCCGGCGGCGACCGCTTCCTCCTGGAAATGCGGGACGTCCATGAGAAAAGGTGCCGGCGCGGGCGTATCCTCGGCGAAGCTGCCGGGGACGAACGAGAACGAAATCAAGCCGGCCACGGCAAGGAGGGCTGCAATCTTCTTCATTGGTTCACCCCTGCCTGCTCGATAACCAGCGTCTTGAGGAATGCGACGATGCGGGCGCGATCGTCATCGGACGCCCCGACATAGGCATCGCGGGCCGCACGGCCGTCGCCGCCATGGGCACGGATCACGCCGTCAAGCGTCGTGATGTCGTTTCGGTGGCCATAGGGCGGCGTCGAAGCCACGCCCCAGAGCTCCGCCGTCATGAAGATATTGCGATCGACAAAGCGTTGCGCCAAAAGCTCGTTGCCAAGCTGGTCGACGGTACTGTCGGTCATGGCGTGGCGCTTGAGATCGCCGAACAGCGGCACCAGCACCTGCCCCTTTTCATTGCGCTTCAGCCTCTTCGTCCAGTCGAGCTGTGCGAGATCGTAAACAGCCGGGTCCTTCACCTGCGTCGTGCTGAGCGTACCCGACATGTCGCTCGGCCCGGGATCGGAGAAGGAGAGACTGTCGAGCGGCAGGCTCGTCCTGTGACAGGCCATGCAACCCATGCTGTCGAACAGCTTTTCGCCGGTCGCCGCCATATCGCGCCATTGAACATTGTCCGGCACCTTCTGCACCGGCGCCGGCAAGGTTGCCTGCCAGGCAACCATCGCCGAAACATCGCCGTCGCTGATCTCGTCGGCATGGCCGTCCCCATCGAAATCCTTGGTGCCTGTCCAGCGACTGCCGAAGCGTTCCACCGGCTCCATGCCATGATGCTGGTTCAACGCATTGACGGTAAACTGGCGGAGCGAAGTCATCACACCCTTCTGGCTGAACGGCCGGATGACGAGATCCATATCGACACCGTCGAGCTCCTGCATATCGACCAGGCCATTGGGCTGCGCGGTCAGCCAGCCGAACTTGACGCCCTTGGTCTCGAGCGCGATGCGCTGGGGCTGGCCGGTTTTTGCCGCAAGTGTAATCGCCCCGGCGCGCTGGCGCTGCAGATCGACGGTCATCTCACGCGCCAAGAGCTCGATCAGACCGTCGCCGAACAGGCTGTTGGTGCCGCGCTCATTGGAAAATTGCGGATCGGTCGTGTCGAAATCCGCGCTCTCGAAACCCTCGGACACGAAGACATTGGTGGTGAAATCGCCGGCACCACCCGGAAAAGGCATGTTGTGGCAGGAGGAACAGGCATTGGCGTCGACACCTGCCGTGCGGCTGAATTCGTTCATCACCGGGTGCTTGCGCTTGGTGGGCACGATCGCCTGGGTGGCGCCGGGACGCCCTGCCCCGTCCTCCACCGTATAGCGCGCCGTAAACAGCGCCTCGCCGATCTTGATGAGAGTCTTGAGCTGCTCGACCGTCTGATGGCCGGAAACCTCGGTGCCGGCCTGCCCCAGTGCCGCGGTCCTCTCCTCCCAAGGCTCAGCCGCCAAAGCGGGCAATCCCGCCGCGGCAAGACAGAGGCACATGAGTGCCATTCGTTTCATAGTCCCCTCCTCAACCGGTCTGGCTATTCAACTCCGCAACGACGCCCGATCTGACGATATCGTCATCCATTATCGCCAGCGCGCGGTTGAGATGCCCTTCGAACACCAGCGTCGGTTCGTCCGCCATCACCCGCAGCTCCGGCATGCCCTCCATGCGCACGACATGCGATTCCGCCAGCCCCTCGGAAATGCCCTCCAGCAACAAGTCGTAATAGCGCGTCCCCGGGCCGGTAATCGCGATCGGCATGCTTTCGTGCAGGCTGAGCACGCGCGACAGGCCGTTGCCGAGCGCCAGCCCCGCCTGGCGGAAGGCAAGAATGTTGCGGCGGCTGCCTTGCCGCGCGCTGGCGGCGATCTTGTCGAGCTCGGCAATCGGCACGAATTTCGCGGGGATCGTGTCGAGCGGCACATCGAAGGCGGCGCGCAGAATGGCATAGAAGCCGGCATAGGCCTCGATGCAGCCGCGTGAGCCGCAGCGACAGAGACCGCCGCCCGACATGTGCAGCATATGGCCGAAATTCGGCGCCGATATTTCGTGCTTGCCCTCTTCGCCGCGGCGCACGATGCCAAGACCGATACTGTGGCCGAGCGAGAGTGCGGCAAGGGCCCGAAAGTCGTGCCCTTTTTTGTTTTCCTCCTGCCGGCCAACGGCGGCGGCGACGAGCTGAGTCTCGTTGCCGAGGATGATTTTCGCCGACCACTCGTCGTGCAGCACCGCGCCAAAATCGATCTGCTCACGCCCGAAAATCGGCGACCAGCGCAGCACCGGCTCCGAACTCTCCACGAGGCCCTTGCTGCTGATTGAAATCATCAGGACCTTGTCGCGCGACAATCGCGAGCGGGCGACGATCCGGTTCAAGGCATCTCGTAGCCCGGTGACGAAAGAGCCGACACCCGAGACGTTCTGCTGCCTCTCTTCGGTGAAGCGGTCGATCAGCCGGCCGGCATAATCCACAAGGGAATATTGCACCGCGTCCGACGAAATAATGACCACGATGAGATAGCCGCAGTCGCGCCGCTGCGAGAAAAGCACGCGCGGCCGGCCGCGTCCACCGGCCGCCTGCTGCTCCGCTTTCTCGATGATCTGCGCCCGCTCCAGATCGGTGGTGATCACCGATATCGTCGCCGACGAAAGCCTGGTGTAATCAGAGAGTTCCGTATGGGCGAGCGGACCGTGGCGGCGCAGTGCCGTCAGCACCAGAACACTGTTTTTCTGGCGGACCAATTCGGTGCTCGATTTGGCCAGCATTATCAAGCCTCCCGCTCATTCCACTCTCTTCTCCGCATTCAGGCCGGCTCTTGTTGGAAGGCCGATTAAACCTGAGGATGCGGGTGTTGACAGCTGAAAAAATCTCTGACACTAAATTTCTCGACTGTCGAGAAAAAAATCCGAACCTTTCTCGTCAGCGTTATCGCGGCGGCCGGCGGGAGCTCAGGGCACGTGCGGTCGCATTCACTCGGGAGGATAATATGAGAGCTTTTATTAAGCTGGCTGCGGGCGCGGCCATCGTTTTGACCATGCAGACGGCGGCCTTCGCGAAGGATCTCGTCGTCGGCGTTTCCTGGTCGAACTTCCAGGAAGAGCGTTGGAAGACCGATGAAGCAGCCATCAAGAAGGCACTGGCAGCAGCCGGCGCAAAGTACATTTCCGCTGACGCCCAGTCGTCCGCTTCCAAGCAGTTGACCGACGTCGAATCTCTGATTTCTCAGGGCGCCAACGCGCTCATCATCCTCGCACAGGATTCCGACGCCATCGGTCCGGCCGTTGAAAAGGCTGCCGACGAAGGCATTCCGGTGGTCGGCTATGACCGCCTGATCGAAAATCCGGCTGCCTTCTACATCACCTTCGACAACAAGGAAGTGGGCCGCATGCAGGCTCGCGAAATCCTGAAGGCCAAGCCGGAAGGCAACTATGTCTTCATCAAGGGCTCCTCGTCCGACCCGAACGCCGACTTCCTGTTCTCCGGCCAGATGGAAGTGCTGAAGCCCGCCATCGACGGCGGCAAGATCAAGAATGTCGGTGAAGCCTACACGGACGGCTGGCTGCCGCAGAACGCGCAGCGCAACATGGAGCAGTTCCTGACCGCTAACAACAACAAGGTCGACGCGGTTGTCGCCTCCAACGACGGCACCGCCGGCGGCGCTGTTGCCGCTCTCGACGCACAGGGCCTCGCCGGCTCCGTTCCGGTTTCCGGCCAGGACGCCGACAAGGCAGCCCTGAACCGCATCGCGCTCGGCACGCAGACCGTTTCGGTCTGGAAGGACTCGCGCGAACTCGGCAAGCGCGCCGCTGAAATCGCCATCGACCTCGCTGGTGGCAAGTCCATGGACCAGGTCAGCGGCGTTCAGACCTTCAACGGCGGCCCGAAGCACGTTCCGATGAAATCGGTCTTCCTGACCCCGATCCCGATCACCAAGGACAACCTCAACGTCGTCATCGACGCCGGCTGGATCACCAAGGCTGAAGCTTGCCAGGGCGTGAAAGCCGGCAGCGTTGCAGCCTGCAAGTAAGCTGTCCTTGAACGGTTGACCCGACCATAATACCGACGCCGCAGCGGCACCCCCGTTGCGGCGTCGAATGCGGATCAGGAGCAGACAACTCTCCCTTGCAGTTGGAGAGGGAGCTTCCCGCATCGTGCTGCGCCATCGCATATCCCATTGATCAGCCGGATGGCGGTCACCGGGACCGGAACGAAGACCGGCCACACAGGCGATGACGCATTTTTGAGATCGGCGCGATACTGCCAGCGAAAGCCCAGAAGGCATCGCCGGCCGCGCCCAACAGTGGGAGAACGGCAAAGCGATGGCCGACATGACACAGTCCACAACATCGAGCGGTCCCCGCAATGCAGAAGCCGGCGCAATCACCCGCTTCCTGCGTGCCACCGAAATCGATACCCGCCTGCTCGGCATGATCGGAGCGCTACTGATCATCTGGATCGGCTTCGATCTTTATCTTCGGATATTCGACGGCCGGGAATTCCTCACCGCCAGAAACCTTTGGAACCTTTCGGTGCAGACCTGCGAAATCGCGGTCCTCGCAACCGGCATGGTGCTGGTCATCGTCACGCGCAACATCGACCTTTCGGTCGGCTCGCTGCTCGGCTTCGTCGCCATGATCATGGGCGTCATTCAGGCCAAGTGGCTGCCGCAATATCTCGGCTTCGACAGTTCCTGGACCTGGATCATTACGCTGCTCTGCGGCCTGGTGATTGGCACGGCCATCGGCGCCTTCCAGGGCGCGATCACCGCCTTCATGAATGTCCCCTCCTTCATCGTCACCCTCGGCGGGCTTCTCGTCTGGCGCGGCCTTGCCTGGTATGTCACCAGCGGCCAAACCGTGGCGCCGATGGACTCCACCTTCGTCGTCATGGGCGGCGGCGGCGCCACCGGTTCGATCGGGGCGACCTGGAGCTGGGTGGTGGGTGTTATCTCCTGCCTGCTGATCATCTTCGGCATCATCAGCTCGCGCCAGCAGAGAAAGCGCTTTCACTTTCCGCGCCGTCCGCTTTGGGCGGAATATTTCCTCGCCGGCCTCGGCTCCCTTCTCGTCCTCGGCACGGTCTATCTCTTCAATAGCTATTATTGGCCGATCGGCATCGCCAAGCGCTACGCCACGGACCATAATATCGCCTGGCCGGAAACCGGGTTGAATATCCCCTACGGCATCGCCGTTCCCGTCCTCATCGCCGTCTCCATCGGCATCGTGATGACCTTCATCGCCACGCGCCTGCGCTTCGGCCGCTATGTCTTCGCCATCGGCGGCAATCCGGAAGCTGCCGAGCTCGCCGGCATCAAGACCCGCTGGGTCATCGTAAAGATCTTCGCGCTGATGGGCTTCCTCGCCGCCGTCGCGGCCGCCATTTCCACGGCGCGCCTGAACTCGGCCGTCAACTCACAGGGCACGACCTACGAGCTCTTCACCATCGCCGCGGCCGTCATCGGCGGCACCTCGCTTGCCGGCGGCAGCGGCACGGTCGCTGGCGCCATGATCGGCGCTCTCGTCATGCAATCGCTGCAATCGGGCATGGGTCTCGCCAATGTCGATACGCCAATTCAGAACGTCGTCGTCGGCATTGTCCTGGTGGTCGCCGTTTGGCTCGACATCGTCTACCGCTCGCGCGCCAAGTAAAAGGAATTCGGAACCATGACGGATCAAACCACTCCGCTTGTGGAAATGAGGAACATTTCCATCTCCTTCGGCGGCATTCACGCTGTCGACAACGCTTCGGTCGACCTCTTCCCCGGCGAAGTCGTGGCGCTGCTCGGCCATAACGGCGCCGGCAAGTCGACGCTGATCAAGATTCTCTCCGGCGCCTACAAGCGCGACAGCGGCGAAATCCTGATCAACGGCGAACCGGCCGATATCCGCACGCCCCGTGACGCCAAGAAATACGGCATCGAGACGATCTACCAGACGCTCGCCGTCGCCGACAATGTCGACGCCGCCGCCAATCTCTATCTCGGCCGCGAGCTGCAAACCCGCTGGGGCACGCTCGACGACGTCGCCATGGAGGCTTCGGCCCGCCAGGTGATGGGCAGGCTCAACCCCAACTTCAAGCGCTTCAAGGAGCCGGTGAAGGCGCTCTCCGGCGGCCAGCGCCAGTCGGTGGCGATCGCCCGCGCCATCCTCTTCAACGCCCGCATCCTGATCATGGACGAGCCGACGGCAGCCCTTGGCCCTCAGGAAACCGCGCAGGTGGGCGACCTGATCAAGCAACTGAAGAAGGACGGCATCGGCATTTTCCTCATCAGCCACGACATCCACGATGTCTTCGACCTCGCCGACCGCGTCTCGGTGATGAAGAACGGCCAGGTCGTCGGCCATGCCCGCACCGAAGACGTCACCAAGGACGAAGTCCTCGGCATGATCATCCTCGGCAAGGTCCCGCCCAAAGCCATCCCCGGCCCCGGCGCGATGAAGAGCTGAGCCCGATATCGCAAGCAAACAAGCAGGGCCGCGCCCCCAAGGGATCGCGGCCCTTTTTCATTCTGAGATATCGATATGCGCTTTCCCGCATTTTCCGCATTGAAGCCAAACGCTTCCTAGGCTAAGAACCACCTCATCGGACAGGCGAGTCAACCCGCCTCAGGCATGCACCCGTAGCTCAGCTGGATAGAGTGTTGGATTCCGATTCCAAAGGTCACAGGTTCGAATCCTGTCGGGTGCGGTTCCGATCTTACTGAAATCATTGAATTTTCTTTTTATTCTGATTTCGCTCTCCAGGTTCGTCGCAGGAACTGCAGGTATGGGTGTTCAGCTCCATTAAATCTGTCCGTCATCAAAACGACGGCATTTCGTATTTCGGAGCTTTTGTGATTGAGACAACTGACTGTCGTTTCGAGTTTTGTCCAGGCAGCACGCCTCAGTAGAGGGCTGGGCAAATTGCGCTTCAACAAAAACGACGATGTTCAACGACTTTGAGCGATATGACCAGCGCACTACGAAGATTCGGGCTTCTGGCCCCGGCACTTATCATTTCAAGATAGGAAGCCGTTCCCCGGCTCTTACCGCGCCTTTCAGTCGATTGTCCGATGGCGCTAATGGGCAGACATAGCGGTACGAATAGGCGCACGAAGGAAAATAGGAAAAGTTGAAATCCAGCACTAATGTGCTGTCTGGGCTGACAACCCCGAGATCCGCTCCCTTGATGGTATCGAGGAGATATCGACCACCGCCATACGTCTCGGTCCCGGAGGTCGCGTCGGCAAACGGCAGGAACACGCCACCGCCGTACCCCTCAATCCAGTAAAGGGTCAATTCGCCACCCAACCTGGCCTCCAGCCCGCTTGTACGGGCGAACGCATGCATCGACAGGTCACCATCCGTCCCTGTTGCGACGGTGATCCGTTCCGACGTTACTGGGCCAAGCTGTACCGTCAGTCGCAACGAGGGATCGTAAGGAAACGTCGTCGGTCCTTCGAACGTCGTGCGGTCCGCCGGTTCAATTGGCGACTGAGGATGGTCGCGAAACATGGTCGAACGGGTATCGCACCAAAGCCGCCAGGCAGCAGCCGCATCTGGGCTGGAACGTATCTCGTAATAGAGATTTGCGATCTTCTCGCGCCACTCCCACAGTTGTAAAGTTTCGTTCAAATCAGACCCTCCCATGTCGGGGATCACGTCCTCGTTCATCGAAACGCTCGCCCAAGCATCTCGTCGCAGCTATTTGCTTGCCAGATTTGCTCTGCCTACGTGTCGATTTGCGACGCACATTTGGGTGCCATGTCAACGTGGACTAGACCACAACAAAAAGTCCTCCACAAGCCGCCATCCCGATCCATTGGCTGGCTTTGCTGAACCCCATCCGGTTTTGCCCCCTGCATGAAATCTATGAATTCAGAGCTCCTTGCCGAAGCTCTGTTCTTTTGCGAAATGAGAAGATCGCAACTGCAAATTCGTCGTCAGCCATACGATGTCGCCAGAACAAGCCGTCTGCCGACTGAGCTGACAACAGCGCCGGCACTATCCATCTATCCGCCCCCCCCAACACCATGAACAAACCGTAACTTGCCTCCTCTACCATAGAGGACGACACTTCTCTCGCGCCGGATAACGGAGATGATAGACATGTCGAATTTGGAAATGCTCGTCAGACGCCGGATCGAAGAAGAGCGTGCCAAGGGGACATCCCCGGAGCGGATAACGCAGCTCGTTCAGGAACTCTTCAACAGCATGGACGCCGCGCAGGCGAATGCTCCCCATGCGGTTTCGCGCGATCGGAATTCTTAAGCCGGATTGCGCCTCTATCAACTTCGCCGGCTCGATCCTGGACATCATCGCGCCGGCGCCTCCTTCGAACTTCCCTCGCAGGCATGCGCCGGTTTGCCGGCCGATGAGGAGACTATAAGCCGGTCTTAATGGAACAGCCGCTATAGACATGCGATAACGAGCCGGGAAACGAGGGGGCGCTATCCATGTCCATCGGGAATTACCTTCGCATGACACTCTCCGCGCTCGCATTGCTGTGCAGCGCCTTGTCGGCCGAGGCGGCCGGGCGGGTTATCTATCTGACCTTCGATGACGGCCCGCTGTCGGGGACGGCGAATGTTCTGGATGTGCTTGCCGAAGAGCAGGTGCCGGCGGCGATGTTCATGGTCGGGCTGCATGTCGAATCCAGCGCTGAGCAAAGAGCGCTGCTGATGCGCGCCAAATCGCTGCCCTTGGTCACGGTTGGCAACCACAGCTACAGCCACGCGAACAATCGCTATAGGGATTTTTATTCCAATACCGACGGCGTCGTGGCCGATATGCTCAAGGCCAATACCGTGCTTGGCCTGACGCCCTGGGTCCATGCCCGCCTGCCCGGGCGTGACGTCTTCCGCCTGATCGACTATTCCAAGGACGATCTTTCCATGGATGCCGCCCGCTACGAGCACGAGGTGGTCGATTACGACTATGTGGCGGCGATGAAGTTCCTGATCTACGGCTGGGACTTCGAATGGGCGCATTCGGGAGATGGCAAGCCGGTGCAATCCGTCGATCTCCTGCTCAGCGAAATCGATCATCTCTTCGCCTATGGCCGGTTCATGAAACGCAACGAGATGATCCTCTTGATGCATGATGAGATGTTTCAGGATCGTTTTGACGGCAGGGAAAGGCTCCAGGCGCTCATCCGGCAATTGAGGCAACGGGGCTATAGGTTTGGCGACATAAAGCAATATGATCCAAACCCTTACACCGGAATCACGGTGCGTTCATCGTCCAAGTGATTTCAAGCAACAGTGATTACATTTATCATCTCGCGTAACCCCAGATTGCCTTAGAAACTTCACGAATTCTCGGCATGGCAGCAAGCCTCGGCGTCCGGCGGAAACCGAGTCGCTTTTGGCGACGCACGGCCCCGGACCCGAATCCAAATCGAGGGGGTGCGAGAGTGTTGCGTGGCTTAAAGTACCTGCTTGTAATGCTTATGATTCCCCTTTCCGGTGCCAACGCGAACGAGTGGTCTTTCCATGGCCGGTGGCGTGTGCTGACATCGAACGTCAGCCCCTGCAAAGGCTGCGCCATAGGCATCGCTCAAAGCGGAACCACCTTGCTCATCTTGAGCTCCAGAGGCTGGGCCGTGGCTCGGACCGAGCGCTATGAGAGTTCGGATCACGCAGTTGGGACGGGCCAGTGGAAAAACTCCCCCGACGGTTCGCTGGATGATGTCGACATCGAATGTGCACTGAGGAACGATCGGCTTTATGTGGTTGTGAAGCCAAGAAGCATCACACTGCAACGGAGCGCCATGACCTTTGTCTTCCGTCGGCGCGCACCTCTCGATCTTTCCAATCCTCTCGGGCATGCAATCTAACCGCCAACGCAAAAACATTCCGGCCTCATGTCGGAAACGCAGCCTATCTTCCGTCCTTGGGTGAGAACGGCGATACCGTAATCGTGGATCGCCGGACAGTCGAACCACGGAGGATATTGACATGGGTAAGACAATCGCAATCTGCCTCGCCAGATTGATCTTCGGCGCCGTCTTCGTGATGGCGGCCAGCTTCAAATTCGCCGACATGCAATCAACGGCGGGCTATATCGCATCGGCCGGCTTTCCGATGTCGCTGTCGCTGGCCTGGATCGCCGCCTTCTTCGAAAGCGCGCTGGCAATCTGCCTGCTGACGGGAGCCTTCTTCTCCGAAGCCGCGCTGCTTGCCGGCATCTACGTCATCTTCCTTGCCTTCAGCTTCCATGGACCCAACCGCTGGAGCGGCAATCAGGCGGAATTCGGCTTTTTCATCGATCATTTCACCTTCCTTGCCGGCCTGCTGTTTGCGGCAGTCCATGGCCCCGGGGAAAGATTGGCCGTTCGCGTCGGCATGCTGCGATCGGATACCGGCATCTGATCGCAGCCGTTTTCTGCAAGAGTGATGCATCGCCTTATAGTGTATAGTTGCTATTGCGATGCTTCCGACGGTTGGGGCGTTCCTGAAAATGGACCGCGGTGGAGGCCAACTGGACGCATCGGCTGCTGTGACCGTCACCTGCTTTATACGGGGACATGGGGGAGAAAGCGCAATGAGTGTCGATCGCGTCTATAATGTTCTGTTCCTCTGCACGGGCAATTCCGCCCGTTCTATCCTTGCCGAATCGATCTTGAACGCCGAAGGCAAGGGCCGCTTCCGTGCCTTTTCGGCGGGCAGCTATCCGAAGGGCACGATAAATCCCTGGGCCATCAGGACCCTCGATGCCCTCGGCTATCCCTCCTCCGGCTTTACTTCGAAACGCTGGGATGTCTTTGCCGAGCCGGGCGCGCCGCAGATGGATTTCATCATTACCGTTTGTGACGACGCGGCAGGGGAAGTCTGCCCGATATGGCCCGGCCATCCAGCTTCCGCCCATTGGGGCATCGAAGACCCCTCCACCGTCGAAGGCTCCGAAGTCGACAAAGGCCGGGCCTTTGCGCAGGCGGCTCGCTACCTGAAAAATCGGATCATGCTCCTGGTAAACCTGCCGCTGGCATCGATCGACCGGTTGGCGCTGGAAGCGCATCTGCACGAGATCGGCCAGATAGAAGGCTCGACATCGCTGCGGGCGTAGCGCGTCCCGCTTCCAGGTGGCGCAAAGTCGATCGTTAGAACTTGCCAAGGGTGCCTTTCGTCGCGCCTGTCCTGGCCTTCGGTTACAATGGAACAAACGGCAGCCGAATTGCCTTTTGTCGCCGTGATCCTGCAATTTGATGCCGCTCCAGTCTTCGCTTGCACATAGCGGTGAATTCACGTCTCCCACTCTCCCGACGAGGCCGGCCCATGACGAACGGAAACCTGCTTCTGACCTTCAATGCCGGCTCCTCGACCGTCAAAATCGGCGTGTTTGAGGTGCAGGCAGGCAAAGCCCGCCGCGTCGGCAAGGGCTTGATCGATTTCCGTCGCCAACCCCTCACCTTTCATTTGACGGAAGGCCCTGCAGCCTTCGATCGTTCTTTGCAGACGGATGCGGACGGGCAGTTACACCAGGTCGTGGATGAAACCTTTGGCATCCTCGGGGAGCATTTCGACATGTCGGCGGTAAACGCCGTCGGCCATCGCGTCGTGCATGGAGGCGATATCTTCACGGGCCCGGTGCGCCTTGATGAAGACCGTATCTGCAACATCGAGGACCTTACCGTGCTTGCGCCGCTCCACCAGCCTCAGGCCCTGCGCCTCATCCTCGCCGTCAGGCATTTGCGGCCGACGCTTGCGCAGACGGCCTCCTTCGACACTGCCTTCCACAGGACCCAGAGCGATCTCGTTCGCCGCTTCGCCCTTCCACGCGCGCTGCATGATCAGGGGATCAAACGCTACGGTTTTCACGGCCTTTCCTATGCCTTCATCGCCGAAGAGCTACGGCGGCGGGAACCTAAGGCCGCTGCCGGCAAGGTCATCGTCGCCCATCTCGGTAGCGGCGCAAGCCTCTGTGCCATGGAGAAGGGCGAAAGCCGGGATTGCAGCATGGGGTTCTCGACGCTGGACGGCATTCCCATGGCGACACGCTGCGGCAGTCTCGATCCCGGCGTGCTGCTGCATCTTCTCGGGTCGCAAGGCGCAACACTGAAGGAAGCGGAAGACATGCTCTACCACAAGTCCGGTCTGCTCGGCGTCTCCGGCATCGGCGCCGACACGCGCGACCTCCTGAAAAGCCCGAGGCCCGAGGCGCGAGAGGCAATCGATCTGTTTTGCCTGCGCATCGCCGGTGAGGTCGGGCGGATGGCCGCAACCCTCGGCGGCCTGGACAGTCTCGTCTTCACCGCCGGTATTGGCGAGCATCAGCCGGAAATTCGCGCTGATATCTGCCACCGGCTGCGGTGGCTAGGCCTCGATATCGACAAGGACGCGAATGCCGCCAACGCGCCCATCATCAGCACATCATCAAGTTCTGTTACAGCTTTCGTCATTCCGACAGACGAAGAGCAGATCATTGCCGACGAGGCCCTGTCGATTTTTGCGGGCGAGTGAACGAGATCACAAGCACTCGCTCTATCGGCGATCGTTTCGCATTCAACCGCATTGAATTGGAGCCATCCCATGAAAGAGCAGGTAACCGCCCTCTCCGCCACGACGCTTGACGCCGCCGAACTCGACCTTGTCGACCGCTATTGGCGCGCCGCCAACTATCTCTCGGTCGGCCAGATCTATCTTCTCGACAATCCGCTGCTGCGCGAGCCGCTGAAAGCGGAGCATATCAAGCCCCGCCTGCTCGGCCACTGGGGCACGACGCCCGGCCTCAATTTCATCTATGCCCACCTCAATCGCATCATCCGCAATCGCGATCTCGATATCATCTATATCTGCGGCCCTGGACACGGCGGACCCGGCATGGTCGCCAACACCTACCTCGAGGGAACCTACAGCGAAATCTATCCGGACATTTCCTCGGACACGGACGGCATGCGCAAACTATTCCGTCAGTTTTCCTTTCCCGGCGGCATTCCAAGCCATGCAGCGCCCGAGACGCCCGGCTCGATCCACGAGGGCGGCGAACTCGGTTATGCCCTCGTGCACGCCTACGGCGCCGTCTTCGACAATCCCGATCTGATCGCCGCCTGTGTCGTCGGCGACGGCGAGGCCGAAACCGGCCCGCTGGCGGCAAGCTGGCATTCCAACAAATTCCTCAACCCGGCCCGCGACGGCGCCGTGCTGCCGATCCTGCATCTGAATGGCTACAAGATCGCCAACCCGACCCTTCTCGGCCGCGCCGGCGATGAGGATATCCGCCAGCTCTTCACCGGCTATGGCTATGAGCCATTCTTCGTTGAAGGTTCCGACCCAGGCCAGATGCATCAAGCCATGGCCACGACCTTCGAGCAGGCTTTCGATCGCATCCGCACCATTCAACAGGAGGCCCGCAATGACGCCGCCGGCAACGCCTGCCCGCGCTGGCCGATGATCGTCCTCAGAAGCCCGAAGGGCTGGACGGGTCCCAAAGAGGTCGATGGCAAAAAGGTCGAAGGCTTCTGGCGGGCGCATCAGGTGCCGGTTTCCAATTGCCGCCAGGATGCCGGCCATCGGAAGATCCTGGAAGACTGGATGCGAAGCTACGATCCGCAGGATCTCTTCGACGCAGACGGCCGCCTGAAGGATGAATTGCGTGCGCTCGCCCCAGAAGGCAAACGGCGCATGGGCGCCAATCCCCATGCCAATGGCGGCCTTCTGCGCCGCGAACTCACAACACCGGCGATCGGCGATTACGCGGTTGCGGTCAGCGAGCGCGGCAGAACGGTGGCGCAATCGACGGAAGTTCTCGGCCATTATCTGCGCGATATCCTGACCCTCAATGCAGACAACGCCAATTTCCGCATCTTCGGACCCGATGAAACGGAATCAAATCGCCTCGGCAGCGTTTTCGAAGTCACCAACCGTGTCTGGATGGAAGAAATCAAGCCCTATGACGTCGGTCTTGCCCGTGACGGCCGGGTGATGGAGGTCTTGAGCGAACATCTGTGCCAGGGCTGGCTGGAGGGCTATCTGCTCACCGGTCGGCACGGCCTGTTTTCCTGCTACGAAGCCTTCATCCATATCGTCGATTCGATGTTCAACCAGCATGCCAAGTGGCTGAAGGTGTCGCGTGAACTGCCGTGGCGCGAACCGATTTCTTCGCTGAACTACCTGCTGACATCGCATGTCTGGCGGCAGGATCACAACGGCTTCAGCCATCAGGACCCGGGCTTTGTCGATCTCGTCGCCAACAAAAAGGCCGACATCGTGCGCATCTATCTGCCACCGGATGCCAATACGCTGCTGTGGACCGGCGAGCATTGCCTGAAGACCTATGACCGCATCAACGTCATCGTTGCCGGCAAGCAGCCGGAACTGCAGTGGCTCTCAATGGATGAAGCCGTCAGACATTGCGAGGCCGGCATTGGTATCTGGCATTGGGCAAGCAACGAACAGAGCGCCATGGAGCCCGATGTCGTCATGGCCTGCGCCGGCGACGTGCCGACCATGGAAACGCTTGCCGCGGTCGATCTTCTCCGCCAGAACATTCCGGAACTGTCGATCCGCGTCGTTAACGTCGTCGACCTGATGGCGCTGCAATCCAACGAGCAGCATCCGCACGGCCTGACCGACACGGTCTTTGACGAGTTGTTCACGCCGGACCGGCCTGTCATCTTCGCCTATCACGGCTATCCCTATCTGATCCATCGTCTCACCTATCGGCGAACCAATCACGACAACATCCATGTCCGCGGCTTCATCGAGGAAGGGACGACGACAACACCGTTCGACATGACCGTTCTCAACGAACTCGACCGCTACCATCTCGCCATCGAGGCAATCAAGCGCGTGCCGGGATTGAAGGAAAAGCAGGCCGATACAATCAAGCTTTTCCGCGACAAACTTGAAGAGCATCATCGTTATGTCCGCCAGCATGGCGAGGACATGCCGGAAATCAGCGGATGGAAATGGCTCTATGATAATAATGGGACACGTCTTACCTGAGCGACTGACAGGAAAGGGCAAATGAGAGGCAGCAACGGCGCTGTCCAGCCTGCGGCCGCCCAAATGGCCACGTGCTTCAGACGAACCCCTAAGCTACTGAGCAAACACGATCCTTTGCTGCTGCTGATGAGAAATCAATCTTCTGACGCTCGGGTATCGAGGGAAAGGGTTTTAAAGCGCCGATCCGTAAAATGATCGGATACCAATCAAAGTCTAGCAAGTTTGTTGATAGGATAGGTGCGGATCTTACATTGCGTTGCACAGCCCACCTTGGCCGGACGTGATATGGCGGTAACAGGAGCAAGATAGCTAGCTCCCATAACTTCCCGTCCAGCGATTGAATTATAGCCGCCGCAGCATCCGCATGCGGACGGTGGGGATAATGGGAGTTTGATGATGTCACCCTTCCCGGTGTCATCCGTCTGCGAGAATTTTCTTTGAATGATCGGAACGGCCCTTATTTTTCAAGGGCTACCATGTGCAACTGGAACGGCCGCAAACATTGTCGCGCGATTACGTCCGCGCCTTTGAGCCGCCGATACTCGGTACAACAGCATCTGCAATGGCGCTGTGAGCGGCCCCCTACAAATTAATGGGCCAGCAGAATTGCAGTTTTTAGTTGTGATTAGAAGATGCTTATATTGCGACTCACCGCGTCTCGGGGGGATTAATCCCCATTTTATCATGACATGACACAACAACCGGTATAATATTCGCCACGAGATGGAACGCATTTATCCTTGGGGGGCGACACGTGTCCATCAGTTCACGAACGAAACGCCGGATCGGACGCAATGCGCCGACGGTCATCATAATAGACCATCATACACTGGCCCGTACGACCATCGTTAAACTTCTCGAGCACGAACTCGTCGGCTGGGAGTTTGTTGATATGGTCTCTACTGAGAGTCTTGATAGGGCTCTTGGAATGGATGTGCGTCTGGTTGCCTTGGGTTTGGAGGGCAGGAGCGTAGAAAGCGTCGATCTGCTTGACGATCTTACGGCGATTGCGGAACGCTTTTCCGAAGTGCCGATCGCGCTGTTGTCGAGCACCGATAATGCTTCAATCGCGTCTCAGGCGCTGAAAATGGGCATTCGTGGCTTTTTCACCACCTCCATTCCCATAGAGATCGCCCTTGCCGGGCTGCGGCTCGTTCTCGCAGGCGGCATATTCTGCCCGCAGCCTCTGGACACGCTGACGAACGGTTCCGCCAGGCACGCGGACTCTCATGACGATAGTCACAGGATGATAGAGGCACGGGCGCATAGTCCCGATCTTGCCGACTTCACGCCGCGCGAAGCGGATGTGCTTGCCGAACTGCAGCGCGGCTGTTCCAATAAAGTCATTGCGGGAAAGCTCAACCTGTCAGGCCACACGGTGAAAATGCACGTGCAGCACATCATGCGCAAGCTGCAGGTCCAGAACCGGACCGAAGTCGTCGCCCGTTTAGGTTATATGCTAACCAACGGACATGATGCGGCGGCATCGAATTAAGCGCTTTCTTTGGATGTCTTTTCAAGCATTTCGCTTAACGTTGCCGCTGCCAGCATGGTTTCAGCCAATAGCTTCTTGAGCTTGCGGTTCTCCTCCTCCAAAGCCTTCAGCCTTTTGACGTCGAAGCCGACATTCTTGAGCTGCAGGGATTGCCACCGATAGAAGGTCGGCTCGCTGATACCGTATTTGCTGCACACGTCCGTTACGGTCATGCCACTCTGATGCTCCTTCAGAATGTCCATGATCCTGTCATCATTGAATTTTCTCTTACCCATCACTGCGTCCCTTCGACGGCGACATGCTAGAAATTCAGAGGCGCCAGGAAGGAATGGTGGGAGTACCAATCCATATTCGCGTCGCATTTCCGAGTCTTCTGCTCCGGAGTTCGCTTCAATCCTCACGAAACGCTCTGTTGAAGCTATCCAGAAGCGGTCTGATTGCATAAAACGCGACACTACTCTTGCCCGTTTCGATCAATGTTTGGGCGGGCATGCCCGGAACCATCGCGACATTGTGCATCTTCGCCAATCGTTCGTCTGTCACGCGGATCGTCGCTGCATAATAGGCCTGACCGGTCTGCTTATCGACGAGGCGGTCCGCGGAGACATAGTCCACGACACCTTTCAGCAGCGGAACCCGCCGCTGATTATAAGGTAGAAGATGAACTTGTGCTTCCAACCCCGGGTGCACCAAATTAATATCTTCCGGCCGAACATGTGCCGATATTACCAAACGGGCTTGGCGCGGCACCAGATCGACAAGCGGTTCGCCCGCGCCGACCACGCCGCCTGCCGTATGAAAGCGCAGATCCATGATCACGCCCTCCTCGGGCGCCCGGATCTCGGTTCTGGCAAGCTGATCGTCGATCGCCCGCAAACGTTCGCTCAACTGCAGGATCTGCGCTTCCGTGTCGCGCAGACCCTGGGCGACCTCATTCAAGCGATCGCTTTGCAGCTTCACCAGATTGGCCTGCGCCTCGCTGATCACCTGATAGGCGCGCGATATCTGAGCATCCACTTCGCCGGCCTGACCGTCAATGTCGGCCTTCTCGCGGCCGAGATTGAAGATCCTGCTCTTTTTTTCCGCCCCCTTGGAAACAAGGTTGGCCGCCGACTCCATTTCCTGGCGCGAGATTTCGGCCCTGTCGGCGAGCGATGCTTTCTGCGCGCCGAGCCCGATGATCTCCTGCTGGACCTGCCTCATCTTTTCCTGCGTGATCCCTATCTCGGACTGCATCACCTGGCGGCGTGTCTCGAATATCCTTTGCTGCCCGACCATGATGGCTCTGACCGACGGGGTATCGTTCATCAACGCCGCAAGCTCCGCGGGAAAGGTGATCTGGTCGGTACCGCTTTGTTCGGCAAGCAGGCGAGCATGCATGCCCTCGGCGTCCCAGAGCTGCCCTTGAACGCTGTCGCGCTCCGACCGCGACTTGGTATCGTCAAGTTCAATGAGCACCTGCCCCGACGTGACCGCATCGCCGTTCTTGACGAGAATCTGTCGTATGATGCCGCCTTCAAGATGCTGGATGGTCTTGCGGCTGAACTCTGGTTCCACGACACCGGATGCCACCGCTGCGCTCTTCAGAGGCGCAAGGATGGACCATATCCCGAAACCCAGGATGAACACGCAGATCAGCAAGTTTCCCGTCCGCTTCACCGACCGCAATACCGGCATGGGCGACGCCGGTGCCAGCCTCGTGAAATCCGCGTCGAGAACCGGGGAATAACTCAGGAACTTCTTGGCCGCCTCCAGTCTCTGCGCGGACCGGCCGCTCGGGTTCGAGGCGCTTATGAATTTGGCTGACGTACCGGAAGGCAGGACGGTCATGGCACGGCCCTTCCTTCGATTGTTGGCGTCGGCGACGGAGGACGCAGGTAAGTGTCGTAAATATGCTCGCTTTCCCCAAATGCATTGATCATGCCGTTGCGGATAATCGCGATCTTGTTGGTGACGGGCAGAACCCCCATGCGATGGGTAATGATGACGACGATCATCCGTCTGGATCTCATGCGCTCGATCGCGTTGAACAGGATGCGTTCGCCCTCATAATCCAGACTGGAATTCGGATCGTCGAGCACCACAAGCGAGGGATTTCCATAGGCGGCGCGCGCCAATCCGAGCTGCTGCCGCTGTGCGCGCAGCAGCAGGTTTCCCCCCTCGCCAATATCCGTTTCATAGCCCCGCGGCAGCCGCATGATCGTTTCGTGCAGCCCGACAAGCTTGGCCGCTTCGATGGCTCTGGTAGGATCGGCACCATCCAACCGTCCGATAACGTCCTTGATGGCTCCGCCGAAAAGTTCGATGTCCTGCGGCAGATAGCCGACGTGGCGCGTATTGGCGCAGAGGCGCAGCGCGGAAATATCGACGCCCCCCAGGAGCGTGGCTCCGCTTGTCGGGTGCAGGACCCCGGCCATGATCCGGCCAAGCGTCGACTTGCCGGATCCTGAAGGGCCGATCAGCGCAACGCAGTCACCTGGCATCAGGCGCAGCGTGACACCTTTCAAGATGGGCCGATCGGCAAACGGCAGGGAGTAGCCGACATTGTCCAGGATAAGGCCGCTGGGTTCTGGAACGGGGATCGTTCTCGGATCATCCTGGGAAGAAACAACAATCAGCATCTTATTGAGACGATTGAAGGAATTGCGTGCGAACGCAAACGAGCGCCAGGCACCAATCGCGCCCTCGACCGGTGCAAGACCACGGCCGAGCAACAGGCTCGCGACAAATATGATACCCGGGCTGCTGTTATCTTCGAGCACCAGCCAGGTGGCCGCTCCCATGACAAGAATTTGCGTTAACGTCCTGATGGACTTCGAAAATCCGAGAATAATCTCGGTCCGGTGCATGGCGGTATCCTGCGCCCTTCTGGCTGCCTCGGCATCGCGGTAGACGATCTGTGCCGCACCGTCCTGCATCCCCATGGCGCGGATCACCTGAATATATCGAAGGGCTGTTGCAAGCCGCACATAGCTCCGCGACAGCGAAAGATTTGCCTGTGCAATCGGCTGCTGCGTCGCCAGTTCAGTCAGGAGAGCGAGCGACAGGAGAGCGATTGCGCTGAGAAGGCCGATCGTGCCCAGCAACGGATGAACGAGAAAAAGCAGCAGCAGGAATACTGGCGCCCAGGGAATATCGAAAAGAAGCGCACTTGCCGGTGAATCGAGAAACTGGCGCAGCGATGCAAGGTCGCGGTAACAATCGGCCGCAACACTGGAGTCCGCACGGGACGCATATTCGAATGAAGCGTTCAGGACATCCGGACGCAAACGATGGTCCAGCCAACTGCCGATGCGCGAAAGCGCTGCCCGGCGCACGATATCAAGGGTCGAGCCGACCACCACCGCAACGGCGATGATGAGCGTCAGCATCACCAGCGTATCGACGCTGCGGCTCGACATCACCCGGTCGTATATCTGCAAGAGGTAGATGGAAGGAGCGAGAAGAAAGAGATTGTAGCCGCTGCTATAGAGAAAGACCAAGCCGAAGGCTCCGGCGCAAGCCCGAAGGGCCATGACCAGTTGGGTTTGCTGGCGCGGGGATTGTGCAAGATTTGTTGGCGTCATCAGATCTCGCAGCTCCGGATTATGACAAGGCGAATGCTTGGTCGAACTGTCATAAATACGAGGATCGCTGGCCCGAACCTGCGATCCTCAGGACCCGAATTCACGGGCCGGCTGGCATAGTCGATCACGTACCGAGGTGGTGCACGTCGATGCTGCCAAGAGTGTTGTCGAAATGATCGAAAGCGTTCGATACGGCCGTGCTGATGGTATCGGTATGTACCAACGCGGTCGAGACATCGCCGCCCTGGGCAAAGTTGCCGCTACCGCCATTGCCGCCGGCGCCGGACACGATAGTGGCATGCTGGTCGACAAACGACTGAGTGGTTTGTGTGGCTGTCGTGGCTGCAGAAACGGCTGCTACGTCGCCGCCGCTCACAGAGCCCTGGCTACCGTTCGAAGTGGCGTCGCCGCCAGCTCCACCGGTGGCGGTGAGTGCAGCAAGCGTGGCGTTATAAGCTTGGGCAAATCCGCCAGATCCGCCGCCGCCGGCATCCCAGTCAGCCATCTGGTGAACGTGATCGCCATTATGGAGATCAGTTGAGGCGCCGTAGACGTCCTGGTAGTTACTGATATAGGCACTGGGATTGTAATGGATATCACCATTGCCGAAGCCATCGCCGCCATTGCCAGCATTTGCGTTGCCGCCAGAGGGATCACTGAGATTGATCGTATCAGTTATCTGTGGAATAGGCATAGTTAACTCCTCTCCTATTCGGTCCGAAAGTCTCCCACGGCCCGATGCCGGTACGTCATTACCTGGCAAGAAAACCGCTTGCAGACAGTGCTCGCAATTCAACCGGCTAACCAGCCGGATATTCGGAGACGTCCCTTTGGGGGGGTATGGCCGGGAAAGAGGATGTATCCCCAAATGGTTATGCCGAAAAGAAAGCGGGCGGAGGGCTCGACAACAGGCCGACCCTCTCTGCGAGAACTTCCATTAAAACTTGGAACGCGGAACTGGAACGATCTGCGCATGTCCTTGCAAACATGTGCTTCCGAAGCAATTTCAAGAAAAGTGCGAAGCGGTTCTTCCGTCCGCAATTGCGCAAAAACAAGAAAGAGCAGTTTCCTGAACGGCTGAGCCGTTCTAGCTATGCATGAAATTGAGGATGTCGTCGACCAAAGCCGAATGTGCATCCGTCAGGTTGCCCTCACCGCCATGGCCGCCAATGCCCGCCAGTTGCAGCGTATGCTGATCGGTGAGGATATGATCGATCTGCGTGGCATCGGCCGTGCCGCCGGCCGGAACGGCGATGTTGATCGGATGGAAATACCCGATGCTGACATCGACGAAACTACCGTTGGCCGACCCCGATCCGCCGCCGCCACCCATACTGTTGCCGGTGAAGATCGTATCCGACGACATGTTGAAACCGCCGCCATTGCCGCCGATACCCGCCATCTGGATACCGCCCTGATCGAAAATCACATCGTTCGTCTGATGGGCTTCCGCCGAGCCGCCCGCAGCACCCACCGCGATGTTGATCGGCGAAAAAATGGCGACGTTCAGATCGATCATGCTGCCGATGAAGTGACCGTCGCCACCGTGGCCGGCATAGTTGTCACCGGCAAGAATAAGCGTGTTTCCATGGTTTGTGTCGGCACCCTCCGACCCGCCGCCGGCGGCCAGATTGTGGTCGCCGCCCGAGCCGCCGACGCCGCCGATCTGGGTCGCGCCCTGCAGAAACGCCGCGTTGTTCACCTGGTCCGAATGCGCCACAGATCCCGAGCCGCCGGCAACGGCAGTGTTCACCGGAGCGAAGACGGCCACATCGGAGCTGACGATACCACCGAAAAACAGGCCATTGCCGCCGGTTCCGGCATGGTTGACGGAGGTGTTGCCGATACCGCCGAGCGCGATATTGCCGCTACCGCCATTGCCGCCTATGCCGGCCATTTCGGTGGAGTGCTGATTGATGAACGCATCATTGCCCTGAGTGGCATAGGCTGTCGATTGAGGGCCGGCTATGGCGGCATTGGATGGGGTGAAGATAGCAAGGGGATTGCTGCTGATAAGGCCGGTCGCGATTCCGTCGCCGCCGCTTCCTGCGGAATTGATATTCGAGTTGGGCGCAAGATCCAACGGCATCCATGTGGGAACCAGTGCAAGATGTCCTGCACCAGCACCGGAGAGCACGTTTTGCCCACTGCTCGCATTGGGCACGTCTTCCCCTGTCAGACGAGTTTCCGTCATCGCGGTCTCCCCTTTGCACTCTCACGCGTGGCGCGAATGTCGAACTCCATTGTGGAGTGCGAATAGCAAAAAGAAGAGCCTGCAATTCGTCTACGCCCACATGGGCGGGTATAATAGCCATTTGGCGGTTATACCATTTGGCCGTAGGCCGTGAGCGCATAGAGATTGGTCGGCGCACCGTGCAGCATGACTTCACGCTCGAAGGTGAAGCCGGACTTTTCGAGCACACGTCTGGAAGCGACATTGGCCGAACGGACGAGTCCGATCACGCGCGCAGCATATAAGTTACTGAACGCAAATGATAAAATCTCCGTCACCAATTCGGTCGCGTAACCCTGTCCCCAATTATCCGGATGCAGGTGATAGGACAGGTTGAGACCCTCGAATTCCTTCGACACCGTCACGCCGCCGAACCCGATCGGCCGGCCGTTCGCCTCGACGGCCCAGCGACCAAATCCGTGGTTACGCCAATGATCGATGTCATGAGAGAGTCGTCGGGCGCTTGCCTCCGGTGTATCCGGCGTCGGATCGGGCCGGTGCGCGACGAGCTCCGGCCGGGTAAAGAGCGCCGTCACGAAATCGAGATCCGCCTCCGCGGGCGTGCGCAACAGCAAGCGTTTCGTTCGCCGAACCGAAGATGATGGCATAGGAGCCCTTTCTCCAAGCTTCACACCGCCTCGGCCAAAGGAACCTGGTCGAAGCAGCAGGCAGCGTCGGAAACGCCCATACGGCATCCGGATGCTTCTAATGACTCTGCGACGATTTCCACGAACAGCCGGCGGAACCAGACAGCCCGGCTGTCCGTCCGGTCGACGCGACGATAGAGCATCGTCACCGGCTCGGCCGGCAGATCGAGCGGCGGCTCGGAGACGGTCAGGCCATGAAGCTGGGCCATACAGCGGGCAATCGATTCCGGGATGGTGGCGATGGCCGGCATTGCCCGCAAAACCGTCGGCAGGGCCGAAAAGCGCGGCACGGTCGCCACCACCTGCCGGCGATCGCCGGTGCGGGCGAGAGCAATATCGACATTGCTGGACGTATTGCCTTCAAAGGACACGGTGACGTGAGCGGCGGCGGCAAAATCCTTGAAGCTGAGCGGTGCGGTCCGCCCTATTTGAACCGGGTCGTAGATGCAGACCGATGCCTGCTCGAACAATGGCGCACGAATATGCCAGGATGCCGGCTCGTCATGTACCGAGACGCTGAAATCATAGGCGCCCTCGTCCAGCAAACGTCCGGCGTCGCGCTTGTCGAAAGCCACGCCGATCAAGCGTGCGCCCGGCGCCATCAACCGCAACCGCGCCACTAATGGGCCGAAGAAAGCGGATTCGAGATTGTCGCACATGCCGACGCGGAACTCGCCTTCCCAGCTTGCCGGATCGAAGGCGGTCGGCGGGCGAATGGCGCGCTCGATACCCGAAAGCGCATCCTCTATCGCCGGAGCAATGGCAAGAGCGCGCGGCGTCGGCTGCAAACCGCGCCCGACGCGCACGAACAATTCGTCATCCAGCGTCTCGCGCAACCGGCGCAGCGCAGCCGACAGGCCCGGCTGACCGAGCAATAGGCGCTCGGCGGCACGGCTCACATTCCGTTCCTGCATGAGCACGGAAAAGGCGAGCAGCAGATTGAGATCGATTTTTCGGAGCGTCGCATCATTCATCATCACCAGTAATACCTGGCATGGTTACTATCAATTTGCAATAGGGTTAGAAGCTGTACATTTTCTCGTTCCCTGCCGCCCGCCAACCTCCCGAGAGGCGGCAGCATAGGAAGGAACGATTCCGATGACTTATTCCAAATCACGAAGTGGAGCCGGGCTGGCATTGCTGCTGCTTTGCGCCGCCAACTTCCTGGACGCCATGGATGTCTCCACCATCGGCGTGGCCCTGCCCGCAATCCAGACCGAACTCGGCATTCAGGCGACATCGCTGCAATGGGCCGTCAGCGCCTACGTGCTCGGCTATGGCGGCTTTCTGCTGCTCGGCGGCCGCGTCGCCGATCTTTTCGGCCACCGCCGCGTCTTCCTCTGGTCGCTCGGTGTCTTTGCCGCCGCCAGCATCGCCGGCGGTTTCGTAGATAGCGCACCGACCCTGATTGCCGCGCGTCTGATCAAGGGCATTGCCGCAGCCTTTACCGCGCCGGCAGCACTTGCCCTGCTGCTGTCCGTGTTCGGAGAAGGAAGCGCCCGCGCCAAGGCGCTCGGCGTATTCTCCTCCACCGGCGCTGCCGGCTTTGTACTCGGCATGGTGCTCGGCGGCGCCGCAACCATCATTAGCTGGCGGGCGACGCTGGTCATGGGCGCGCCGGTTGCGATCCTCGCGCTGGTGCTTGCGCCCTTCGTCCTGCCTGCCGATCATCGGCGGACTGGGCCGCGGCCTCATTTCGACTGGGCCGGCGCGCTGACGATCACGCCTGGATTGCTGCTGTTCGTCTTCGGCATCACCAATGCCGCAGCCGCCGGCTGGCAGGCATTTTCCACCTGGGGAGCATTGGTCGCGGCTCTGGTCCTCATCCTGCTCTTTCTGCTGGTCGAAGCCCGGCATAGGGATCCGATGGTGCCGCTCGCCATCTTCCGACGGGCAAAGCTCAGCCATGCCAATGCCCTTGCCGCTTTGTTCCAGGGCGTCTATGTCGGCTTCCAGTTCATCGCGACGCTCTACTACCAGAACGTCGTCGGCTGGTCGGCCTTCGCGACTGGTTTCGCCTTCGCGCTCGGCGGTGTCTGCGTCATGTTTCTCGCTCCCCGCTTCGCCACGATCGGGCAGAACCGCGGCACGACCTTGCTGATGACGCTTGGGGCCGGGCTGCAGGCCATCAGCTATGTCTTCTGGGTTCTCTCGGTTGGAAACATCAATCCGATCCTGCTCGTTGCCGTCTCTCAGATATTGCTAGGCGTCGGCTATGCCATGACCTATCCGTCGGTGCAGGTTGCGGCACTGTCCGACGTTGAAGACGATAAGTCGGGCCTGGCGTCCGGGCTGCTGTTTGCTTCTTTCCAGATCGGCGGCGGCATCGTGCTCGCAGCCGCATCGGCGATCTTCGGCGCGGCCCGAGCTTCGGCTGGAATCCCTATATCGCCGGCACCGCCTTCGTCGCGATACTGGCGACCGCGGTGACGTTGCTGGCCGCCGTGGGACCGAGAACATCGACAGCGCGCCCGGACGCCTATCAGGCGGCGGAATAATTGGCGTTGCAGGTACCCGCACTGCTTTGGTGCGGGTATTTGCGATCAGCCAGCTTCGATTGTCCTGACCCCCTACGACGACAGCGATGCCGCCTCGGCGGCACGCCGCTTCAGCAGGTCGCGCTCCCGCTGGTTTCCGGCAAGGGCGGCGGCCGCTTCGAAAGCGGCTTTCGCCTCCCCGTGACGAGCGAGCTTCTGGAGCAGGTCGCCACGGACGCTCGGCAGCAGGTGATATCCCTTGAGCGCCGGCTCATCTGCAAGCTGATCCACGATCGCCAGCCCCGCCTCCGGTCCCTCAGCCATCCCCACCGCGACCGCGCGATTGAGTTCGATGATCGGCGAAGGCAGAATTGCCGCCAGTTCCGCATAAAGCCCGGCAATGCGCGACCAATCGGTCGCCTCGGCGGTCCGAGCTTCCGTATGGCAGGCGACAATGGCTGCCTGAAGCGCGTAAGCGCCGCCCGCACCGCCGAGGTCACGCACCCGCGCCAGTGCTCGCAATCCCCGCCGGATCTGTAGCTGATCCCAAAGGGCACGGTTCTGTTCCAGCAGAAGGATCGGCTCGCCGGCTGCATCCGTACGCGCTGCCGTGCGTGAGGCATTCAGTTCCATCAGCGCCAGCAGCGCATGCGCTTCGGCCTCGTTCGGCGCGATGGAGGTGAGAATGCGGCCCATGCGCAATGCTTCGTTGCAGAGTTGCGGCCGCAGCCAATCCTCGCCGCGCGCTGCCGTGTAGCCCTCGTTGAAAATCAGATAGACGACCTCCAGCACGGAGGCGAGCCGTTGCGCGAGCTCCTCGCCGCAAGGTGTCTCATAAGCCAGCCCCGATTCCGAAAGGGTTCGTTTGGCGCGAACGATGCGCTGAGCGATCGTTGACTCCGGCAGCAGAAAAGCCCTGGCGATCTCCTCTGTCGTCAAGCCGCAAATCATCCGCAGCGCCAATGCAACGCGAGCCTCCCGCGATATCAGCGGATGACAGGCGGTGAAGACGAGACGGAGCAGTTCGTCGCCTATGTCGTCGTCGAGGGCAGCGTCTAAATTGGGCATCGCCTGCTGCTCCTCATCCATATCCAGGGCGATCATTTCATGCTTGCGCTCGAGCATCTGACGGCGGCGCAGGTGATCCAGCGCCCGCCGCTTGGCCGTCGCCATCAGCCATGCACCGGGCCTTTCTGGAACGCCCGTCTCGGGCCACCGTTCCAGCGCGGCCAACAGCGCCTCTTGAGTGAGGTCCTCGGCCAATGGCACGTCGCGCAGCATCCTTGCCAGGCTGGTGATCAGCCTCGGCTGCTCGATCCGCCAGACCGCCAGGATCGTCCGGTGGGCGTCGGCGGCCGTCATGGCCGCCCGTCCCGTCTTTCGGCCGTTCGCCTCACGCGACCGCAGCGGAGTGAACGGAGTGCGGCTTGCATACGTTCTCTATATCCGGCGTGAAGAACGGCCGGACCTCGCATGTGCCTTCCCAACCTGGCATGTGATCGATGTGGAGCTGCATGAATTCGACTGTCAGCGCCACGGCCTCTTCCTTGTTCTGAAATTCGAAGATCGCGTAGCCGCCGACCACTTCCTTGGCCTCGACGAATGGGCCGTCGACGATGACGAGCTTTCCGTCTTTGATGCTGACGCGGGCTCCGGTTTCCATCGGCATGAGTCCGGCGGTATCGATCATGCGCCCGGCCTTGATCTCGCGATCGGCGAGCTTACCCATGGCTTCCACGAGTTCCGGCGTCGGCATGCCGATTTGGGCGGAAGTGATGATGGACATGAAACGCATTTGACCATTCCTTTCGAGCCGAGCCGCTGGCGCCATTGCCGCGAAATTGTCTCGCTCACTATGACGACGAAGCAATGCTGCGGAAATCGACAGACAGTTTGAAAAAATGCATTGAAAGCGCCTCGGCTCAAGATCCCAAACGGGCGCCCGCACTCTTCCCTGTGCTCTTTATTGACTTCGAACGGTCGTTGAAAGATGGTTGGAACCAACGCCGAAGCCATTGGATTTGAAGGGATGACGTACCTTCGGCCTTGGCAAGCACGAAACCGCGGAAGCCGACAACAGGAGCCTGCTTTTATGTTCGATCACATCTCCATTGGTGTCAAAAGCCTGGACAGAGCGCGGCAATTCTACGACGCGGCACTGGCGCCGCTCGGCTACGAGCGGCTGTCGAATTTCGAAGGCACGATCGGATATGGCGCGGAACGGGCACAGTTCTGGGTCATGGAGGTGGAGCGACCGGTTCCGGCCGATCGCGGCTCCGGCCTGCACTTCTGCTTCGTCGCACCGAGCCAGGCGGCGGTCGATGCCTTCTACGCCGCCGCGCTTGCCAATGGCGGCGAGGACAACGGCAAGCCGGGCATCCGGCCCGATTACAGCCAATTCTACTATGCAGCCTTCATCATCGATCCCGACGGTTATCGTCTCGAAGCTTACTTCCAGACCGGCGAATAATCTGCGGCAGGCAGGCCACTCGCTAGAATTTCCGTATACAGAGCGAGCCTGCTTTCAATCCTAAGCTGTCCCGTGCTAATCTCCTCGCCTTCATCCGAGAATGTCGCCACGACCCCATCGTAACTTTCACCCTGGAGGCAGGCATGACAATATTCAGGAAGGCAGTTATCTCTCGGCCGGGCGCTGAACGGATCGCCCGCACACCCTTCGGCGCCCCGGTGGTCATTCACGCAACCGCCGCGGATACAAATGGTGCTATCGGCATGTGGGAAACATTCACCCCGCCGGGCCAAGGGCCAGCGCCGCACACCCATACGCGCGAGATGGAGGTATTTCGCATCATCCGTGGCACATACCGCTTCCAGTGCGGCGAAGAGGAGTTCGATGCCGCGCCCGGCACCGTCGTCGCGCTGCCCCCGCATGTACGCCATAGCTGGCGCAACATCAGCGACGAACCCGGCCAGATGTTCGTCACTGTGACGCCCGGCGGATGCGAACAACTTTTCATAGACATCGAAGCCACAGGCGCGGATACGCCCGAAAAGATTGCTGTTATCGAGGCAAGGCTGGGAATCGTCAACGACGAAACCGAGGCCCTCTCCACTCGCCACACAAAATGATCGTGCTCGGTAAAATCACCGCAACCGCAGAAATTTGTTGGCCACTCTTTGAAAGGACAAACCCCACTTCCTAACCATTTGATGTTTCAGGCTGCTGTCAGGCTTTTGCCGTAGGGAAAGCTGGGCGAAGATTGTCAGCAGCGTTTCGCGAGAGCCGAACCTTCGTCCCGTTCCTATATGCGATGACGGAAGACGGCCTTTCCTGATGTATGATGATTTTGCTGCTTACCCCAAACGTACGGCGTCGTTCGGCAGGCCGCTTGCCTTCTTCCTGGCATTATCCGCATCCTGGTGTTTGCTGCTTCTTCTCTTCAACAGATTTCCTGAGATTGATCTTTCCGTCGCCCGCAGCGTCTTCACGAACGCGCCTTGCCCGTGGACCGATTCGGCCGGCGACGTCTGCGGCATGTTTGCCTACGACAAGGATCGGCTCTTCGTCATCCTGCGCTCCATGACGCTTGCTTTACCCTACGTTGCGGTGGCCGTACTGCTCGCGATTCCCTTCCTTTCCTGGAGAAAACTTGGACCCGATTGGCGCACGCCGAAAATCGACCAGTGCATGGCGGCGCTGTTATCGCTTGCCCTCGGCTGCGGCCTCATCGTCAACCTGTTCCTGAAAGCGTTTTCCGGCCGGCCCCGCCCACGCGATACCGATCTCTTCGGCGGGGCGCTGGATTTCGTTCAGGCCGGCTCGTTTGCGGGCAAGTGTCTCAGGAATTGTTCCTTCATTTCCGGCGAGTCGTCATCGGCCGGATGGCTTCTCTGTCTCGTCCTGTTGCTGCCGCCCCGCTGGCGCGTTCCTCTTGGAGTACCGCTTGCCGTCGTATCGGTCATAATGCCGACGATGCGTGTTCTGACCGGTGCTCATTACCTGTCCGACGCAGTCCTGGGTTGGCTTTTGTCGCTGGTCATTTTCGCAGCCATGCTGACCGTTTTCGAGATCTTCAGCGCCAGATCGCAGCAGCCTTGAGGACAGCATCGTGGCTGCGTCGTTCAGCCGGCTTTGGGAAGAATGTGCGAGCGGCAATGTCCGAATTTTCCGACACTCGAAGATGTCGTTGCTCTACGGATGCGGGCAGTGAGTTCGCCAAGCCCGAACGGCTTTATGAGATAATCGACCGCGCCGATGCTCATTCCGGTGATCTGGTCCGAGAGCTGATCATAAGCCGACATGATGATGACCGGCGTTGAATCGGCCTTCTCGGCCTTCTTGCCCATATATTTCAGCAGTTCCAGGCCGCTGCCATCCGGCAGGCGAAGGTCAAGGAGAACGACGCTATAAGCTCCGGCCGCAACCGCCGTCATCGCTGACCGAAGGTCCGTCGACCAATCAACCGTCCAGCCCTCGGCAAGCAAATGATCCTGCACTGCATTGCCAATGGTGGCGTTGTCTTCGACCAGCAAAATCCGCACGACTTCTCCCTTGTTCAAGAAATGAAGCTATGATCGGAATTTCTGACGACGACCTGAAATTCGCATCTTCGCGGGCTGAAAAGAGCAGATAAGGGGCAGCGATCACCAAACAATGGTGCACAAGCGGATGTCGTTCAGGTAAATGTCAGCAACCGCGGGCACGGTCCCGCGCTTTAAAATAGTCAAAGTCGCGTCCTATGCGCTGCGATCTACGGTTTGCCGACTCGCTTTGCAGGAAACGCCTTGGAGAAAAACATTGAACGACAAAAACACCCAGCCTGGCCGACAGGGCGTCCGGCCAGCAATCGGCAGTGTCACTCTTTGCCTTTTAACCACGATTTATATCCTCCTTGTGACAAACCAGGCGTTTTGGACCAAGGCTTACGGCTATTTCATCGCGGAACCTACCGCCTTTGCCGCCTTCGCCATGGGCATCTCCGCCGCGATCATGGCGCTCTTCACGTCTTTCTCCGCCAAATACGTCACCAAACCGGTTCTGATTTTCTTTGTTCTCGTGGCGGCGGTGTCCTCCTGGTTCAATGATCAGTTCGGGGTCATCATCGACAAGGAGATGATCCGCAATGCGGCGGTATCGACCGGCGCCGAGGCCGGCCACCTGATCACGCTGCGCTTCGCGACGCATGTGCTGTTGACGGGCGTTTTGCCCTCTCTGGTGATTGCATGGGTGCGCATTGCGCATCGTCCCATTCTCAAGAAGCTTGCCTATAATACCGCTGTCATCCTCTCCTGCCTCGCCGTTTTCGTGGTTGTAGGCACCAGCTTCTACAAAACGTTCGCCGGTGTCGGCCGTGCGCATCCCGATCTCGTGGATATGCTCAACCCAGTAATGCCGATCAGCAGCGCCGTGCGCTACGCCATCAACTCGCGAAAGGATTCAAGCATCGTCGCACAGCCTTTGGGGACGGATGCCCATAGGGTTGGCGCGACGGACAACGGCAAGCCGCGGGTGACCATCATCGTCGCCGGCGAAACCGCGCGTGCCCAAAATTTCTCGCTCGGCGGCTATGGCAAGATGACCAATCCGGAGCTGGCGAAACAGAATATCGTGTACTTCCCCAACACCAGCAGTTGCGGCACGGCAACGGCAACCTCGATCCCCTGCCTGTTCTCGGTCTATACACGGGAGCAATATACCCACTTGAAGGGTCTCGAGACGCAGAACCTCCTCGACGTGCTGACCCATGCAAAGGTTGACGTCGCCTGGCTGGACAATGATACGGGCAGCTATCACGTCACTGACCGCGTCCCCTACACTTATCTGCCGACGTCGGCCGATCCCCGCTTCTGCAAGGATGGCGAATGCCTGGATGCGATCCTGGTGGACAAGGTCGACAACTGGCTGGACCATGTCAAAGGAGACAGCGTCCTCGTGTTGCACCAGCTCGGCAGCCATGGCCCCGCCTACTACCAGCGCTATCCCGAAGAGTTCCGCCGCTTCACGCCCGACTGCCGCGCCAATGATTTCGGCAGTTGCACGCCGGAGGAAATCACCAACGCCTATGACAATACGATCCTTTACACCGATCACATCGTTTCGGCGGTGATCGATAAGTTGAAGCAGCGCTCAAACTCGCTGTCCGGCGCGGTCGTATACTTCTCCGATCACGGCGAGTCGCTTGGCGAGAACGGGATCTACCTGCACGGCACGCCCTATCTCATCGCCCCGTCGGAACAGACCCATGTGCCGTTCCTGGTCTGGCTCGCCGACGATCTGGCGAAGACGGGCGGCTATGACATGAGCTGTCTGGCAAAACACGCCGCTGACGGCACCTATTCTCACGACAACATCTTCCACAGCGTCCTCGGCCTGATGGATGTCGCAACGAAGGTCTACGACCCCAGCCTGGATGTGTTCGCCGGGTGCCGTCGTTCCCCGAATAAGCTGGCGCAATTGCATTGATGGCAGCCAGCCTCGAACCCGACTTGCGGTCCCCCTAAGCCGCGACCGCAAGTCGCCCCCGCCTTTCAAAGCCGCGTCGGATATCGAATTCCTCGAACGGAATCGCCGAAACTTTACGGATGGTTCGCATGGGAGAACAGGGGTAAATGCCTGGCCAACGCAATTGCGATAGGCGACGGAAACATCATGACGGCAAAGATTGTCGAATTTGGGCTCGATACTTTCGGTGACGTGACCCAAGACGAAAGCGGGACACGGGAATCTCACGCACAGGTCATCCGCAATGTGATCGAGGAAGGCATACTCGCGGACCAGCTCGGGATCGATTTCTTCGGCATCGGCGAGCATCATCGTCAGGATTTCGCGATCTCCTCACCGGAAACGGTGCTTGCCGCAATTGCCGGCCGCACGTCGCGAATCCGCCTCGGCTCAGCCGTGACGGTTTTAAGCTCCGATGATCCCATCCGCGTCTTCCAGCGCTTTTCCAGCCTGGATGCCGCTTCGAGCGGACGGGCCGAGGTGATCCTCGGCCGCGGTTCCTTTACGGAATCCTTCCCGCTCTTCGGCTTCGAGCTGTCGCAGTATGAAAAGCTGTTCGAGGAAAAGCTCGATCTTTTCGCTGCCCTGCTTTCCAATGAACCCGTCACGTGGAAGGGCACGACCCGCCCGCCGCTCAGCAATCAACGCGTTTTCCCGACGATCGAGAACGGTCGCCTGAAAACATGGATCGGCGTTGGCGGCAGCCCGGCTTCGGTCGTCCGCGCCGCGCAATATAATCTGCCGCTGATGCTGGCGATCATCGGTGGCAGCCCCTATCGCTTTCAGCCCTATATCGATCTCTATCACAGGGCATTCGCGCAATTGGGCGGCACGGTCCAGCCGATCGGCATCCATTCGCCGGGCTATATCGCCGAGACGGACGATCAGGCTCGCGAAGAACTCTGGCCGAGCTACAAGGCGATGCGCGATCGCATAGGCCGCGAGCGCGGCTGGCCGCCGATGACACGCAACGAATTCGACAGCGAGATCGAAAGCGGCTCGCTCTATGTTGGCTCGCCCGAAACGGTTGCCGCCAAGCTCGCGCCTGTCGTCAAGACGCTCGGCATCAGCCGCTTCCAGTTGAAATACAGCGCCGGCACGCTCAGCCACCGCAAACTGATGCGCTGCATCGAGCTCTACGGACAGAAAGTTATCCCCGCGGTACGGGCGGCGATAAATGGCAATGCCTGAGAGCCCGGCCTTTTCAGCCAAAGGCCTCTACTTTCGCCGATCAGGCCGAAACCGCGTGAAATGTCATGGCGAGGCCGTTCATGCAGTAGCGCAGACCTGTCGGCTTCGGGCCGTCGGGAAAGACATGGCCGAGATGGCCGCCGCAGCGGCTGCAATGTACTGCGGTGCGCGCCATGCCGAAGGAATGGTCCTCTGTCGTGCCGACTGCGCCATCGATCGGCGCCCAAAAGCTCGGCCAGCCGGTGCCGCTGTCGAACTTCGTGCTCGATGAGAAAACATCCTGCTGGCAGCCGGCACAGGCGAAGTTGCCTTTGCGCTCCTCATGCAGCAGCGGGCTGGAAAACGGGTATTCCGTCCCCTCCTCGCGCAGCACGGTATATTGGTCCGACGTCAGCAGCTTGCGCCATTCTTCGTCGGTGTGGGTCACGGGAAATTTCTCGGCCGCAACAGCCGGATTTGCTGCCAAACCAAGTCGGGCCGCAACTACGCCGAAGCCGGCAGCAATGAGGAAAAGTCGTCTGTTCAACATTTCTGGAACTCCCGTCAAAGGGACGATCACCTGTCCTGCAAATATACGGCGCTAATGCTGATTTTGTTACATATCTGCGCGTGAAGCACCGAAACGTGATCATGAAACGGCTTTCGACACCCTCTCGGACTCGGCGAAAGCTGGATTGCATTGTTCCGGCGGTAGCAGCTGTCATGTCCGCGTAATAAACACTACCTATATCATCAGCCGTAGCATTTACTACGCACGGAAACCGTCATGACAACAGCCATCCAGCCGCAGGCGACGTTCGACGCCCAGATTCTCGCAGCGCTTGAGAAGCTTGCGCCGGCTGAGCAGCGGGTCGCCCGTTTCTTCGTCGATCAGAAGCAGGCTGTGCTGCTCAGTTCTGCCGCGCAGATCGCCGAGCTTGCCGGCGCCAGCGACGCGACCGTGGTGCGCACCGCGCGGGCGCTCGGCTTCGAAAGCCTCTCGGCGCTCCGTGCCGCCTTGCTCTCTGAGCTGACGGGCACGCCGTCGCCCGGCAATCGCTTGGAACGAACCCTTGCCGAGACTGACGGCGATGCCGCCGGCGCCCTTCATCATGTTATTGGCATCCACGAGAGCGTGCTCGACGTTCTGCGGCGTCCGGAGATCGCCGCAAGCTTCGAGCGCGCGATCGATATTCTGGCGGGCGCCACGCGGCGTTACGTCTTCGGCATCGGCCCCTCTGGCGCGATGGCGGATTATGCCAGCCTGCAATTCAACCGCATCGGCCTGCCGACCAGCGCATTGTCCGCATCGGGCGTTGCTCTGGCGGACCGTCTTCTCTGGCTCAGCAAGGGCGATACCGTTCTGATGATGGCCTATGCGCCGCTTTACCGCGAAGTCGAAGTGGTGCTCGATCAAGCCAACCGGCATGACGTGCCGGTGATCCTGATCAGCGATAATCTCGGTCCGTTGGTCGCCGACAAGGTCATGGAAATTATCCCTGTCCCGCGTGGCAAGGCTGATCATCTCGCCATGCATGGCGGCACCATGGTGCTGATCGAAGCCATGATCGTCGGTCTGGCGGGGCGTTGCCGGGAAACGGCTTTCGACAGCCTCGACCAACTCAGCGTCCTGCGTGGCTCGATCGACAAGGCGTGGAGCAAACGCGGTACGAAGAAAAAGAAATAAAGAACACTCTTCTCAGACATAAATATTTCAAGAAAGAATTATAGTATAAAATTGCACTAACTATATCTTCCTGAGAAATACTGGAGAAAGCAATGCTTCATAAAACTATTGCTGGACTTGCACTTGGCGTCGCAATGACGACGCTCATGGCCGCGCCGGCCTTTTCCGCAGACCTCGTGCTTTACGATGCCCTCGATTTCAGCGGCAAGGTCGCCAAGGCTTTCGAAGCAAAGACCGGACTCAAGGTCGACGTCGTCGAGCCCGGCAGCACCGGCGAAGTACTCGGCAAGATCGCCGCCGAAGGCGACAATCCGCAATTCGATATCGTCTGGCTGGACGGCTCGGCCGTGATGGAACGCATGGCCGCCAATCATGTCTTGCAGCCGATCCCGGGCGATGTCTACGACAAGGCCGCTTTCACCGATTTCGGCAAATCGCTCATTCCCGCAAGCCACGCTTTCCTGCCGACCGGCGCCAGCACGACGGCTATCGAGGTGAACACCAAGAAAGTCGCCCCCGACAAGGCGCCGAAGTCCTGGGCCGATCTCACGCATTTCGCCGGTACGGTCGCCGCGAAGGACCCGAACCTCTCAGGTCCGGCCTATCAGTGGCTCGCCGGTTTCTTCCAGACCAACGGCATCGATGCCGGCAAGGATCTGCTCGGCAAGGTGCTGACCACGAAATCGCTTTCCGGCCTTTCCAGCGGCGGCAAGGTCAATACCGCTGTGCTGACCGGCAATGCCTCCGTCGGCATCAACCAGGACAGCGCCATCTTCGCCAAGATCGCCAGCGGTGAACCCGTCATCGCGGTTTACCCGGCCGAGGGTTCGATTGCCCTGCCGCAGGGCCTCGGCATCAGCGCCAAGACGAACCATATGGACGCCGCCCGCAAGTTCATCGATTTCGTGACGAGCGCCGAAGGCCAGGCCGCCATGCAGGACGGCAAGGATACCGACTTCTTCTTCATGCCCGTCATTACGGGCGTCAAGGCAAAGCCCGGCCGTCAGAC
Source organism: Rhizobium sp. BR 362 (assembly GCF_036528765.1). Classification (NCBI taxonomy): domain Bacteria; kingdom Pseudomonadati; phylum Pseudomonadota; class Alphaproteobacteria; order Hyphomicrobiales; family Rhizobiaceae; genus Rhizobium; species Rhizobium sp. BR 362. The sequence goes on along the minus strand of NZ_JARWGH010000018.1, from coordinate 39,078 downwards.
CGAGGTTGCCTTCGTTCACCTCGACGACAAGGTGGCTTCCGCGCACGAGACCGAATGGAAGCAATGGTACAAGGATCATTTCGTCCCGTGATCGAACGGAGCTTGCGATGACCGTTCTGCATCATGAAGGGGCCGCGGCTTTCGTCCGCGGCTCCGGCATCCGTCGCCTATTGCCAAATGGATTGCTCCCCGCATTCGGCCGCCTCTCCGGACCGATCGCCATTTACGCCGTGTTCTTCCTGCTGATCGGACTACCCCTGGCACTGGTGCTGATCCAAGCGGTAGTGCCGCGGCTGTTCGACACCCAGGCCGGCAGTACCGCCTTCAGCCTGGAACCCCTTGCGCACGCTTTCGCCTCGCCGCGCATTCTCCAATCCATCCTGAATTCATTGGAACTGGCGGCAACCGTCGCCATTGCGACCACTGCCCTCGGCGGCGCCTTTGCCATCCTCGTACAGCGATGCAACGTGCCTTTGCGCGGCGCCATCGCCGTGGCGCCCTGGCTGGTGTTCCTGACGCCCTCCTATCTCAAGGCGCTGGCTTGGGTGCTGCTGATGTCTTCCGGCGGCTATCTGGCGCAGCTCGGCATCCTACCGCAGGTCTGGAGCGACGCTTTCTTTGGGCTGGAAGGCCTGGTCTTCGTCCATACGCTCGGCCTTTTCCCATTGGCCAGCTTCATCATCGCCAGCGCGCTTGCCGGGCTCGGCAGCGAGCTTGAAGATGCGGCGCGGCTCTCCGGCTCATCGCCCGTAAAGATATGGCTGCGGATCAACGGTCCGCTGCTGGCACCCGCTATCGCCCTCAGCATCATCGCGACCTTTGCGGAGGTGTTGTCGGATTTCGGCCTCGCCTCAACGATAGCGCGGAGCTCGAACTTCGGCGTTCTGACCTACGGCATCTATTCCGCCACCAGCGATTATCCCGTCGACTTCGCCTCGGCGGGCGCACAGGCGCTGATCCTTCTGGCTTTGGTCCTGCTTGTGGTGCTGGCCGACCGTATGCTGCGCCGCCGGGCCGATCCTCGCTTGATTTCCGGAAGGGCACGACCGGCGCGCCGCTATGAGCTTGGCCCCTGGCGCTGGCCCGCGACCATCGCAGCACTCGCCGTCATCGTCCTCGCGCTGGTCCTGCCATTGCTCGCGGTCGCTGTTCGAGCGTTAAGTCAGACGCTCGGCAATGGGCTGGACTGGAGCAATTTCACGCTGATCAATGTCCAGACGGCGTTGAGCCTCGGCACTACCGCGAACGAGGGACTGCTGCGCAGTCTCGGCTATGCCGGCCTGACGGCGATCATCGCCAGCGGCATCGCCCTGCTCCTCTCCGCCCGGCTCGACCGGTCCAATTCGCTTATGCGCACCATCGCCATCGGCCTGTCGCTCGGCGCCGTCGCCATTCCCGGCATCGTACTCGGTTTCGGCTATATCCTGGTCTGGAACCGACTCCCCGGCTTTCGCGACTGGCCGTTCCCGCGTTATGGCGACGGCTCGCTGCTGATCACCGGCTATGTCGCCGCTGCCTTGCCCTATTGCCTTGTCGTCATCCTTTCCGCCATCGGCCAGCTAGCGCCGAGCCTCACCGATGCGGCGCGACTGCAGGGCGCCGGCGCAGTGCGTCGCCTGCTTGCCATCACCTTGCCGCTGATATTGCTCAGCGTGGTGACAGCTTTCCTTCTCACCTTCATCCGCACGGTTTTCGAACTGCCGATGTCGCAAATGCTTATCCCGCTCAGCGGCCCGGCGGCCCCGACGCTGATCCTGAAACTGTTCAGCCACGATCAGGACGGCCTTGCCTGCGCCATCGCATTGCTGGCAATGGCGGTTGCCGGCGGCGGCGCGGCCTTGGCCTGGTTGCTGGCACGGCGCTTCATGCCGAAACGGCACTGCAATGCCGCAGGAGAGTATCAACCATGACCGCATCACTCGATTGCACCGGCATCTGCAAATCCCTCGGCGGGCGGGCCGTTCTCAGCAATCTTGATCTGAAGATCGCAGCCGGCGAGGTCGTTTCGCTGCTCGGCGCCAGCGGATCGGGAAAGACGACGCTGCTGCGCATCATTGCCGGTCTGATCAATCCGGACAGCGGCATCGTCAAATTCGACGATACCGTCGTCTGGAGCCGGCAATCCATCGTGCCGCCGGAGAAGCGCCGCGTCGGCATGGTGTTTCAGGACTATGCGCTCTGGCCGCATATGACAGTGTCGCAAAATCTCTCCTTCGGGCTGCAATCACAGCGCCTGTCCGACACGGAAGTGACGGCAAGGCTGGATCACGCACTCGAGGTGACGCGCCTGACCGCCTATCGCAACCGCTATCCGGCGGAACTCTCCGGCGGCCAGCAGCAGCGGGTGGCGATCGCCCGCTGCCTTGCCGCCCGGCCAGCCCTGATGCTCTTCGACGAACCGCTCAGCAATCTCGACGCGGCGCTCCGCGAAGACATGCGGGTGGAAATGATGGAACTGGTGCGCCGCGAGGCGACGACGGTCATCTATGTCACCCACGACCAGGCCGAGGCCATGGCAGTGTCCGATCGCATCGCCGTCATGCGTTCCGGCGTGATCGCGCAGTTCGATACGCCGCAGGCGATCTACGAGGCTCCGGCCGACGCTTTCGTTGCCAGCTTTATCGGCGGCTTCTCGATCGTTCCGGGCGAGGTGCGCGGCGGTCGTTTCAAGATCGAGAATACCCCGCTTGACGCATTGCGCACAGGCGGCGCCCAATGCGGCAGCGCCCTTCTGGTCGTTCGGCCGGAGGACGCCCGTCCATCCGATGCCTATCCCGACAACCGGCTTCAGGGTATTGTCCAGTCCAGCGCTTTCCAGGGACGCTGCTGGCGCCTGATGATCGATATCGGGCCGCATCGCATCCGGCTCGACTGGCCGCAAGCCATGCCCGCCGGCGCGTCGCTGACTTTCTCCCTGCCGCCCGAACGCTGCGTCGTCCTCGCCGCCTAGACTATCTGTCCGCCATCCAGGATCCATTGCATGAACAGTCTCACACCCATCCTTTCCACCATAACGGCGTCCTTCCTCGGCTCCTTCGTCGAGGTCGTGGAAGCGTTCACCATCGTCCTTGCGGTCGGGGTCACACGGAGCTGGCGTCCGGCACTGACGGGTGCGGCGCTCGCCCTTGCGGTGCTTGCCGCACTCGTTCTCATCTTCGGGCCATTACTCGCGCTGGTGCCTATCACCACGCTGCAATTCGTCGTCGGCGTTCTGCTGATCCTGTTCGGCATGCGCTGGCTTCGAAAGGCCATTCTGCGCTCGCTCGGCGTCATAGCCTTGCATGATGAGGACGCGGCCTTCTCCAAGGAAACAGCCGCACTCCGGCAACAATCCGAGGACCGGCGCGCCGACTATCTCGCAGGCCTTGCCTCCTTCAAGGCGGTGCTGCTCGAAGGCGTGGAAGTGGTCTTCATCGTCATTGCCGTTGGCGGCGCCCATGGCCTGACGCTCTATGCCGGCCTCGGTGCCCTTGCCGCCTTCATCCTGGTGATGCTGATCGGCCTGCTGGTGCATCGCCCGCTCGCCACGGTGCCGGAAAACACGCTCAAATTTGTGGTCGGGCTAATGCTCACCAGCTTCGGCATTTTCTGGACCGGCGAAGGCATCGGCGCGGATTGGCCGGGCGCCGATCTTGCGCTTATCGCCATCTTCGCAATCGTTGCCCTGGCGTCCTTCGCCATCATCCGCAGCCTGCGCGGCTCCGTCGGCAAATCCACCGTAAAGGCAGTCCAATGAACGTTATCCGCATCGCCCTATCCGAACTGATCGGCATGTTCATCGACGACGGCAGCCTTGCGGCTTTCTCGCTGATCCTGGTGATCCTGGTCGCAGGAGCAGTCAAGCTTCTCGCCCTGCCGCCGCTGATCGGCGGTTTGCTATTGCTGCTGGGCTGCCTTGCCATTCTGGTGTACAGCGTCCGCCGCGCCGTCAAACGGTGACGTGAAGCACCAACATCCTCCCTCGACAGAGCGTCTCGCGGATGCGAAGAATGACGGGTATTTCAGCGAGATCGAGAGGCGTTCCGATGAGCAGCGCGTATCCGGAAATCTACCTGGTCCGGCACGGACAGACGGAATGGAGCCTGTCCGGCCGGCATACCGGCCGAACCGATATTCCCCTCACGGCCGCCGGTGAAGGAGCCGCCCGCAAGGTCGCGGGCCGCCTGCCCGCCATCGATTTCGCGGCCGTCTGGTCGAGCCCGTCTCAGCGTGCCAAGAGCACCAGTGCACTGGCGGGGTTCGGCGATGCGCGCGTTATCAAGGACGATCTGGCGGAGTGGAATTATGGGGCCTATGAAGGCGTCACCACCAAGGACATCCTCGCTCAGCGTCCCGGCTGGCAACTCTTTCGCGACGGATGCCCCGATGGAGAGTCCGCAGCTGACGTCGGCGCGAGAGCCGACCGGATCATCGGCGAGCTTCGCGGGGTAAACGGCAATATCCTGATCTTCTCAAGCGCGCATTTTCTGAGGGTTTTCGCCGCCCGCTGGCTCGGTCTCCCGCCGCAAAGGGGCGCACACTTCGTGCTCGACACCACCAGCATCAGCATTCTCGGCTACGAACACGATCTGAGCGAACCGGTCATCCGCCGCTGGAACCAGGTTTGATCAGCCGCGCAATCTTTGCCGCTGCCGCGTCCGCCGCCTCGGGCGCCATGCGTGCTATGCCGAACAGCAGCCCCGGCCGTGACGGCCCGAGATGCAGAGCAGACATGGCGCGAAGCGCAAAACCCTGAGCATTGATCCTCTGCACGATCGCCCGGTCGTCGATCCCGGCGTCCCGGAACCAGCCAGCCAGTTGCAGGCCACCGGTGCCCTCGCCGATCTCCAGCCGATCTCCGCAATGACGGCGCAGCGCGGAAACGGACGCTGCCATCCGCGCGGCATAAACAGCATTCATATGTCTCAGATGCGCACGAAAACGGCCTTCGCGGATGAAATCGGCAAGTGCTGCCTGGATGTGGATCGGCACGACAGCCCCTCTCAGCCGCTGCGCGGCCGCAGCCTCAGACACGAGCCAGGATGGCACGACCGCGTAGGCGACGCGTAGGCCGGGCGCGAGCGTTTTCGAAAAAGTCCCGAGATAGGCAACCACTTCGCCGCGATCGATGCCCTGCAGCGCGGCGATCGGGCGGGAGGCATACTGGAATTCGCTGTCATAGTCGTCTTCCAGCACCACGGAACCGTTGGCACGGGCAAATTCCAACAGCGCCAGACGGCGAGGCAGGCTCATCGTTACACCGGTCGGATATTGATGCGAGGGCGTGACATAGATCAGCCGCGGCGGCGGGCCGGCAGCTCTGCCGACATCGATGCCCGCCTGATCGCATGGCACCGGCACAAGGTCCGCGCCCGCCATGCGCAGCAATGCCTGCGCCGTCGCATATCCAGGCTCCTCCATCCAGGCGACCAACCCGTCCGAGCAACCGGGCCGCAACAAAACGCGCGCCAGCAGATCGATGGCAGCTCCGGTGGACGGAACGATGAGGACTTGTTCGGGGCGGGCGATCACACCGCGCGTGGTGGAGATATGATCGAGGATGGCTTCGCGCAGCTCGCGGATGCCGCTGTGAGCGCCATAACCGAGATCGTGCACCCGCAGCGAACGGCCGCGGGCGCCGAGACAACGTGCCCAGGCGGGGTGTGGGAAGGCAGCAACGTCAGGCACGCCGGGCTCGAACAACCCGCCCACGGCCCGCTCGGCAACCGGCATCGGACTGAACTTTGCCGGCGCAGCTTGCCCTTGCAGAGGCGGGGTCGTGAATGCGGCAACGCGGGTCGCAGCACCCGTCGTTGATTGCAGATAGCCCTCGGCTTTCAGCCGCTCGTAGGCATTGACCACGGTGGAGCGCGCCACGCCGAGCGCAATCGCCAGCATTCGCGTCGACGGCAGCCGCTGTCCCGGCGGCATCTGTCCCTGAAGAATGCGATCGCGCATCACGCGATACACCTGGCCTTCCAAGTCGCCCGCCACCCGATCGAGGGCCGGCCATTGTGCAATCGGTGCCATGAAATCTCCAACTGGTCTGCAAGGAATGGAAAAACTGGCCGTTTATAACCTACCTCTTTGGCAACATAGATCAAAATGATACCAGTGAGGAAACCATGGCTGATCTCCACTCGCCGCAGACAGGCGACTATCCGACCACCGAACGCTCGCGTGTCCGGCGCTCACCCAACCGCGGCAGCCATGCCCGCAGGGATGTTCGTGCCATTCTGGACGCATCACCCCTCTGCCATGTCGGCTATGTCATCAACGGCGCGCCCTATGTGACGCCGACGCTGCATTGGCGCGAGGGCGATCTTGTCTATTGGCACGGTTCGGCAGCGAGCCGCTTTCTGCGCGCGGCAGAGGACATGCCCGTCTGCCTCACCTGCAGCGTCATGGATGGATACGTCCTTGCCCGTTCCGCCTTCAACCACTCGGTCAACTACCGCTCTGCCATGGTCTTCGGCACGGCGCGCCTTGTGGAGGATGTCGAGGAGAAGGCCGATGCGCTCCGCCGCTTCATCGAAAATCTGTTTCCCGGCCGCTGGGACAGTCTGCGGCCGATGACAAGCCAGGAGGTGAAAGCGACATCGGTCCTGAGGATGGAAATCGACGAGGCGACGGCCAAGGTCCGCAACGGCCCCCCGGGCGATATCGACGAGGCGGATTTCCCGGTCTGGGCGGGCGTCCTGCCGGTGCGAAGCCACCTGGCCCCGGCAGAAGCCGCGCCCGGATTGCCTGATGGGATAGAGCTACCCGAACCGCTGGCGGCATTGATACAATCGGGCCGGATTCGATAGATTATTCTTAGATTTGACACCAAAGGACTTCGACATGGACCTCGCGAACTGGAACGGCGTGCCACGCCCGGAACGAATCACTCTGGAAGGCCGCTATGTCCGGCTGGAGCCGCTCGACGCGGCCCGCCATGGCGCCGACCTCTATGCTTCGGCACAGGCGCCTGGGGCCGAGGATCGCTTCCGCTATCTGTTCGAGGAAGCACCGGCCAATATCGCCGCCTTCACGCCCTGGCTCGAAAAGGCGGCCGCCGGCACCGATCCGCTATTCTTTGCCACGATCGACAAGCGGACCGGCAAGGCCGAAGGCCGTCAGGCGCTAATGCGCATCGATCCCGTGCATGGCGTCATCGAGATCGGCAGCATCCTCTGGGGACCGGCGATCGCCCGCAGCCGCATCACCACCGAAACGCTCTATCTCTTCGCCTCCTATGTCTTCGACACGCTCGGCTATCGCCGTTTCGAGTGGAAATGCCACAATCACAACGAGCCTTCAAAGCGCGCTGCGCAGCGTTTCGGCTTCACCTTCGAAGGCATTTTCCGCCAGCATATGGTCGCCAAGGGTAGGAATCGCGATACCGCCTGGTTCGCCATGATCGACGCCGATTGGCCGCGCCTGAAGGCCGGTTACGAGAGATGGTTGTCCCCTGAGAATTTCGATGAGGCCGGCCAGCAGAAGAGCAAGCTGACGTTCGAATGAGCTTTGGCTCTTCGGCCGAGGGTTTTCATCCTAAAGCAGTTTTCGGAAATAGACCACGCGTCTGGTTTCCTCGAAACCCAAGGCGGCATGGAAGGCGTGGCTCGCCACATTGTCGAGCAGCGCGTCCGAGCCGAATTCGTGACATCCGGCAGCACGCCCCCAGGCGGCAACGGCATCGCAGAGCGAGCAAGCAACACCCTGCCGCCTGTGCTCCGGCAAGACATAGATCCCCTCGAGGAAAAGCACGGGAGGTCTCGCAGCCGTTGACATAGTCATGCCGGAGCGTCGCCTCCGCAAATCCCACGACATCGCCCGCCTGATCGCATGCGAGGTAGGCAATGGCGCCTTCCTTCGAGAGAAAACCCATCAACTCGGCGCGATGATGTTCGATCGGATTTTTCGGCCAAAGTTCGGCGCGCAGACGCGACCATCTGTCCAGAGATTCGGAACAGGCTTCCTCGATCCGCATGACGATCTCCAACAATTGAGAAGCCAATTCATAGGACGAGAAACCGATCAGCGGAAAATTTCGCTTTCTCGCCCACAATCATCGCGGTACATATCGCGCATATTTTAACCGCCAACCCACCCGATCGATTAGCATCCGAGGATAATGGCATGACATTTCAAAACAGTTCGCGTCTCTACGCTGCTGTTTCATCCTTGTTGTGGCCGGCAATCTTTTGCGCCGGACTGACAGGCTCCTATTTTGCGTTTCAGTCGCATATGCAGCTCCTCTGGTTCAATGTCGTCTATCTCTCCATCGTGGCGACGATTGCGCTGTTCGAGCGGCTTATGCCTTACGAGGAGACCTGGCTGGAGCGCGACGGTGAGACGTTTAGCGACGTCGCACACACGCTCTTGAGCAAAGGCAGCGTGCAGATCGCTGCTGCCATCGGCACATCATTTCCGATGGCGGTGGCGACTGTGGCGCAACCTTTTCTGAGCCACCAGGCACATATCTGGCCGGAACAATGGCCGCTGGCCTTGCAGGTCGTGCTGGGATTGATCATCGCCGAATTCGGTCTCTATGTCGCCCATCGTCTTGCGCATGAATATCTGTCGCTTTGGCGTTTTCATGCCCTGCATCACAGCGTCGAGCGGTTGTGGGTCATCAACACGGGGCGTTTCCATATCATTGATTCGCTGTTCAAGATCGCGCTCGGCCAGATCCCGCTCTATCTCGTCGGTGCGCCGCTGCCGGTTTTCCTGTGGATTGGCGCGGTGACTGCATTCATCGGCCTGCTGACCCATTGCAACATCGACGTGCGTACCGGCCCGCTCGACTGGATCCTCTCGACGCCGCGCCTTCACCGCTGGCACCACTCGAAGCTGCTTTTTGAGGGCAACACCAATTACGGCGAAAACCTCGTGATCTGGGACCAGATCCTCGGCACCTACTACAACCCACCCCGCCCCTCCTCCACCGACATCGGCATCAGCGGCAAGGTCGCCAAGGGCTTCCTTGCCCAACTCGTGCAGCCCTTCTCCACCAAGGGACGCAGGCAGATCATCGGCAAAAAGCCGAAGGAGCTGCTGGCCAAGGAAGAACTGGTAAGAAGGGCCTCGCTTCGCGACGAAGCCGACGAGCCGATCCGCAAAACGAGCTGAGGACCACTGTGACAGCACCCGCCGCTTGGCGCGGAAGGGCGCTGGCGACGACCGGTGGTGCCAAGATGCTCACCCGGCCTGGGCCAGCAGCGGCCGGCATGGGCAAAGACGTTTTTCATCGAAACCGGCTCTGCCAAATTCGCGCGATGCAACCAATGCTCGGAAAACCTATTTCAAACCGAGAAGATATTGTCATCTAACGTGTATTGAAAAAGATACCCCACGGGGTTACCTATCCGACGCAAATTGATGGTCATGAGAGATTAGGAAAATCGTTGAAATGGAAGGGAGATTTACCCAAGATCATCTCAAGCAACTTCACAGAATATTTTTTACGTCTCGTGAAATAGACCGGCTTGAACGAGAATTCATCAAGCAAGGCATAGCACATTTTCACGTTTCCGGTGCCGGACATGAGTCGACGGCGCTGCTCGACGAATTCCTCCATGAAGACGACTGGTTGCATCTGCATTATCGCGACAAAGCCTTGATGCTGGCGCGCGGCATGCCCATTCGTGAGTTTTTCTCCAGCCTTCTCGCCACAGCCAATTCCCATTCGGCCGGCCGGCAGATGAGCGCGCATCTTTCCTCCCGCGCTCTCAACATCACATCCATCGTCGGTCCCGTCGGCAACAACGCACTGCATGCCGTCGGCGTCGGCGCGGCGTTGAAACACAAGTCCGGGATGCCGATCGCCATTTGTTGCATCGGTGACGGTACCACGCAGCAGGGCGAATTCGTCGAAGCCGTGGCCGAGGCCGTGCGCAGCCAATATCCCGTCGTCTTCATCGTTGAAGACAATAGCTTCTCCATCTCGACGCGCACCACCAAACAGACCTTCTTCGATCTGCCGACCGGGCCCGCCTCTTCCTTCTACGGCCTCGAGATCATCCGCGCCGATGGCGCCGATCTGCAGGCGTCGCGCGAAGCTTTCCGTAAAGCTGTCCGCCACAGCCGCAACGGCCGCACGCCGAGCCTCGTGGTTCTCAATGTCGAGCGTCTGTCCGACCATACCAACGCCGACGATCAGAAGACCTACCGCACCCAGGAAGAGATCGAGACCGGCTCCGTCCGCGATCCGCTCGTCAATCTGCGCGCTGCGCTGCAGGAAGCCGGTATCGATGCGGCTGCGCTGGAAAAGATCGAGAGAGACTTGACCGCCGAGGTGCAGGCGGAAGCAGCCCTTGCCCGCAAGGAAGATGCGCCGCATGTCGAGCCGGAAGCGAAAGCGCCCTACCCGGCTTCGTTCAACAAGGCCGCCGAATATCGCGGCGGCAAGAGCGCGGCGACGCTAACCATGCGCGAGGCGCTGAACGGCGTGCTCGACAAGCAGCTTGCGGACAATCCCGATGTCGTCCTTTTCGGCCAGGACATCGAAGATCCCAAGGGCGACGTCTTCGGTGTCACTCGCGGCCTCAGCACGAAATATCCCGAACGGGTGCGCAATGCGGCGCTCAGCGAATCCACCATCGTCGGCACCGCGATCGGCCGCGCGCTTGCCGGCCAGCGCCCGGTTGCCTTCCTTCAATTCGCCGATTTCCTGCCGCTCGCCTATAACCAGATCGTCTCGGAAATGGGCAGCATGTTCTGGCGCACCCAAGGCGCTTGGGAATCACCGGTCATTCTCATGGTGAGCTGCGGCGGCTATAAGCCGGGCCTCGGACCGTTCCATGCGCAGAGCTTCGAGAGCATGCTGGCGCATACGCCCGGTATTGACGTCGTCATGCCCTCCAGCGCCGGCGATGCTGCCGGCCTGCTCAATGCTGCCTTCGAATCACGCCGGCCGACCGTCTTCCTCTACCCCAAGGCCGTGCTCAACAATTCCGACGGCCGCACATCCGCCGATCTCGACAGGCATTTCGTCCGTCCGGGCCTGTCGCGTTATGTCGCTCGCGGCCGCGACCTGACGCTGGTTACCTACGGTAACACCGTTTCGCTGTGTGCCAAGGCAGCGAGCGCCTTCGAAGCGCAGGGATTTTCGGTCGAGGTCATCGACCTCCGCTCGATCTCGCCCTGGGATGAGAAGGAAGTGCTCGCAAGTGCCAAGCGCACCAGGCGGCTGATCGTCGTGCATGAAGACAATCGGACGGTCGGCATGGGCGCCGAAATCGTCGCGACCGTCACCGAGAAGACCGACGTGCCGGTCATCGTCCGCCGGCTTGCCCGCTCGGACGCGCATGTGCCCTTCAATTTCCGCAATCAGTTGGAAACGCTGCCCTCCTACAGCAAGCTCGTCGATCTGATGGCCGAGGTTCTCGAATGCGAGGTCACCTGGCATGAAGAGGACAAGACAGGTCCGACCGCAGCCATCAAGGCCATCGGCTCCGGCCCCGCCGATGAAAGCGTGCTGGTAACCGATCTCCTGGTCAAACCCGGCGACACCATCGAAGTCGGCCAACTCGTCGCCGTCGTCGAGGCGACGAAAGCCTCGGTCGAAATCTGCGCCAATATCGGCGGCGTCGTTCAAGAGGTTTTCGCCAAAATCGGCGATCAGATCGCCACCGATAGCGCACTTCTGACCGTCGATGCCAATCGCGACCTGAGCGAACGCAACTTCGCGCTTGCTTCGGAGACCCATAATAAATTCGTGCTGCGGCGGCTGAAATCCCATTCGATCCCGGCGCTGCGCCGTCATTCCGGCAACTTCTCGGAAATTGCCGTAAGCGGCATGGGTTTTGCGACTGGCGCCCGGCGTGTCACCAATGAAGACATCATCCACAACTGGCCGAACCGGCGCGCCGAAGAAATCTTTGCGCTGACCGGCATCAAGAGCCGCTACTGGATCGGCCCCGACGAAGGCACGTTGAGCCTCGCCACCAAGGCCGTCCGCGATCTCCTGCGCCAGACCAATATGACGATCCATGATATGGACCTCGTCATCGCCGCCACCGGCACGCCCGATATCGCCACGCCATCGCTCGCGAGCCGTGTTGCGGTTGCCGTTGCCGAAGACGGCGTGCGGCCGTCGCTTGCCGCCTATGACATGGGGGCCGCCTGCTCCGGTTATCTCTATGCCCTGCAGCAGGCGTACGATTTCATCGCCCAGCAGAACGACGCGAAGGTTCTGATCGTCACGTCGGAGGTGCTATCGCCGCTGCTCGACATGAACGACTTCTCGACGGCCATCTTGTTTGGCGATGCGGCAACGGCCTGTCTGGTGACCAGCCGCGACATGGCGCGCAATCCGCTGTTTGCCGCCAGCCGCCCCGTCATCAGCGGCCGTCCTGAGCGAGGCGATCTCCTCTACGTGCCGCTGCCGGACGAAGGCGTCATTTCGATGAATGGCCGCTCGGTCTTCACCGAAGCCGTGCATTCCATGTCGCGCTCGATCGAGGATGCCTGCGTCGATGCCGGGCTAGAACTTGCCAATCTCGATCTTCTGGTGCCGCATCAGGCCAACCAGCGCATTATCGACACCATTGCCAAGCGCAGCGGCCGGCCGGCGCTCAGCGTCATCGAGACCTACGGCAACACCAGCTCTTCAAGCATCCCGCTCGCCATGATGCACGTCGCCAACGAACGCCCCGAGCCGCTCAACCTCGGTCTCGTCGCCTTCGGCGGCGGCATGACATCCGGCGCAGCCATCGTGCGCACGATCAAATAGCTGTAAACAGCTTTGGACCAGTCAAACAAAACCCCGGAATTCGCAGGGAATTCCGGGGTTTTTCAATCTCTGTAAGCGACGCGCCTTATGCTTTGGGGCGATTTCTCAGCGCCTCGGCTTCGGCATAAAACTTCTTTTCCCATTCCTTATGATTGTCGAGGCCTTCGCGGATGAAGGGCGTGAAGATCGCCAGATTCATCAGCGCCCAGTTGACGAAGCGGGCCGGGAATTTCAGCGGCTTGACGAAATCGACGAAGAGCACGACGCGGGTCTTGTCGGTATGGTTCCAGGCCTCGTGATCATAGGCATCGTCGAAGATCAGCGCCTTGCCTTCCTGCCAATGACATATCTGTTGGTCGACGCGGATGGCGAGCTTGTCCTTCGGCTCCGGCACAATGAGGCCGAGATGCAGGCGCAATACGCCGTTATAGGGGCCGCGATGAGCAGGAAGGTGCTTGCCGGGCTCGAAGATCGAGAACATCGCCGTTTTCAGGCCCGGAATCTTCTGCACGGCAGCCCAGGTATTCGGGCAGGCTTTGATGTTCTGTTCGGACTTCACGCCGAAGCCGAGAAGGAAGAAGGTCTTCCAGCGGCTATCCGTCGAAATGGTCTTCACATCGGTGGAGATGTCCTGGAAGGTCGGCAGCTCGCTCTGGCGCTGCAACACCTTTTCCAGCTCGGCGCGGATCGCGGGATAGTCCTTCTCGATCTCGGCCGCCCAAGGAAAGGTCGCATTGTCATAGACCGGCGGATTGCCGAGTTTGGCGTATTTCAGATTGAGGCTTTCGGCCCAGGCAACGATACCCATGAAAAAGCGCGTCATTGCGCTGGGGCGGTCCATCGGCGCGATGCCGACCGTACCGAAGGTTTGTTCCGGAGCACGCGGCTCGGTGGTTGTGGGAGCTGGTGCGCTCAAAGTGCTCTCCGTCATGTCTGTCTAATAGGGGCTATATTGGGGAGGAAATCTTGTCGTGGGAGAAATTGCGGGAAATCTTGGAGAGGCGATAGGTCTGGCGATTTTCAGCGCTTGCTGGCCCATCCCTGATCGGCACGCGACTCCTCTGTTATGCAATGATCATAATAGTCGATTATATGAGTTCGTTAGTCGATTTTCGCAAGGGAAACCGTTCGCGAGAGCGGTGCCTTGTTGTGAGATGAAATCCCAACGAATTTCCCGAAAATGCTCCGCTGCCGAATCGGCAAAAATACGGCCGCCAGCGATGCTTTTTGCCGCAGGCAGCTTCACATTGTCGATAGCCGCCCGCCATCGAGCGTCTCCAGCCGAATAGTTCAAGCCGTCTGACCTTGCCCGACCAGCCGAATAATTATGAGCCCGGCAATCAATGCGGCCAATGACAAGACCACGGAAAGCACGACATAGATCAACGAAGTCGCCCATTGACCGCGCTCCCAGAGAGCGACCGTATCCAATGAAAAGGTCGAGAACGTCGTGAAGCCGCCGAGGATACCCGTGGTCAGAAACAGCCGTAATTCCTGCGACAGACCGCTGCGGAGGACGAAATATTCGGTCAACAGACCCATGATCAAGGAGCCGACGATATTGACCCCAAGAGTCCCGAAGGGAAATCCGAGGCCGAACAAACGCATGGTCGCCTGATTGACGCCGAGACGAAAGGCGCCGCCCAATCCAGCGCCTAGGAAGACGATCAGATAATTCATGGAACTCCTCGAATAGAAATTCAACACCGATATTTGCATTTTGAACATCTGCTGCAGCACTTTCGCGGCCGGCCGCCTCACACTGCTTTGCCCACAACCTGGGCGCGCCGACGGGGATTATCCGGTTCTCCACCAACAAGCTCGTAACAGATCATGGCTTCGAACCTTCCCATTGGAATTTTGGTGGCGTCTGGCGAAGTTTGCCGACCATATCTCAAAGTGAATTGACGTAGAGATCACGACCGTGACGAAGGGTGAGCCACGGGGAATGTGACTGGCACACCGGCGGCGAGTCTGTCGGGGAACAATGATCATTTGAACGAGATAGAGGTAAGGACAGAATTGCGGACATGACTCTACTCCATCGCCCGGCGGGCGTGTTGAGTAGGAGTCATTAGCGTCCCTGAAATTCAGAGCAGCGGTTCGGCCACCATGACCCGGCAGAATCCATTACCGTTGGATTCTCCATACAGATGGGCGAACGCCCTTGTCAATCCGGGCATAGATCTGCTTCCATCAACCGGCTTTGGCGATCATTTCGATCGGCGCAACCAATCCCCCGCCAACCGATGCGCTGATATTGCCCATCCGCTCCGCCGCCGTCGGTCCCATCAGCGCGCCGAGGCTCAGCGCCTGTCCGCCGTTTGCGGCGCTGGCGCGCATTTCCTGCGCCATCCGGATCGCCAGAGCGCTGCGGTCCTGTTCGAACTCCACCGTAAAGCCGGCCTTTTTGAGCAACTGCCGATAGGTCGCGGGGCTGCACACGAAACTCGTCTCCGCCGTCATCGCCCAGGGCATCGGATAGGGCAGCGTGCCATCGCGCACCTGCATGATCTCGTAAAGACCGAACCGGCCGCCGCGCTTCAGCACCCGCCGCACCTCCGCAAACAATGCCGCCTTGTCTTCGATGTTCATGCCGACATGGATCAGCGTGGCACGGTCGAAGCTTTCATCTGGCAAAGGCAGCGCCAGCGCACTTCCCTGATGGAAGGACACTTGCATAGCCATGCCGCAGCGCGCCGTCAGGTCGTTGGCCACATTGACGAATTCATCCGTCAGATCGATACCCGTGACGATACAGCCATAGGTGCTGCCAATATAGCGCGCCGACCCGCCAAGCCCCGATCCGACGTCGATGAGCCGCATGCCGTCGAGCAGCTCGAGATCTTTTGCGAATTCCACCGTTGCTTCGCGCCGTCCGAGATGGAATTCATCGATACCGGCGAGGTCGTCAACGCTGAGATGATCGATATCCTTCCCGCTGGCTGTGAGACCGCCAAGGATCGTCGACCCCAGCGATCCATGCGTATAGTGGCTTGCAACCTTTTCTTCGGTGGACATGACCCTCTCCATGACCTCGCATTTACACGATCATGGAAGAATGCTGCGCCCCTGCCCCCGCTCCGTCAAGCGGTTGCAACCTCAGTGTACGAGGCGGATCGATGGAAATCGTAACGCATGCCGGATCGGCCCTTCGCTGCGGGGGCCGACCGCCTCTCACCCCATCCTGATCCCTGCCAGCAGAAGGGAGAGCTCCGGTTGCCGGTTCGTATCGGTCTTGCGATAGATTGATTTCAGATGGGCGCGAGCGGTCTGATAGCTGACGGTGCGCTGGGCGGCAATGTCATGCAGCGTCATGCCTTGCGCAAGCATCAAGGCGATTTCCGCCTCGGCGCGGGTCAGTCCAAAAAGCTTGGTCAGCGTTCCCGGGCGCTGGTGGACCTTCTCTTCCGGATCCTCGATGGTCGCAAAGGCGCAGGAATGACGGAAAATATCCTGCATATCGCCGTCGAGCCGCTGCATGCGCACGATCAGCGGCCGCCTTCCCTTGCGGCTGAGCAGCAGAATATCGGGCTCCCCCGTCGTCAGCAGGTTGTCTTCGCCCAATACAGCCTTGAGCTGCCGGTCGAACGCGTTTGCGTCCTCCTTGCGGGTCGGCCGCATTTGCCCCTGACTGATTTGCAAATCGGGGCCAAGCAATCGGCGCATCTTCTCGTTGACGGTGGTCACAAGACCCGTCCGATCGAAAAACACACAGGCGACATTGGCCATCTCGAAGGCGGTCGCCATGCCCTTCACTTCACTTGCGGATATGTCGCGCATAATCCTCGCCGTGATCATAAGTTTCTGACGTATGCGATATAAATTTCTTGCTTCTTCTCGGCTGTAGGGACCGTCCTTGATCCGCCGCTGCAAGGCAAAAGCCAGCAGATCATCGCCGGACGAAAAACCTATTATCGCCGACCAGCGCAGGCCGAAACGTTCCTGGGAATGGTAGAAGTCGAGCGTCTTGAACTCGTCTTCACCCGCAAAATCCTGCTCGATCATCACTCCCGCACGTCGCATGATTGGCACGTTCCGTCGGCGAAAGTCCTGCGTGTACCACCCTTCCGCGAAATAATTCTCCATCGCGGGAATAAGACTTTCCGTAACAACGAAGGTGTTCAGCAACCGGCCTTCAATCGGCGCGATGTTGACGCCAAAGGATCCTGTCGCTTCCGCGACCTTCTCGAGCACGACCGGCCATAGCCCCGGATCCAGGGCGGCGCCGAAAAATCCGTCCGTTGCCCGGTCGAGCGCGTGGAGATCGAACCGCATAGACCCTCACCTCGGCCTCAACCGGCCGATCTAAGCACCTCACCCACAATAACCCATGGGTATTATATGCGAATCAGTTTATCCATACGAATTCTAAATAATACAAGCAACATTTTTGGTATTATCAAAATTTTATAGAATACGCGAAATATACACTCTCTCTAATATACATGAAATTGTCAACAATATCATTGTTTTACAAAGATCGACGAAAAGATCCCTGAAATTCTACTGTCTCCAAAAGAAACGGCCGCCCGCAGGCGGCCGCATGAACGTCGGAGACAAAGCTGAGGCGTCGTTAGACCTTTAGTTCGCGTCTCTCCACTTCCGTCACCATCGCGAGATCGAGCACGCGCTGCAGGTTGGCGGCATGGCGGAAGGTCGGGTCCTGATGGCTGCCGGCCATGACGGCTTCAGCAAAGCGCTGATAGTTGGTCGGCACCGGCGGAACCTCGATAACCTTCCATGTCGCCGTCTCGGTATCGTCGCTGAGGCAGGCGCGCAATTCGGAACCAGCCGGACTGTGGGAGATTTCCAGCCCGCCGCGCTCGCCATAGATACGCAGTTTCAGCTCGTTGAGATGCCCCGTAGCCCAGCGGCTTGCATGCACGACGCCGAGCGCGCCATTGGCGAAATCGACCGTCATCGAGAAGCTGTCGTTCGCGTCGAGCGTATACTCGCCGATGCGCTCGTCCGGCGCCTTGTTGAAGGTCTTCAGGCGGGCGAAGACGTGGTCGATATCCGTCGCCGCGCCATAGGCGGCGAAATCGAGGATATGGATGCCGATGTCGCCGAGCACGCCGTTCGAACCGTGCCCGGTCGACAGCCGCCACAACCACTTGGATTCGCTGCGCCAATCGCCCCAGGCCCTGGAAACGAGCCAGCTCTGCAGGTAGGACGCCTCCACATGCTTAACCGTGCCGATCTCGCCCGATATCACCATCTCGCGTGCCCTCTGCAGCGGCGCGACATTGCGATAGGTAAGATTGACCATATTGACGACGCCGGCGCGTTCGGCCGCCTCCGTCATTTCCAGTGCCTTGTCGTAGTTCTCCGCAAGGGGCTTCTCGCAGAGAACATGCTTGCCGGCGGCAAGCAGCGGCAAGGTGGTCGGATGATGGGCCCGGTCCGGCGTGACGTTGGTCGCCGCGTCGAACTCGCCCCAGGCAAGCGCTTCGTCCAGCGACGAAAAGCGCTTTTTGATGTCGAACATATCGGTAAAGGCCGTGAGCCTGGTCGCATCCGTATCCACGGCGCCCACGATCTCGACGCCTGGAATCCGGGCGAAATGCTCCACATGGTTCTTCGCCATGCCGCCCGTGCCAACAACTATGAGACGCATGTTTTACCTCAGCGATAACCGGCTTCGCCGGCCTGATGGAGTCTCGGGCCACGCTCGACGATCGGCTCCAGCGCCTTTTCGACCGGGACATTCGGCGCATCATGGATGCTGGTCTGCGTGCCGAGCGGATTGTGCGCCCACTTGACGGCGTTGATCAGCACCTTCTGCACGGTCTCATTGTGATAGGTCGGATAGGTCTCGTGGCCGGGTCGGAAATAGAAGATATTGCCCGCGCCGCGCCGCCAGGTCATGCCTGAGCGGAAAACTTCACCGCCCTGGAACCAGGAAATGAACACCGTCTCCAGCGGCTCGGGAACGGAAAACTGCTCGCCATACATCTCCTCGTTTTCCAGCTCGAAATGCTCGCCAAGGCCGGCGGCGATCGGATGGCGGGGGTTGATGACCCAAAGGCGCTCGCGTTCGCCCGCTTCGCGCCATTTCAACGCGCAGGGCGTGCCCATCAGCCGCTTGAAGATTTTCGAGAAATGCCCGGAATGCAGCACGAGCAGACCCATGCCTTCCCAGACGCGCTTGGCGACACGCTCGACGATTTCGTCCTTTACGCCGCCGTGATCCTTGTGACCCCACCAGACGAGGACATCCGTGTCCTTCAGCCGTGCCTCGCTGAGACCATGTTCTGGTTCCTGCAGCGTCGCAGTCGTCGCCTCTATGCCAGCATCGGCATTCAGCGCCTTGGCAATCGTCGTATGCATGCCTTCCGGATAGATTTCGGCGACAATCTTGTTGGTTTGCTCATGAATATTCTCTCCCCAAACGACGGTGCGAATGGTCATTTCGGTGCTCCTCTGAAACAGATTTATTGAATGGTGAGCCGATCCAAAGCGCTTTGAGAAAATAGCCGCCCAACTCTCCTTCCGGCCTCCTGAAGAAGACATAACCGCTCACCAGGGATTTGACAAAGGCAAAATCGCCGCAACCGAAAACGTTTTCGGTCACATAATATAAACCGTGATGTCAGGGGTGTGACGTCGCCCTAATGAGATATGGATTTCGAAAAAAGATTGACCACCAGCACACCGGCAATGATCAGCCCGAGGCCGATAATGGCGGCCAAATCGAGTTTCTGGCGAAAAAACACCAAGCCGACGGCGGAGATCAGCACGATGCCGAGCGCGCTCCAGATGGCATAGGCGATGCCGACCGGAATGACCCGCAGCGTCAGCGACAGGAAATAGAAGGCGGCGACATAACACAGTACGAGGACGATCGAGGGGCCGAGGCGGGTAAACTGCTGCGACATCTGCAATGCCGTCGTGCCGACCACCTCCAGCACAATTGCCACCAGCAGCATCGCATAGACAGATGCATTCGCCATTACGCTCTTCCTTGATTTCTAGAACGGTTCAGCGTTTCACGGAATTGCTGAACCGTTCTATCCCTTTGTTTTTACGCATTGCGGACGGAAAACCGCTTCGCACTTTTCCTGGAAGTGCTCTAAAGCTGCGTGAGTTCGATCAGCCGGTCGACGAGCTTCTCTCGGGCGCTCTCATCCATGTCATGACTGCCGAGCAGGTCGGCGAGCCAGATCCCGTCGGTCGCCAAACGCACGATCGCGGCATCTGCCGAAGAGTCCGTGCCGACATACTCTTCGCTGCGCTCGCGCACCCAATCGCGCCAGCGTTGCCGCAATTGCGGTTCGCTGAGCAGCACCATCGTCACCTGCGCCCAATCCTTCGTTTCCTGCGGCTGATCGCGAAGCGCGAGGCAGGCACGGAGATAGCCGCGCGTAAAACGCCCGTGTGGCAACGGATCGGCGCGCATCGCCTCTTCGATTGCCCCATCCAGGCGCTCGAGCAGGCTATCGAACACCGCTTCCAAAAGGGTATTCTTGTTGGGGAAATGGTGGAGCAGTCCGCCCTTGCTCACGCCGGAAGCACCGGAAACGGCATCCAGCGTCACCGCCGTCATGCCCTTCTCCGAGGCCAACCGTGCCGCCACCTCCAGCAACTGCTGGCGGACGAGCATAGGCTGCTTCTTTCTGTGGTGCGCGTCAGACATGCCTGCATAACATACCAAATAGACGGTTTCGTCAATGGCAGGTTTGACGCTTCGCCTTGGTGGCGGCAATTATTTCCGATTTTTAATGCGTTCCCTCGACTGCGGAATGATGGGCAACATCGTTCTGGTCGAAGATCGTCAGCTTGGCACTGTTGACGGCAAAGGCGATCGGCGCTCCCGTTGCGATGGTGGTCATGCCCGGATCGGTCCCGATGATCTTCGAGCCGTCCTTCAGCCTGACATGGACGAGCGAGCGGTCGCCCAATCGCTCCACCGTCTCGACGGTGCCGGCAATATCGCCCTTCTCCGCCGTCGCGACCACCAGATATTCCGGCCGGATGCCGAGCGTCAGTTCAGACCGCATGATACCATTCAGCGGAACAGACGTCTTGATGACCGATCCATCGGGCAAGGTCGCCGTCGCAAAGCCGCCGGCTTCGCCGACATCGGCTACATTGACGAAGTTCATGCCCGGAGAGCCGACGAACTGGGCGACATAGCGCGTCGCCGGACGCGTATAGATCTCCACCGGTGTCGCCACCTGTTCGATCTTCTTGTTGTTCAGCAATACGATCCGGTCGGCAAGCGTCATTGCCTCCACCTGGTCGTGGGTGACGAAGACCATCGTTGCGCCCAGTCGTTCATGCAATTGGGCAAGCTCGACACGGGTGCGGGTGCGCAGCCCGGCATCAAGGTTGGACAACGGCTCGTCGAACAGGAAGACTTCCGGCTCCCGCACGATGGCGCGGCCGATCGCGACACGCTGGCGCTGGCCGCCGGAAAGTTCCGACGGCTTGCGGTCGAGCAGATGCGGCATCTCCAATATTTTGGCGGCGGCATCGATGCGCTTCGCGATCTCCGCCTTCGGCGTCTTGATGTTCCTGAGACCGAACGACATGTTGTCGCGAACCGTCATATGCGGATAAAGCGCGTAGGACTGGAACACCATCGACACGCCGCGCTCGCCGGGCGGAAGCTGGTCAACGCGCTTGCCTCCAATCCAGATCTCGCCGCTCGTGATCGACTCAAGCCCGGCGATCATCCGCAGCAAAGTGGATTTGCCGCAACCGGACCCGCCCAGGAACACGACAAACTCTCCGCGCTGAATCGTCAGGTCTATGTCGTTCAGAACCTGCACCGCACCGAAATGCTTGGTGAGGGATTTGATGTTGATACCAGCCACCTTTTTCCTCCTCCAGGAGAATTGAACCTTGTCAGACCTGCCTCTTCACTCGGTCTATTTGACAGCACCAACCGCCACGCCCCGCGTCAGCGTGCGTTGGAAAATCAGGAAGAAGATCACCGTCGGCGTGACGCCGAGCAACGATGCTGCCGCAATCGCGGTCGGATCCTGCGTATTGGCACCCGACAGCACGCCCATGGCGACGGAGACCGTCTGATTATTGTTGGAGACCAGGAAAACCAGGGGAATCAGAAACTCGTTCCAGGTCCAGATGAAGAAGAAGGTTGCCAGAACGGCAAGCGTCGGCCGCAGCACCGGCACGATCACCATCCAAAGGATTTGCCATCGGCTCGCATTGTCGATCTGCGCCGCCTCGATGATCTCACGGGGGAACGTCGTCATGACTGATGACAGAAGATAAGTGCCGAACGCGGTGTGCAAGACGCCGATGATCAGGATCACGGAAAGCATCGAGTCGAACAGGCCGACCTGCTTGGCCATGTAATAAAGCGGATAAACCAGTGCTTCCTGCGGCGCCATGATGGAAATCAGCAGGATCACCAGCAATGCTTTTCCGCCACGCACACGGCCGATGCCGATCGCATAGGCATTGAGCAGGCTGAGAACCACGGCCAGTATGGCCGTGCATCCGCTGATCAGAATGCTGTTGAAGAGCTTGCGGGTGAAATCGACAGTCGTCCAGAAGTTCTTGAGCGCTGTCAGGTCGAAACTATGCGGCAAGGCAAGCGGACCATTGGCCGTATAGTCTGCCGGCGTCTTGATAGCATTCAAAGCCGCCAGCAGGAAGGGAAAGAGCGTGGCAGCAAGAAGGACGAGCAAGAGAGCCAGCACGATCCAGCGGGCAAAGCCCTTCTTCTGGGCATGATGCACATGCATGTCCGATGCAACCTCGGTCGAAAGCGAAGCCGTGGTCGTCATGTCAGCGCCCTCCCTCTTGTTTCGACTGCATGCGTAGGAAGACGATGCCGAGCACGATCGTCATCGCGGTCTGCAAGGTCGCAATCGCCGCTGCATAACCGACGCGGTTTGTCGTGAAGAAATGATAGTAGGACAGATAGGATGGCACGGTCGTCGCATTGTCGGGGCCGCCGGACGTCAGAACGTAGATAGGCGCGAAGACCTTGAGCGCCGCGATCAGCGTCGTCAGCGCGACGACAAAAATCTCAGGCATGAGCATGGGGATGGTGATGTAGCGGAAACGCCCGAACCAGCTCGCATTGTCGAGTTCGGCGGCTTCGTAGAGCGAAGGGTCAACGCGCGCCAATCCGGACATGAACACGACCAGGCAATAGCCGACCTGGACCCAGACGATGACGGCTGAAACGGCCCAGAGCGCAAAGCTTGCGTCCCCCAGCCAATTCTTCGCCAGGAAATCGAGGCCAATCCCTTTCAGCACCGCGTTGATGATGCCGACCGGATTGAGGATCCATGCCCAAAGAACGCCCGCCGCCGTCAGCGGCAAAATCTGCGGTAGATAGAAGCCGGCACGAAAGAAACTCGACCAGGTCTCGCTGAACTGCGCGCTGATATAGTCGAAGAGGACCGCCGCCAGAACCAGCCCAAGCAGAATGGGCACGATCGTCATCGAAATGATGAACAGAACCGTGTGCTGGATCGAACTCCAAAACACCGTATCGGCGAGCAGCCTCTGATAGTTCTCAACTCCGACAAAGCGCGGCGCAATGTTCCCGCCCTTCCAGGTGGTAAAGCTGATCGCGAAATTGGCGATCAACGGAACGAGCACCACCAGGATAAATCCCACCATGCCTGGGACTATATAGAGGTAGTAGCCCGCTTTCCCGGCGTTCTGCGACTTCTCCATCGAATTCCTCCAGTTCGATACGGCGAGGCGGCATTGAAGCCGTCCCGCCGCGGTGAAATGCTGCCGATGGTTTTATTGAGCCGCCTGCACGTCGTCGTAGGCCTTCTTCAGGCGCGCGACGAACTGGTCGGGTGTCGTCGAACCATTCACCAGACCGGTAGTTGCCTGGATGAGCAGCTCGTAATAGCCCGGCACCGGCCAATCCGGATAAAAGCCGAGGCCGCCCTTGCTGGAGATCTGGTTGAAGAGCTCGACGTTGCGCTTGCCGACCTCATCGGTGATGGCGGCCGGATCGGCAGCGATGGCAACGCCGCCGAGATTTGCCTGCGCGTTCTGGTTTTTCTTGCTCAGCACCAGATCGATGAACTCATAGGCCAGATCCTTGTTCTTGGCGCTCTTCGGCACCATGAACATGCTGCCGGTAGAGCCGGTGCTGTACTTCGGCGTCGGGAAGATGAACTGGCTCCACTTGAAGTTCTTGATATTGGTAGCGAAATTGCCGTTGTTCCACGTACCGCTGACAAACATCGGCGATTTGCCGGAGGAGAACAGGTTATCGGCGCCGCCTGTGCCCTTGAGGCCGGTCGAATCCTTCGAGATGTAGCCCTTGTTGACCCAGTCGACGATCTTCTGAGCGGCAAAGAGAAAGGGCTTGGTGTCGAGCGGAGCCTTGAGGCCCTGGTAATTCTTGACCCAGGTGTCGTCCGCCTGCGTCAGCGCCAGCGTATAAAGCAGATGCTGTGCGTTGGAATCCACCGTGCCATAGGCAAGCGGCGTGATGCCCTTCTTCTTGAAGGTATCGAGAGCGGCCTCGAACTCATCGATGGTCGTCGGCACCTTGACGCCGTTCGCCTGGAACATGTCGATGTTGTAGAACACCGAGACAAATTCGGCGTAGGCCGGAATGCCGATCATCGGGCCGGAACCGTAGATGCCGTTCTCGTCGTATTTGCTGAGCTGCGTATTGGTTTCGTTGAGAATCTTGTCCCAGCCGCGCGACTTGAATTCATCGTCAAGCGGCGTCAGCAATCCCTGCGAAGCGACGAGGCCGGCCGTGGCGTTGCCCTTGTTATATTCGAGCACATCCGGCGCCTGGTCCGAATTAAGAATGAGGCTGCCAGCCTTCTGTAATTGCTCGAAGGTCTTCTGTTCGAAATTGATATTGATGTCGGGATGCTTGGCTTTCAGTTCGCCAAGCGCCTGCGTCCATGCCTTGGCCTGGGCGGTATCCGGCAGTTCGTACCACCAGACGTTAAATGTCTTGCTCTGGGCTTGCGCCACGCCGGCAGCCAACAGGAGCGACATGCCGGCAGTGATCGCCAGCTTCGAAAACATGTTCATCTATTCTCCTCCACTTGCGAACCGTGACGGTACCCGTCCGACGGCATGGCCCGCGATGCCTGTCGGCGTTTTCCTCTTGGCTTTACGTCTGTCCGCCACCCTGAGCCCGGCAAACAGTCCTTCGACCTCTCAACGCTCCTCCGTTTCGACGCCCGGGCTGGCTGGAGCGTAACAAAGCGCCGCTCCAGCTCACCGAATTAACGCACAACTCTTTTCCTAAATGGATCCCGATTCAGGCGGCTGCGCGCTATTCGACGAATTCGCCGCCGCGGCTCTTCTTGAGATAGTTCAGGCCATGGATCTGGCCAGTCATTTCCAGCTCATTGCGATAGACCGGATCATGCCAGCCTTCGATGTCGATCGACCCGGACCAGCCGGCTAGGCGCAGTTCGGAGATGATATCAGTCCAATTGCTATCGCCGAAACCCGGCGTGCGCATGAAGACGAACTTCTCCTTGCCGAAAATGCCGTGTTCCCTGATGACGTCCCAGCGGATCGTCGCATCCTTGCCGTGGACGTGGAAGATCTTCTTTGCCCATTTGCGGATCTGCGGCAGCGGCTCGATCAGATAGACCATCTGATGGCACGGCTCCCATTCCAGGCCGAGATTGTCATCCGGGGTCTCGTTGAACATCAGCTCCCAGGCATCGGGATTATGCGCGATGTTCCAATCGCCGGTTGCCCAATCGCCGTCCATGGCGCAATTCTCGAAAGCGATCTTGATGCCCTTGTCGGCGGCACGCTTTGCAAGCTCGCTCCAGACCTGCTTGTAGCGCGGCAGGCTGTCGGTGAGCGGCTTGTTGCGGATGCGGCCGGTAAAGCCCGCAACGCAGGTCGCACCGAAATGATGGGCGTTGTCGATGCAATCCTTCCAGCCCTGCAGCGTCTGCTGGTCGAGTTCGGTTGCTTCGAGCGGATTGCCGAACATGCCGAGCGTAGAAATGGTGATGTCGCGGCTGCCGATCGCATCGAGGCAGCGCTTGCCGAGTTCCGCAAGGTTCTGGCCGTTGGTCGTCTGCCAGAAGAAGGGTTCGAAGCTTTCGAAGCCAAGATCGGCGATCTTGGCAATGCCTGCGGCGGCATCTTCGTTGGCCGCCCGGATCATCGTGCCGATGCGGATGGCCTTTGCCGGATTTGTCATGAGCTCACTATCCTTGTGCTGAAATTTCGATACGCCGGCCCGATTTGGCGCTTTCGATCGCGCCGAGGACCATGGCGAGGCTATGGATATTGTCCCGGCTTTCGGTTTCCGGCCGCTTGCCTGTCTTCACCGCCTCGATGAACGACGCAATGACGCTGGCATGCCCATGCGTCTCGTCATCATGCTCGGGACCGGGAACGTCGATCGGGGTAAAGCCGTGCAGCAGGCCGGACTCATGGCCGGCAAGGGAGGCTTCGAAATGCTCTTCGCCGTCCCAGGTCAGCATGCCCTTGCTGCCGGTGAGCCGCCATTGGCTCTCCCAGCTCGTGCGCTTGCCTTCGGCGCACCAGGAGCCGCGATAGCTGAAGACGACATCGTCGGAAAATTCGAACAGCGCATGCGCGGACGCACCGTGCTTGTACCAGGAGCCGGCAGGATTCTTCTCGACGCAATAGACAGCAAGCGGCGTCTTGCCGGCAACGAACCGGGCAGCATCGAAGGTGTGGATCGCCATGTCGAGGAGAAGCACGTTGTCCATCTCCTCGCGGAATCCGCCAAAATGCGGGGCCAGGAAGAAGTCGCAATGAATGCCGGTAAGCTCGCCGATCGCGCCCTCCTCCACGAAACGGCGCATGCGGCGCACGCCGGAGATGAAGCGGCGGTTCTGGATGATGGCATGAACCTTGCCGGTTTCGGTGGCGAGATCGATAAGAGCGGCACCCTCGGCGAGCGAGGTTGCCATCGGCTTTTCGCTCAGGACATGGCAGCCAGCCTTCAACGCGGTCGACACGACGCCGAAACGGGCGGCGGGGATGACAACGTCAAATACCAGATCGGCCTTCGTCGCGGCAATGACCTCGGCCAGATCCGCGCCGATAACCGCCTCCTGAAGACCGAATTCCCCCGCAAGGTTTTCCGCGGTCGCGCGGTTCAGGTCCACCAGACCAACAATCCTGATGGATTCGGCAAGCGACGGGGTCGAGGCAATGGCTTTGAGCCAGCCTTTTGACATAGCTCCGCACCCGCACAGAATGGCGTTAAATTTCACGATTTCCTCCAGCGAACGGTGTCAAACTCCTCGTGACACGCGTCCCGTAAACGTTTACGATCCTATGCGAAAAGAATTTACTGTGTCAATAGAGGGAGACCGCAAATTGCCGCAGGAAGGAAAAACGCAGTCGATGAAGGGTATCCGTCAGCTTGCCGAACATCTCGATATCTCAATCGGCACGGTGTCGCGGGCGCTTAACGGCAAGCCCGACGTCAATGAGGAAACCCGCAAGCGCGTTCTCGCCGCGGCAGAACAGCTTGGCTATGTAGCGAACCAATCGGGGCGCAGCCTGCGGCAAGGTACGACAAACGTCATTGGGCTGATGATCCAATCCAGCCGGGAAACTGTTGAAAACAGCGATAATTTCTTTCTGACGGTAACAGGCGGATTGCAGAGCGTATTGTTGCGCCACAAGCTCGATCTGATCATGTTGCCCTGCCCGCATGACGAAGACCCCTATGAATATCTGAAGCGCATGGTGGCGAGACGCATCGTCGATGCGCTCATCATTTCGGAGACGCATCGCGTCGATAAGCGTTTTGACTTACTCGCCAAAGCGAAGATACCTTTCGTCGCTCTCGGGCGCAGCCTTTCGGGCACGCAGCATCCATGGGCCGACCTCGATTTCGACGGTGTTGCCAACAGCGC
Organism: Rhizobium sp. BR 362; assembly: GCF_036528765.1. Taxonomy (NCBI): domain Bacteria; kingdom Pseudomonadati; phylum Pseudomonadota; class Alphaproteobacteria; order Hyphomicrobiales; family Rhizobiaceae; genus Rhizobium; species Rhizobium sp. BR 362. The sequence continues at coordinate 11,532 of NZ_JARWGH010000018.1, read as the reverse complement.
AGTCGACCGGCTCGTGGCGCATGGACATCGCCGCATCGCCATCAGCGCCCCCTCCAGCGACATCAATCTCGGCTTCATTTTCGTGGAGGGCTATCGCCGCGCGCTGGAGCGGCATGGCATCGCCTATGACCCGGCTCTCGTCATTCGCGCCAAATCGAGCGAACAGGGCGGCTATCAGGTCGCCGACGAACTGTTGCGGCTCAAAGAGAAGCCAACGGCCGTGATCCTGATCTACGAACTGATGGCGATCGGCCTCTATCGTCGCGTGATGGAAGCCGGCATCATTCCTGGGCGCGACATTGCCGTCGTAAGCTTTCGCGAGGCGCCGCGTGCCAAATTCCTGCAGCCGGCACTGACCTGCTTCCGCACCTCATTGCACGATCTCGGCGTCGAACTGGCTGAGATCCTGCTTTCCGGAATGCCCGCTTACAGCCAGGAATACCCCAGGAAGACGCGCCAGACGATCTGGCCGCTCGAGCTCATTCCCGGCGAAAGCGACAGTTTCCAACTGATGGCGGCGGAATAGCGCTCGATCTGCAAAGATCGAGAACAGCTTTTGAATGAGATCATGCCGCTGCAGCGCCGAAACGCCGCATGGAGGATATCGGCAGTTGCGGCCAGTCTTGCGAGTTGCCATTTAGAGCGCAGCAAATGGGGGCTGGCATTTGAGCGAAGAGACCATCACACTTTATCAGGCAATCGGCGGCGATCGGACCGTGCGGGCGCTGACGGCGCGTTTTTACGATCTGATGGATACGCTTCCGGAAGCAGCAAACTGCCGCGCCGTGCATCCGCCAAGCCTCGAAGGCTCCAGGGAAAAGCTTTACGAATATCTGACCGGCTATCTCGGTGGCCCGCAGCTCTATATCGAAAAGCGGGGCCATCCGCGCCTGCGCAGCCGCCATTTCATTGCCGCCATCGGTCCAAAGGAGCGCGACGAATGGTTGCTCTGCTTCCGTAGGGCCATGGACGAAACCATCGAGAACGAGAAGCTTCGGACTATCATTTGGGAGCCGGTCGAGCGACTCGCCTTTCATATGCAGAACCGGGAATAGAAAAGACATGAGCTCCAGCACTATAATCCGTCCGCTCACCCTGTTTCTCGCAGGCATTCTCGGCGGCGCCGGTGTCGCGCTCGCGGCAGCAGCGTCCCATGGCGGCGATGCGCATTTTCTCGGCTCTGCTTCGACTATGTGCCTGGCGCATGCCCCTGCCCTGCTTGCCCTCTACGCCGGCTATGACCGCATCCGCACAGCCCCGGTGGCGGCGGTGCTGCTTGGGCTGGGAACACTGATCTTTGCCGGCGATCTCGTCGGCCGTCATTTCGGTGGCAATTCGCTTTTCCCGCTGGCCGCACCGACGGGAGGGCTCGGAATGATAGGCGGATGGGCCGTGGTGGCTTTGGGAGCGTTCTTTAAAAGAACAGCGATTGAAACTTGAAGAACCGGCGGTTTATCTCGCCAGGCTGATATGTGGCGATGCCGTCAAACCCCGGCAACCACATTGAATCCCTCGAATCGAGGCGGTCCCCGATAGAGGGCCTTGTTGTCTCCGGCATTGCGGTGCGCCATGCGGAAATTCTCGGATCTCGTCCAGTTGAGGAAATCCTCTTCACTGCGCCAGATCGTATGCGAGGAAAACAGCGTAAAGCCCTCCTCCACATTCGTTCCGCCCCGCAACAGACGGAATTCTACGAAACCTGGAACCTCTTCCAACCGTGAATCGCGGCCTTTCCAAACGGCCTCGAAAGCGCTCTCCGAACCGATGATGACCTTAAAGCGGTTCATCGCGATGTACATGGCTGGATCTCCCGGCGGTCAAACCTTCTTGCGGCGCTCGGCAGTTTTGCCCGGCTGTGGCGCAAAGGCAATGACATTCGTGCCGTCGCGCGCGGAAATGCCGAGCGGGATATCCGTCGCTTCACCGGGGAGGCGCGCCTCCCAAAAGGGAAAAGCCGTCACATTTGGAGCCTGTCGCTGCTCTTCGGCGCGTCGCATCAACAGCTCATAGAGTTCCGGCACCAAGCCGTCGCCCTTCTGCGAGGCGAGCTTGTGCAGGCCGATCATCATGAACCCGTCAGGGCCTTTGTCAGTCATCGGGAATTGTCTCGTTCGTTCATGGTCTGCAGCGCTCGCTCAAGGCTCGACTTGCTGCCGTTGCGCAAAGGAATGAATGCCTTGCCGAACTTCTTGCAGCCGGTCTTCACCCGCAGGCAGGCATCGTGGCTGATACAGTCGATCGGGCAGAAGACGCAGTCGACGGAAGGCAGCACGGTGTCGATGCGCGACACTGCCTCGCGCAAACCGCCGTCGTGATGGATCAGCTCGGCGCCGAAGCTGCTGGCGATCTCGCGAAGATGCGCCACTTGGCAATCGCGGCCGCCGACATAAAGGAAGCTGCGCCCGTCGAGACTGGATCTTGCCGATACCTGCGCCGGCGTTTGCGCCTCGCGGCCATCGCGGCCAAAATCCTTTTTCCCCTTACGCGCCATGCATCACCCGTTTGCTGGTTGCTCTTTTGCGCTCGATTCCATCGAGCGCGAGGCGACCATATTAAAGTTGAGTTTTGCAGTAAAGAATAAAGTTGAGATACTGGGTCATATTTATTCAACCTATCGCCCTGTCACCTGAACCTCTTGCGTGAAGGACCAACTGGGCTTGCCCCATTCCGGCGGCAGCGGCGGAAATGGCGCCGCGCGACGAACACCGTCGGTGACGGCTTCATCCAGTTCAGGAATGCCGGAACTCCGTGCTACGGAAAGAGAACTGAGCTCGCCGCCCGCTCCGATCGTCAGACGCACACGAACCGTTATGCCCTTTTCGTATTTCGACGACAGGCGGACAGCGCGGCGAATACGGGACTGCACTTTACCTGGATAGTTGGCAACCGCCGCACTGCCCGAGCCAGTGCGCTGGCCGTCGGCTTGCGAATTCCCATTTGACTGCACCGTTTCCGTCCCTTCGGCAGCGCCCTTTTTCGAGTCCTGCTCGCTCTCACCACCGGAGCCGGCCTTCTTCGCCACCTTCGGGGGCTGCTTCTTGACTACATCCTTTGGTTTTTCGACCGGTTTGGCTGGCTTGACCGGTTTCTCGACCGGGGTCACCACTTCGGTGGGTGGCACGGCTGCTTGCATAGTTTCCGCCGGCTGCACGTCGACCGGTTCCGCCTCGGCGGGCCGAATTTCGGCAGGCTCAGCATCTGTCGGCTGCACAGACGTCATCGGTTGAACCACTGTCGTCTCAGCCGGCGCCTGCGTCGCCAGCACCTCCGGCTCCGGGCTGACGACGATGTCCGGAGACACCTGTTGCAGCGGTTGCGACGGCTGCACGGCCTCCACGGTCTCGGTCATCGGCTGAACAGCTTCCATTTCAGCGGGCTTTACATCGGCCGGCTGCACCGTCTCGGGCTGCACGGCATCTGCCGTTATCTCTTCCGGCTGCGGCTCCGTGCTTTCCTCGCCTGCCGACATTTGGTCCATATCGGAGCTGCCGAGCATGATGACGCTGACGGTATCGCCCGCCTCTTCCGTGGCATCTTCGGGCACTGCCACCATCGTCACCAACAAGGCGGCGACGATGGCGGCGTGAAAGAGGAAGGAGCCGAGGCAGGCGAAGGTGACTGTTTTCTTGCCAGTCGCAAAAGCACGATTCGGTCTCTCCGCCGGCAGATCCATGGCAGGCGGCTCGGACGCATCAGACACAGGCTCGGCAGGATGGGCGGGAAAGGAACCGATCTGGGCAAAACGGCTGTAGTGAACCACCGCCTCGGCGGCTGGCGGCCGCGGCACGCCGTCAAGTCCGGTCAGTTCGTGCCCCGGAAGAACGCTCGGATGATTGTCATTCATGTCACCGCCGGCGCGGTGACGCTCGATGGAAACCTTGACCGAGCGGGAGGCCATCATCTCAGCCTTCGAAGGAAACGGAAAGCTGCGAACGGGTGGTGAGCGCGGCTTTGCACTCGCCCGCGGCGGGGCCGTCGCACACCGGCGTATCGTTGATGATGATGCGGCTGACGCTCTCGCACTTCACACCAGGCATATCGAACTGCCGCACGCGCTTCTTGCCGACCGGCAGGTCGCGAAAATCAAGGACGGTCACACGGTCGACCGCGTTCTTGTCGTTGAAGAAGGCGAGCTCAAAGGAGATCTTGCCGATCGGCGTCGCCAGATCGTTTTCCGCGACGAAGGTCATCATGCAGCCCTTCTGAGACGGCACGAGCGCATTGAGTTCGACATTGAGCTTCGGCGCATTTGGCGAAGCCGCGGTCGCTTCCTCGGCAAAGGCTGGGAGGCAGGAGGCAATGCTGAACAGTCCGCCGGCAACCACGGCTAAAATCGTCTTCGTCGGCATTGGCAATCTCTCCTGAATATTGGCTGACGAGCGCGGATCAATGCCGTGCGTGCATCGCCCAAAATTAAAACTTGACTCTTACAGTCTTCTATTGCGTCTTTAGGAAACCTTGAGTATGTGAGTCAAGATAAATCTGGCCGGAACAGAGCCCGGCTTCCTATGAATTTTCAGGCAAAACCAAGCAGGATGATTGCTGAGAAACCACCATTACAGCCGGTGCCGCCGACTGCCGCACCGCACATTAGAATTATCGAGAGCACGGATATTTTTCGCGGCCAGACTGAAATCATGATCAGGCACGAGGGCACCATCTACCGGATGAAAATCACGCGCCAAGGCAAACTCATTCTCAACAAATAGGCATTGCAGATGACTGAGACGACCAGAGAAACGACCCGATTGGCCCCAGCCGATATCCGCGCTTTTCGCGCTGAAAATGCGAAAATGCGCGAGCGCGATCTCGCGGCTCGATTGGGCGTTTCCGAAGCGGCGCTGGTCGCTGCGGAAGTCGGCATTTCCGCTGTTCGTATCGATGCCGATGCCCACCGTTTCCTGGCTCGCGTCGCGTCCCTTGGCGAAGTCCTGGCACTGTCGCGCAACGAAAGCGCCGTGCACGAAAAGATCGGGGCTTACGAAAATATCAAATCAGGTGTGCAGGCGGCCATTGTGCTTGGCGAGAACATCGATCTGCGCATCTTCCCGAAGCGCTGGGCGCACGCCTTCGCGGTCACCAAAACCGACGGCGACCAGCAACGGCTCAGCCTGCAGTTCTTCGATAAGGCCGGCGATGCCGTGCATAAGGTGCATCTCCGCCCCACCTCTAACGTTGAAGCCTACCACGCCATGGTCGCCGAACTGCGGCTGGACGAGCAGTCGCAGGATTTTGTCGAGGATCGCACGGGCTATGATAACGGCGAGATCGAGGGCGATGTCAGCCGCGACGAACTGCGCGACCACTGGAGCCGTATGACGGACACGCATGAATTCTTCGGCATGCTGAAAAAACTGAAGATCGGCCGCCAGGCGGCGATCCGCACGGTGGGCGACGACTATGCCTGGAAGCTGGAAACGAACGCGGTCGCCGAGATGATGCATGCTTCCGTTCGTGAAGGTCTGCCGATCATGTGCTTCGTCGCCAATGACGGCATCGTGCAGATTCATTCCGGTCCGATCTTCAACGTGCAGACAATGGGTCTCTGGATCAACGTTATGGACCCCACGTTCCATCTGCATCTGCGCCAGGATCACATCGCCGAGGCCTGGGCCGTGCGCAAGCCGACGAAGGACGGTCACGTCACTTCGCTCGAAGCCTACAACGCCAAGGGCGAGATGATCATCCAGTTCTTCGGCAAGCGAAAAGAAGGTCTCGACGAGCGTCCCGACTGGCGCGCCATCATCGAGAACCTGCCGAAGGCCGGCGCCAGCGTCGCCGCGTAAGGATCGGGTTATGATGATGCTGAAGAATCTCAAGCGCATCAAGCCGTGGGAAATCGCGCTGACGGCGCTGGTGATGGCTTTGCCGCTAGTGCCGGTCAAAGGCGGCTATAGTCTGGTTCAGCGCGCCCATGCCGCTGAAGCGCGCAAGATCGATACGTCGCGCCTCGTTTCCGTCGGCGGCGATGTCACCGAAATTATCTACGCGCTCGGCGAGGAAAACAGGCTGATTGCCCGCGACTCCACCAGCACATACCCGGAGGCGGCAGCCAAGCTGCCCGATGTCGGTTATATGCGGGCGCTGTCGCCGGAGGGGATTCTCGCCGTCAATCCGACCGCCATCATCGCAGTGGATGGTTCCGGCCCGCCCGAGGCTTTGGCGGTGCTGCGCAATGCCAGTGTACCCTTCGAGACCATGCCGCAGAGCTATGACCGTGACGGCATTCTGAAGAAGATCGACGTGGTCGGCTCGCTGCTCGGCGTGCACGACAAGGCAAAGGCATTGGAGGACAAGGTTGCCGCTGATCTCGACGCGGCAATTGCTGACTCTGAGAAGCGCCCGCAGGCCGAACGCAAACGCGTCCTTTTCATTCTCAGCAACCAGAACGGCAAGATTCTCGCCTCCGGCAGCAACACCGCCGCCGAGGGCATCATTAAGCTTGCAGGTGGCATCAACGCCGTCAGCAATTTCTCGGGCTACAAGCCGCTGACCGATGAGGCGATCATCAAGGCCAACCCCGACGTGATCCTCATCATTGACCGCGAGGGTCCGCTGTCGATGAAAGACGACGACCTCTTGAAGCAGCCGGCGATCTCGCTGACACCCGCCGCCAGCCACAAGGCGATCGTCCGCATGGACGGCCTGCATCTGCTCGGCTTCGGGCCGCGTACCGCCAGTGCCGTGCGCGAGCTGAATGCCGCGATCTACGGGGGCTGAGGTGGCGCTCAACGAGGTCATGCCGGGACTGAAGCGCAAGTCGCACCGAAGGAACCGCCGCCACCGCGAAGGCGACCGCACTGCGCTCTCCCTTTTCGTGTTGACGGGCCTCGTCATCACCGCTCTCATTGCTTTCGTCTTTTCAATCACGACCGGCGCATCCGATGCCTCGATCGTCGACGTCATCGGCAGCATGGTGAGCGGCGGCGCCGACAATGCGCTGAGCAGCCGCGATCGGATCATCATCTTCGACATTCGCCTGCCCCGCGCCATTCTCGGATTTCTGATCGGTGGCGGGCTCGCGGTCTCCGGCGCGGTCATGCAGGGCCTCTTCCGCAATCCGCTGGCCGATCCCGGCCTGATCGGCATTTCCGCCGGCTCCAGCCTCGGCGCCGTGGGGATGATCGTTCTCGGCGGCGGCATCCTCGCACCGGTCGCGCAGGTCCTGGGCATCTTCTCCCTGCCGATATCAGCCTTCGCCGGCGGCCTCGTCACGACCATACTTCTCTACAGAGTGGCGACGCGACAAGGATTGACGTCCATAGCAACCATGCTGCTGGCCGGCATTGCGCTCGGCGCGCTGGCGCTGGCGGCCACCGGCTTGCTGATCTACATGGCCGACGACCGGCAGTTACGTGATCTTACCTTCTGGAGCATGGGATCGCTTGCCGGTGCCACATGGTCCAAGATCGCGGCCACCGGACCAATCATCATTCTCTCCATGCTGCCCCTGCCCTTCATGGCGCGCGGTCTCAATGCGCTAACCCTCGGCGAAGCAGCCGCCTTCCACATAGGCGTCGCCGTGCAGCGGCTGAAGAATATAGCCATCGTCAGCGTTGCGGCCGCGGTCGGCGCTTCCGTCGCGGTCAGCGGCGGCATCGGCTTCGTCGGCATCATCGTGCCGCATATCCTGCGCATGGCGATCGGCCCCGATCATCGCTTCCTGCTGCCGGCTTCCGCCCTGCTCGGCGGCTCGCTGCTCATCATCGCCGACGTGGTGGCCCGCACCGTCGTCTCTCCGGCCGAACTGCCGATCGGTATCATCACCGCCGGCGTCGGCGGGCCCTTCTTCCTGTGGATGCTGCTTCGGCAGCGCTCGCGCCTCAGCCTGTGAGGTTCCGGTGATCGAGGTCTCAAATCTCTCTGTTCGGCTCTCGGGCAAAACAGTCGTGCAGGATGTGTGCTTCACCGCCAAAGTCGGCGCGCTGACGGCGATTTGCGGGCCGAACGGCTCGGGCAAGACGACGATCATGAAGGCGATTTCAGGGGAGCTTGCCTATCAAGGTTCGGTGCGTCTCAACGCATCGGAGATCGGCAGCCTTCAAGCCTGGCAACTGGCGGAATTGCGCGGCGTGCTGCCGCAGGCGAGTGCCATTTCCTTCCCTTTCACCGTTCGGGAAATCGTACGCATGGGACTGACCAGCGGCCGCAACAGCCATCCCGAGCAGGCCGATCGCATCGCCGCGGAGGCGCTCTCCTCCGTCGACCTCGCCGGCTTCGAAGGTCGCTTCTATCAGGAGCTTTCCGGCGGTGAGCAGCAACGCGTCCAGCTCGCGCGGGTGCTATGCCAGATCTCCGAGCCCGTCGTGGATGGCAAGCCCTGCTGGCTGCTTCTCGATGAGCCCGTCTCCAGCCTCGACATCAGCCATCAACTGACCATTATGACGCTCGCCCGGCAATTTTGTCGGCGCGGGGGCGGTGTCATCGCCGTCATGCATGATCTTAACCTGACGGCGCTCTTCGCCGATCAAATGGTCCTGCTCAAGAACGGCCGGTTGCAGGCGGCAGGTCCCGTGGGCGACGTTCTGACCGACCGGCATTTGCAGGATGTCTTCGGCTGCGCGCTAAGGGTCAATCGTGTTCCGATCGACGGCATCCCGTTCGTTCTCGCTCACAGCGCACTAGCGGAGTGACCCTCCTTTCGTCAAATCCGGAACTTTTCGTTGCATCGCTGCGTTGATAATCGGTGATCCAGATCGCTGTTCTGCGCGCTCAACCGCGCAATATGTCTGGCAGCATTCGCTCATCGCAAAGCCGGCGCAGCAGCGCCGGCACAAAGATGCCAACGACGTAAGGGAGCAAGACCATGGCGACTTCCATCCTCCATTCGGCGCGAGCTAAGCGTAATGGCGGCAGCCTGCATGACCTCGAAGCCAGCATTGAGGAGCAGATCGAGCATCTGCGCAATGAAATTGCCGCTTTCGCCAAGATCGTCGGTGAAAACAGCGCCATTCAGGGCAGGTCGATGCGTGCGCGGGCGGAGACCGGATTTGAGGATTTGGCGGCTCGTGGCGAAGACTTGCTGCGGGAATTGCAACATGGCTATGCCAAGGGCACGCGCGAAATGCGCAGGACCGTGCGCCAGCATCCCATTGCCACTATCGGGGCGGCTGCAGCTTTCGGATTGGCGTTTGCCCTGCTTCTGTCGCGCCGTTAAGGAGCCGCAATGCTAGCTCCGCTCCTCGGCCTGTTTCTTTCGGGCTCATTGAGTCGCACCGTTGCGCGCACGAAACGCAGCGGTATTTTCATCGGCATAGCGGCTATCCTCTTTCTGACGGCCTATGCCTTTGCCCTCATAGCCGCCGCAATCTGGTTGGCGACCATCTATGGCGCAGCCGTTTCGGCGCTCCTGATCGCCGCCGGCGCGCTGTTGCTCGCCCTGATCCTTCTCGTCATCATGGCGGTGATAAACAAGCAGGAAGAACGCCGTGCCCGCGAACGCCGTGCGGCCTTGGAATCTATGGCTGTGGCGGCGCTCGGCCTTGCCAAGTCGCAGCCGCTGCTAACCGCCGCCATCGCCACCGCCCTGGTGTTCGGCAACCTGATCGGCACAAAGAGCCGAGACGACTAGGGTGACTTGAGTAGCCTCGTGTTGCGCTACAAGTCCGCGCATTGCCGCAAACAATTCAAAGGGGTTTTTGGCCAGCGCAGGGAAACGCTGTCCTGGCCAACGATCGATCGGAAGAACGTCAAGCTGGGCTACCATGGCGCAATAGATGCATTTGCGCCATGGAGCAAACGTGGTGCAGATCGCGTGATTAGAAGGCAAACGCCTTGGACGTCAAAGGCGCTGAGGTGGCATCCGGCCCGAAATCCGCTTCTCCGGAAATCTGCAGCAATTCCTGCAGCCGCTGGCGGGCGCGGTTCACACGGCTCTTGATGGTGCCGACAGCGCAACCGCAGATTTCAGCAGCTTCTTCATAGGAAAAACCGGATGCACCGACCAGGATGATGGCTTCGCGCTGATCGGGCGGCAATTGATCCAGCGCCTTGCGGAAGTCCTGCAGGTCCAGCGCTCCGTATTGCGAGGGGTGCGTTGCCATTGATTCTGTGAATAGGCCGTCGCTGTCCTGCACTTCGCGGCCGCTCTTGCGCATCTGGCTGTAGAGTTCGTTGCGCAGGATGGTGAAGAGCCAGGCCTTCATATTCGTGCCCATCTCGAAATGGTCTTGCTTGGCCCAGGCCTTCATGATCGTGTCTTGCACGAGATCATCGGCGCGGTCGTGGCGACCGGTCAGCGAGATCGCAAAGGCCCGCAGGCTCGGCAGGGCAGCCAGGAGTTCGCGCTTGAAGCTCGGTTTCGATTCCATGACGCTTCCTCCTTAATCGGAGACTTTTGCGGAAGCCAAACGTTCGGCCTGATCCAGCTTCTCGAGAAGGTCGAGCAAGCGATCGGGGATAGCCTCGTCCTGCACCGCCGCATAGAATGAGCGCAGCCGGTTGCCGATTTGATTGTTGGGATCGAGGATATCAGTGGCTCGCACGTCAGGTCGTTTGCGGTCCGCGTCCTCTTGATTCTGGGTGGTCATTTAGCCTGCTCGCTTCCGCATTTTCTTGCGTTCATGGATTCAGGGTGTACCTCTATGCACCCCAGTGGGGGAGGCCAGTCCGCCCTCCTCACGTCCGCTTTGGCCCGAATTCGGAGAGGTTTAAGCCTACTGTTCGTCGGCAGGGGTAATGTGCTTCTCCAAAAAAAGTTCCGATGCCGAGGAACTTTTTTATCGAATTTGCGTTTGTTTGTCATTGCAGTCTTGGAGGCTGTGTTTCAATTAGGAATTGATAAGGGGCGGGAGCCATTGATGACACTTTCCACACGCATTGCGCCGCATCTTCCCTATTTGCGCCGCTATTCCCGCGCGCTCACCGGGACACAGACATCGGGTGACGCCTATGTCGCGGCGGTTTTGGAAGCGATCATTGCCGATCTTTCCATCTTCCCCGACACGCCGAACGACCGCGTTGCACTCTATAAACTCTTCACCCAGCTCTTCGGTTCCTCGGCGATCCAGATCCCCGAACCGACCTCGCCCTATGCGTGGGAACAACGCGCCTCGGTCAATCTCGCCAAGGTTTCTCCCATCGCCCGTCAGGCCTTCCTTCTCGCCTCCGTCGAAAACTTCCGTCTCGGCGAGATCGCCGACATTCTCGACGTGACGGAGACCGAGGCCATGAATCTGCTGGACAAGGCCTCGCAGGAGATTTCGCGCCAAGTCGCGACCGACATCATGATCATCGAGGATGAACCGCTGATCGCGATGGATATTGAGCAGATGGTGGAAAGCCTCGGGCACCGGGTCACCGGCATCGCCCGGACCCATGCCGAGGCACGGCTCTGAATCCGGGTTAACAGTTATGCTCGGATGATTTCGGCCATGTATTGTGGGTTTCTGCCTGCTTTGTTTCGTCTGAGTTTGATACTGCGCTTGTCGTTATGGCTTCGAACCATGTTGATGGCGAAGTGTCGGACGACGGCCATGTTGGCTGGTCCATGCCCGGTTCGAGATAGGGCGGCATCCTCGTTGAAGGTGACGT
>NZ_JARWGH010000002.1:0-431755 GCF_036528765.1 Rhizobium sp. BR 362 | reverse complement strand
ATGCCACCGACGCCGGCTCCGAGGAGATGTCGCCGAAAAACCGCACCTCGCCGTTGCGCTCTCCATCGGCAATGGCCACTGAAATCTTCAACTTCGACGTATCCAAGCCGATGAAAATTACGCTATCTTCTTTCATGGTTCGTCCTCGCTTAAGCGTGGGGCTCGGCTCCGGCCTATCCAGAGCAACCCCCGACTTCAGCTTACTGCGGGGGCGGGCCACCTTCACCCCGCGAACATACGGTCTATTTCGCGAAGGCCTGGGGCAGCCTGGCGGACCACGATATGGTCGGCGAAGCCGTCAGCATTGGGCTGATGGGCGCGCTGCAGCTCGCGGCGGACAAAACCACCCGCCGCCGTTTCGAGAAGCCGGATGCCATCGGCTCCGCCGTGCGCAATCACGCCTTGACCAACGGTCTCGTGCTGCGCGCCACTGCGGACCGCATGCTGGCCTCGCCGCCGCTCATCATCAGCCATGAGGAGGTGGACACGATGGTGCGTGTCACACGGCTGGCGCTCGACGCCGTGTGGGCGGAAATGAAGCCGTAGTCAGCTCTTATCCGCTAAGGACGGCGCATCCCATTTGCCCGCCTTGTGCAGGGCAAGCGTCAGCCCCGCGACGTGAATGCTCTGAATCATCTTGCCCTCCAGCGCCAGTCCGATGGCTTGTCGGATCGGCATGCGGACAAGCCGAGTGCGTTCTGTCGGATCGTCCGCGGGCTTCGTGGTGAGTTCGACGTTGCGGGCGAGCACGATATGCGAAAGGTTCGAGTGGGTGGCCGGATTGGGTGCAAGGGCGCCGACATACTCCCATTCGGAGGCAGAGAGACCGGTTTCTTCCCTCAGTTCGCGCGCAGCCGCTTCGATCGGGTTGGCATCGCTGGCATCGATTGCGCCGCCCGGCACTTCCAACGAGACGACGCCGAGAGCATGCCGATATTGTTGGAGGAGGTAGATATTATCCTCCGCATCGAGCGCCACCACCTCGACCCAATCGGGATATTCCAGCACATAATAGGGCGCAATCTCCACGCCCTCCGCGGTGACACAGGCGTCGGCCCTGACCTTCAGCCATCGGTCGTGGAGCAGATGGGTGGAGCTTTTAACTTGCCATGGCGGAAGATCATCGGGATCGGGCAAGATGCTCGTGCGCGTATTGGTCTGGTCCATGAGCAGCTCCTGCGTTGAAAGTCAAAAGATAGACAGCAATCCCCTGCAGATCGGGGATCGGCCTTCTATTTCGGATAGATCCAGGAATAGGCGAAAGCAGCCGTGTCGCCATCTTTGCCGTGGATGTACGGAACATTCGCGATTTTGATGTCCGGCGCCGCATATTGCGTGCCGAGAGTGTCGTGCAGCCAATTTGCCAGTGGTGCCGGCACGCCGGTATCGTTCTTTCCCGGTCGCCAGACGACGAGGATCGGCTTATCGGCGCTCCACTCGTAGTCCGCTTTCAGATTGCCGAAGAACAGCGACATGGCCGGCACGTCGGGCAGTTGCAGATGCAGATTGCCGGCCGGCAGCCAATTGTCCGTCAGCACCAGTCCGGGCCTTTTGCCCTCCGCCGTCACGGCCTGGCTTACAAAGGCAGGGTAGGGGGTATTGTAGTGGTCATAGGAACCGAAGAGCGCCGGGAAGATCACGCGTATCAAAAGCAGCGCCGGGATGATCAGCATCATCGCTAGCGGTATATAGAAAAAGCGTTTGCCGAAATCAGCCGCTTTGATGCCGGCCAATTCCATTTTCAGGCACAGATAGATCGGCAGCAGGAAGAGGAAGGGCAGCAGCCAGCGGTCCCGCAGCGCCGTCATGCCGATGGCGACGATCAGGATCAGTACCAGCACCGCGATGGCCGCAAAAAGAACCTCGAAAAAGCGGGTCCATTCGTTCGACCGTCCGAGATTCTTGAAGAGGCTTTTGCCGAACACCAGCGAATAGACCACGACGGTCGGTGCGCAGATGACGACGACCAACTTCACGAATTCCAGCGGTCCCTTCACGAGCTTGGCAAAGGCGCTTTGCGGCGCATCCTCCTCCATGATCCCCAAGGTCCGTCCCGAGGCGAGGTCGAGATTGTGGATCAGCCACAATCCGTGCGGCAGGAAGATCAACAGGGAGATCAGCAGGGTCAGCAGAAATCGCTTGTCGAAAATGCGCGCACGCCCCAGCGGATGCGTCAGAACGGCTATGACTGCGGCGGCGGCGAGCAGGGCGAAGTTATATTTCGACAGCATGCCGAGGCCGAGCGCGATACCGGTAAAGATATAGGAACCCGTGCTCGGTGCCTTCAGCGTGCGGATCGCACCATAAAGAAAGAGATTGATGGTCAGGAGCTGTGCGACCGTGTGCGTAAGGTCGCGCTGCGCCTCCCAGAAAAGCTGCGGGATCGTCAGCAACGACAGCGTGGCGATCACCGCGAAAACTTTGTCGGACAAGACCAGCTTCGCCAGCTTGTAATAGCTGAAGAAGACCAGAAACAGCACGATGTTCTTGACGATCGAAATCGCCGCGAGCGACAGGCCGAAGATCGACACCACCAGCGCCTGCACCCAATTATAGAGCGGCGGCTGGGAATCATAGCCGAGCGTCAACCATTGCGAGAACAGCGCCTGCTGCGACTCGTCGTACCGCATGCCATGTGGCATGGCGAGCCGCACCAGGAATTCCAGAGCGAAGTAACCGGCAAGCAGAAGGATGATGGTATCCGGTCGGCGGACCAGAAGCCTATGCATCCTGATGGTCCCGATCGAAGATCTTGCGGACGATATAGTTCGGCGACAGGTCGTCGCGATAATAGATGCGCGCGATCATCTCGGCCAGGATGCCCGTGGTGATCATCTGTACCGACGACAGCAGGAGCACGACGCCGACCAGCAGCAGCGGCCTGTTGCCGATATCGTCGCCGAAAATGAACTTGTCGACGAAGAGCCACAGCAGGATCAGGCCGGCGAGCGCCCCGAGGCCAAGGCCGAGCGAGCCGAAGAAATGGCCCGGCCGCGCCTTGTAGCGCATGAAGAACATCACCGACAGCAGATCGAGGATGACGCGGAAGGTGCGCGAAATCCCGTATTTCGATATGCCGTGCTGGCGCGCATGATGCGTCACGACCATTTCGCCGATCCGCGAGCTCGGCACGACGCCCGCCACCCAGGCCGGGATGAAGCGGTGCATCTCACCCATCAGCTTCACCTGCTTGATGATCGAGGCGCGGTAGATTTTCAGGCTGCAGCCATAGTCGTGCAACTTGACGCCGGTGATGCGTCCGATGAGGTAGTTGGCACACCAGGACGGAATCTTGCGCAGCAAAAGCCCGTCTTGACGGTTCTTGCGCCAGCCGACGAGCAGATCGAGCTGCCGCCGCTCTAACTCCTCGACCATCGAGGGGATATCCTTCGGGTCGTTCTGCAGGTCGCCGTCCATGGTGGCGATCAGCCGGCCGGTGGCGGTGTCGATGCCGGCTTGCATGGCGGCGGTCTGGCCAAAATTGCGTTGAAGCTCGACGATGCGCAGCGTCAGCCCTTCGCGCCCGAGCGCACGGCGCGCATTGACAAGCGTGGCATCGGTGCTGCCGTCGTCGATGAGGATCAGTTCCCAGGGCTTGGTGAAACCCACCATGGCGGAACAGATGCGCTCGATGAGCGGTTCGACGCTTTCTTCCTCGTTAAAGACGGGCACGACCAGCGAAAGCTCAATGGCACTTACCGTGTCGGTCAGGGGGCGGATCGACTCTGCCGTTGTCTGCAACTCTTCTTTCTCCTAAAAGACCGGCAGAACCGGCCGGACGGAACGAGCGACATGTCCGGCGTCTGCCTCCGCTCGCATTTGGTGCCTTAACTACATGAAGACTCCGATGGTTGCCAGCCGACAGAACTGGTTTATTCGCAACCGCATGACGCTGCTCACATTAGGCGTGGTCCTGGCCTATGCCGTCTTTATCGAGTGGTTCTGGGGCTGGAGTTCAATCCTGGCGCAATGGGGCAGGGTCGGTGTCCTGCCCATTCTGCTGGCGCTGGCGCTTTTGACCAGCACCTATTTCCTGCGCACCTGGCGCATCTACGACTATTTCCCGAAGGAAACCGGCGGCCATTTCACCGCGCTCTTTCGTGTGACGCAGGTCCACAATCTGCTCAACATCATGATGCCCTTCCGCACCGGCGAGACCAGTTTTCCGGTACTGATGCGCTCCGAATTCGGCATTCCGCTGGCGCGCGGCACATCGGCGCTGCTCGTCATGCGGCTGCTGGATCTGCATGCATTGCTGGCGGCAGCCGGTGTCGGCCTCGCGCTGGCCTCGTCCTATGCCGTTCTTGCCTGGGTTCTGTGGTTTGCTTTCCTGCTCTTACCGGTCGCCGCCTTTGTGCTGCGTCGTCCGCTGCTCAAATTTGCCGGCAAGGCATTGCCGAAGAAGGCGCAGGGGCTGGTGCATGAACTGGAGCGCGGAATGCCTGCCAATGCGAATGCGTTTGCCCGCGCCTGGCTGACGACGATAGTCAATTGGCTGGTAAAGGTCGTGGTGCTCGCCTGGGCGCTTCGCTTGATGAATGTCACGCCGCTATCGGCGAGCTTCGGGGGTGCGGTCGGCGGCGAGCTTTCTTCGGTGTTGCCGGTGCACGCGCCCGGAGGAGTCGGCACCTATCCGGCCGGGATCACCGCCGGTGCCATCGCTTTCGGAGCTCCGGGACTGAAGACCGCACTCGACAATCTGGCGCAGGCAAGCATCAGCGCGCATCTGCTGATCGTCGTCTCGGCTTTGACGGGGACGGCACTCGCCTTGCTGATCTCAAGGAAGCACCCTTAACCACCAAGTTCCGCCAGCCGCTTGCGCAGGAACGCCTGCTCGGGCGCCTGATGGCACAGCAACAGCGCCGTCTCGTAGGACTGTCGCGCTTCGTCTTTGCGGTTGAGTTGGCGCAGGAAATCGGCTTTTGCCGCATGGGCCAGATGATATCGGGCCAACCGCGCTTCGCTCAAGAGGCCGTCGACGATCTCCAGCGCGGCCGCCGGTCCGTCGCACATTGAAACCGCCACTGCCCGATTGAGCTCTACCACCGGCGAGGGATGCGCCACCAGCAGCAGATCGTAAAGTGCCACGATCCGCCGCCAGTCCGTCCGATCAGCCGTTGCCGCGCGCACGTGCTCGGCGGCAATTGCCGCCTGCAGCGCATAGCTGCCGACGCTTTCGCCGGCCATCGCCTCGGCCGCAAAAGCTAGTCCCTCGCGAATGCCTGTCTTGTCCCAAAGTGTACGGTCCTGATCCGCAAGCAAGACGAGATCGCCGGAAGCGCTGGCACGAGCGAGCCGCCGCGAATCCTGCAGAAGCATCATCGCCAGCAACCCAGCGACCTCCGGATCGGGCAAGAGCTTCAGTAGCAGGCGACCGAGCCGGATAGCTTCGGCTGCAAGGTCAGCGCGGACGATCGTCGTGCCTGACGATGCGGAATAGCCTTCGTTGAAGACGAGATAGATGACATGCAGCACCTGCGCCAGCCGCTCCGGCAACTCCGTCCTTGCCGGAACTTCATAGGGAATTTGGGTGGTGCGAATGCGGTTCTTGGCGCGAACGATGCGCTGGGCGACCGTCGGCGCGGAAATGAGGAAGGCATGGGCGATCTCTTCCGTCGTCAAACCGCAGACCTCGCGCAGCGCCATCGCCATCCGCGCCTCCGCCGGGATGAGCGGATGGCAGCAGGTGAAGATCAGCCGCAGCATATGGTCTTCGATCTCTTGGCTTTCAGCGATCTCGACCATTTCGCCCTCCGGATAAAGGCTGTCGACGATATCAGCGTGCGAGGCATCGAAACGCGCTCGCCGCCGGATGTGGTCGATCGCCCGAAAACGGCCGGTCGACACCAGCCAGGCATAGGGATTGGCCGGCAGCGTCTCTTCCGTCCATTGCTGCGCCGCTGCCGCAAAGGCATCGTGAAGGGCCTCCTCCGCCCGGTCGAAGTCGCCGAGCAGACGGATAAGCGTCGCAAAGACGCGGCGCGATTGGCTGCGATAGATGTCGTCGATGGTTTCCTTCAGCGACACGGGCGGTCTCTTGCTCCTGTCAGGTGCTGGGAAGGGTCAGTATCCGGATCGGACGGATTTCGATGGCGCCGTATTTAGCCGAGGGGATACGGCGGGCAATTTCGGTCGCACCGGCCATGTCGGCCGCCTCGACGACATAGAAGCCGGCCAGATGTTCCTTCGTCTCCACGAAGGGACCGTCTGTTGTGGCAAGCGCCGATCCGGGCGGGCGGATGACAATCGCCTTGTCGGGCGTTTCAAGCGCGTCAGAAAGAACCAGCGTGCCTTTGCGAGTCAGGCCCTCGTCATAGGCAAAGTGTTCGGCGATCAGCGTATCGCCCTCGCTGGGGCTCAACGTTCTGTCCAAGTCGGCCGGCATGTAGATCAAGCATAGAAATCGCATGTCCACGTCCTCCCGCTCTTTGCCTATTCGTTCGGAAACCGGATGTCATAGGCCGCGCGGACCTCGATCATGCCATACCGGGCGACGGGGAAGGTGGCGGCGATGCTGATCGCTTCGTCCATATCCTTCGCCTCGATCAGCACGAAGCCGCCAAGATGTTCTTTCATCTCGGCAAAAGGACCGTCGGTGACGCCGGTCTCGCCTTTGCGCACCCGCACCGTCCTGGCGGTCTGCGGCTCGCGCAGGGCATTGGCGACGATGATGTGGCCGCTGTCGCGCAGCCGGTTGTCGTTGTCGACCGAATCCTGCGTCAGCTTTCGTCCTTCCTCTTCGGAAAGAGTGCTGATCTCGGCAGTATCGAACCAGACCTGGCAAAGGAACTTCATGGCAGCCTCCTCAAATGTCCGGGCCGAAGGAATAGATCGGCCGCACCTCGATGGCGCCGAGCTTGGCGAGCGGAATGCCCGCAGCGACGCGGATCGCATCGTTCAGGTCTTTCGCTTCGATCAGGATAAAGCCGCCAAGATATTCCTTCGTCTCGATGAAGGGGCCGTCGGTTACCGACGTCTCGCCGTTGCGGACCCGCACCGTCACCGCCGAGCTTGGCGATTGCAGCGCTTCGGCATGGATCATATGGCCACTCGCCATCAGATCGCGGTCATAGCCGAGCGAATCCGAATCGAGCCTGTGCTTTTCCTCTTTGGTCATGGCATCGAGCTTCGCACCGTCGAACCAGACCTGACAAAGATATTTCATCGTAGCGCTTCCTCTTTCCGTTTGCTGACAGCAATAGACGAGCGGTCCGCACGGAAATCGACATCCCGACGGGCAGCATGACAAAAAATTTCTTCGCTGTCGAAAACGGGCGCGGCCGCTCGACAAGGTTCCGTCATCACCAAAGGAGAGACGGACATGCACACCTTGGAAACAGCATTGGTGAATTACTGGAGCAGGAAGACGTTATCGGAGAAGGATCTGTTGGAGACGCCGGATATCGGCAAGGTCCTGCTTCGCACCGCAATCGGTTTTGCCGCCTTCACGGTTCTGATCCTCGGCCTCGATTGGATGGCAGCTCCGACGATCGACAGGCCGCAAGTAGCGGTCGTCGATCAGGCGGCGCTAATGCCGGAGCCAAGGGAATAAGGGGCGGCGAGGCACCCCGGCCCTCGATTGATATCTAATCGGCTTGCGGCATGGAGTTTCAGATGTTTATCTTGCCGGAATATCTTTGCCAGCACGACTCTCGCGCTGGACGCGGCGTGCATTACGTGACGGAAAACAGGTGATGCGCTCGCCTGACCTCGTGGTTTTGGAAATCATCAAGGAGAGATGCTCAATGGTCAGGAAATCGGGTGTTGTGCTGGAAGAAGTCCGTCGACTTCACGCGCAGATAATGGCTGTGGCCACGGGCTCGCCGGATGAGCGGTTCGAACGCATTTTCGAGCTGGTGCCCCGCGAAGCCTTTCTGGGTCCCGGTCCCTGGCATATCGTCGTTCATCCCTGGAAGAAGACCTATCGGCATCGCTACATTGAAACGCCGAGCGACAATCCGGTGCATGTCAACCAGAACGTGCTGGTCGCGCTGGATCGGGCGAAGGGCATCAACAATGGCGAGCCCATGTTGCATGCCGCCTGGCTTGGCAGCGTCAATCCGCAGGGTGGAGAGGTGGTAACCCATATCGGGGCAGGTACCGGCTACTATACCGCGATCCTCTCGATGCTGACGCTTCCAAATGGCCGCGTGCATGCCTTCGAAATCGATGAGCGCCTTGCTGGGTGGGCGCGCGAGAACCTTGCTCCCTTCGAAGATGTTTCGGTTACACATGGTGATGCCACCGTGCTGGCGCTGCCACCATCCGATCTGATCTACGTGAACGCCGGCGTGGTGGTGCCGCCCGTGCATTGGCTGGAATCTCTGCGTCCAGGCGGTCGGATGATCTTTCCCTGGCGTCCGAGCGAGGATGTCGCCTTCGCCATGCTGATCACCCGCGGCCAAACGGGATTTTCTGCGCGGCCGTTGATGCCGGCTTGGTTCATTCCATGTATCGGCGCAAGCGACCCTCACCAGGGTCTTAAGGTGCCAGATAGTGTCGGTGCCCGAAGCATCCGCTCCGTTTGGCTGACCAAAGATCGCGCGCCCGACGAGAGCGCGATTGCGATCTTCCGCGACGTCTGGTTCTCGAATGAAGCCGTTACGTCGATCGCGGTTGCTGCATAGTTCATGAATTGCGCGCAAACACTCGGCGCTGAACTCCTTCGGCAAATGCCTGTTGCAAAACGGAGTTTCGAACCAGGCATTTGCGACAGGGAGTTAAGGGGCTGAGAACGCCCCTTATTTTACTGGAAGGCCGTTTCGAAGAAGCTGCGCAGTTTGCGTGAATGCAGCGTTTCCGGCGGCATCGCGGCCAGCTTCTGGATCGCGCGGATGCCGATCTGCAGATGCTGGTTCACCTGTGTCCGGTAAAAGGCGGTCGCCATGCCCGGCAGTTTCAGCTCGCCATGCAGCGGCTTGTCGGAAACGCAGAGCAGCGTGCCATAGGGAACGCGGAAGCGGAAGCCGTTGGCGGCAATCGTCGCCGACTCCATGTCCAATGCCACTGCGCGGGCTTGCGACAGGCGCTTGACCGGCCCTGCCTGATCCCGCAGTTCCCAGTTGCGGTTGTCGATCGTGCCGACCGTACCCGTGCGCATGATGCGCTTCAGCTCGAAGCCCTCATAGCCGGTGATCTCGGCAACGGCGGCTTCCAGCGCCACCTGCACTTCGGCAAGCGCCGGGATAGGCACCCACACCGGCAGATCGTCGTCGAGAACGTGATCCTCGCGCATATAGGCATGAGCCAGCACATAGTCGCCGAGCCGCTGGCTGTTGCGCAGGCCGGCGCAATGGCCGAGCATCAGCCAGGCATGCGGGCGGAGCACGGCGACATGGTCGGTGATCGTCTTGGCGTTGGAGGGACCGACGCCGATATTGATCATTGTGATGCCGGCATGGCCCTTCTTTTTTACATGGTAGGCTGGCATCTGCGGCAGCCGCGGCGGGGTGGTGTTCCCCTCCGGTTGGCTGAAACCGGCCGGCGTGATGATATTACCGGGCTCCACGAAGGCGGTGTAGCCGTCGCCGCCCTTGGCCATCAGGTCACGCGCCCAATGGCAGAATTCATCGATATAGAACTGATAGTTCGTGAAGAGCACGAAATTCTGGAAATGGTTCGCGCTTGTCGCAGTGTAGTGGGCGAGGCGTGCGAGCGAATAGTCGATGC
Source organism: Rhizobium sp. BR 362 (assembly GCF_036528765.1). NCBI lineage: Bacteria > Pseudomonadati > Pseudomonadota > Alphaproteobacteria > Hyphomicrobiales > Rhizobiaceae > Rhizobium > Rhizobium sp. BR 362. The sequence continues at coordinate 422,086 of NZ_JARWGH010000002.1, read as the reverse complement.
GCTGCGCGGTAAAGGGTGCCAGCGGTGAGGGCTCGCCCGGCGGCGGGATATATTCGCCATTGGCGATCTCGTCGTCGGTGGTGTTGAGATCCGGCGTATCGAAAAGATCGCGCAGCGGAATATCGTCGAAGGCAGCGGCCGACGCTTCCACATGCGCACCTTCGCCGAAAGCGAAGTGCAGCGGGATCGGTGTCGTCGATTCCGATACGACCACGGGGACATTATGGCTGCGCATCAGCAGCGCCAGTTGTTCTTTCAGATAATGGCGGAAGAGTTGCGGACGAGTGATGGTGGTGGTGTAGACGCCAGGCGCCGTGACGTGGCCGTAGGAAAGACGCGAGTCGACATGGCCGAAGCTTGTCGTCTCGATGCTGACCTGCGGATAGAAGGCGCGGTAGCGCGCTGCAATCGGCGCACCCTTGGCCAGCCTGGTGAAGCTGTCGATCAGGAACGCTGTATTGCGGTCGTAAAGCTCGGTCAGAGCGTCGACGGCCTTGGCAGGATCATCGAAGCTCCGCGGCTGAAACGGACTGGGTGAGGAGATGTCGAGGGGCGAAAAAGGAGAGATTCGGTTGCTCATGCGCTATTATAGAGTGCCGTCTTTAACAAGCAAACGACGTTACAAGGCGCGGTATCCGATTTTCGCAGCTATTTTTAGCAGTGATTCGCAGTTCGGTTATCGAAATTGGCGAGCTCGGTCCTATTGAACCGTGGTGCAATAGGGGCTGCCCGTCTGCAGGCAAGTGAAGCTTGCGCCGAAATGCGATTGCGCACCGCTGCGGCCGGTATGTTCCACCGCCATCGAAAATGTGATCGCAAAGATGGCGGCAAACAGCATGATGATGCCGAAACGCCGCGCCATGATGATCGTGTTCATTGTCCTGGCCCTACCCGTGCCCTATCCTGGACACTGTTTTGCCATGGTCAGACTGAACAGGTGCTGAGACACTGGTTCATCCAGTGTTCAGAAATATTACCGGGCTCATAAGATTGAACGGAAGGTCCTTCCGGAGCAAATCGCGTATTGATTGGTCCTGCCTTCGCCCGGCGAAGTACCTTTTAAAGCTTTGTCCAGGTTTGCGACTTGCAGAAGACCTTGAGCACGCAGCCCTGCATCTTCACGGTTCTGCCGCTTACCGTGCCGGAGCCGCTATAGGTCTTGTTGTCTTCGGGGTCCGTAAGTTCGCCCGTGTAGGCTCCGTCCTTGCCCTGCATCTTGCCGATCTGGCGGCCGGCGTATTTGCCGGTCTTCAGCGTTACGCAGTAGCTGTCGGCGCAAGGCGTGATGGCGGCGGTATCGCCCTCCTTGGTCTTCCAATTGCCGACTATTGGCTCGTCGGCCAGGGCTACGCCTGCGCTGAAGAGCAGTGCTGCGGTGAGAATGGTGGCGCGGATCATAGTCTTTCCTCCCGAATGTCCTTCGGCCCCACAGCCCGGACGTGGCGAAGTTATCCAATACAGACGCAAAGGCAAATAGACTTTCCGGCGCGATTTTCCTGCCGGTTGGCCCTTCCGGTCTCATTGAAAAATAACAAGCCTCGTTTCAGCGGCTATTTTCGTGGTGAACGAAGGGTTTAGATCCAAACCTTAACGAGACGTAAAACTTGCTCAAAAATCCTTAATTTGCAAGGGAAGCGATGTTTAACAAAATCCCAAGTTTACCAAGCATTTGCACTTTGTTTGCATCGAATTAAGCATGCATTTTAGCCGTTTTTTGAAAGCCGTCTGCGATAGTGAACCCATCAAACGAGCGGGGCAAACCCGCCAACCGGAAGGATCATCAAGCCGCGATAGACGGCAAGGTCCAGAAGGAAAAACAGGGTCGATAACGAATAGACTGAAACAGGGATTGAACCGATGGCACGCTTCGAAATACCGGCATCCGAAATGGCCATGATGGGTGGCAACAGCGCTGAAGCCCTTTGCGAGCTGGGCATAATCTATGCGACCGGCAGAGGCTGTCAGGCAGACCTCGTTGCCGCCCATAAATGGTTAAACATCGCCGCCATCAAGGGCAGCGACCGCGCCGCCGAGCTCCGCGCCGACGTCGCGGCCACGCTGACCAAGATGCAGCTCGCCGCAGCGCTCCGCGCCGCCCGCGAGTGGATGACCACGCATTAAAGCGCGTCATCAGGAATACGATGACATTGCCTCGAAAGAGGGGACCGGCAGCGGGCGGAGAGGCACGCTGCCACTATCAGAAAAACCGCGACCGGCCGGAAACAAGGCCGGCGCGGTTTTTGCTTTGGAGTGCATCCCTTTTGCTGTCAGGACGTGTCAGCCGGTGCAAATGGGGAGCGGGTAATAATTAATCTGTAGATGCGTTTCGGGTTGTGATAAGGCTCTCTGAATTCGCTATAAACGAGTAGGCTTAGACCGCGGTTGACGGCCTCTTCTATGAGACGTCGAAATGAGCACGCAACTGTCGCTGAGATTTGAATTTGCCTACGATAAGGGCAGATTGCTGTTATTTTCCTCAATTCTATCGGTTTTTTCGGTCGGCTGCGTATGGATATCCTATCGGTCCGACAGGGCCGCACACCCTCCTATCGCTCCGATCCTGTTGTGGCCGTTCGCAGCGCTCCTCGGTCTTGCCGTGATTGCTCTGCTGGTCAAGCTGTTTAAAAGCGAGCCGGGACTAGTGATTTCAGGCACTGGAATTCACATTGCAAGCTTCGCTGCCGAAACGATACCCTGGCTGGCAGTGCGAGACCTCGAAAGATTTCAAAGCAGGGGAATAGACAACCTTGTACTTAACCTCGATCCGGCTGTCGCCGGCACCGTGAAACGACGCGGATTGATGAGTAAGCTCCCGAAAGCGCTTCGAGGCTCAGGGACGAAAGCGGGGATTTCGCTGAAAATCCTGCAGGGCGATCCGGACTGGATATTCGAGCAATGCTGGGATTTTCTAAGAAGGGCACGCGAGGACGAACGTGCCGCCGCGGCGAAAACCGGCTCCGCTGCGGTATTCGATGCCGATCTCGAGACCGCGGATGCCGCAGCAACACGCGGCCAGCCGCTGTTCACATATGCGCTGATTGCCATCCTGGCCAGCGTGTATGCAGCGGAACTCGCCTTTGGCGTCGACGCTCCCGACAAGGGCTCACCGACAATTCAAACGCTGCTGGTGTTCGGAGGAACCTTTCGCAACAGCATTCTCGTCTATGGGCAATGGTGGCGGCTTTTTACGGCGCCTTTCCTGCACGCGAACCCGCTTCACCTCGCCTTTAACTGCTTCGCTTTATGGCTGGCAGGAAGGCTGCTTGAGCGCCTTATCGGCTGGCACTGGTTCGCTGGCCTGTTTTGCATCAGCGCCCTCGGCGGTTCCGTAGCCTCCTTGCTGATCAATCCCGTCAACGTCGTGGGCGTTGGGGCTTCCGGTGGGATCGTCGGCCTGTTTGCTGCCGCTATCGTTCTGAGCTTTCATTTTCGCTCCGGTTCGCTGCCGACGTCACTACGAACAGGGGCAATCCGAATATTGATACCGTCCTTGATTCCGTTCATATCGCGAACGCGGGACGGCATGCAGATCGATTACGCGGCGCACTTGGGAGGAGCCGTGGCCGGCGGAGCGATAGCGCTGATACTGTTGACAGTCTGGCCTCGCGTGCGTCCGCGTCCTCGTTTCAGTATTGCGGCGTTGACGTTCAGCATCGCGTTTGCCGTCATTACAGCCGTCTCGCTCTGGCCCATCAGCCAGATCCGTGCCGATCTTCTCACGAACCCGTTTTCACAATATTTCCGAGGGCAATATCAACTGGCGGCACAAGACTTCGCCGTTAAAGCACAGCAGGACGAGAAGGCCGCGCCCTATTATCATCTCTGGCGTTATATTGCTCAAGAGCAGGGCAAAGACGCGGACGCGGCGACTGGCCTTCGTGCCGAAGCCGTCAAGCTTGATCAAGCGAAATGGCCCTATCCCATCTACAGGCTCTTCCTCGGCGAATTGAATCCCGCCGAGGTCATTGCAAAAGCCTCTGACAACAACGCTCTTTGCGAAGCGATCTTTTATATCGGCGAATGGCATCTGATTCGGAACGAGATTCCGGATGCCCGCCAGCAATTTCAGGCCGCGTCGCTGTCCTGTCCCTCTACCTTCATGGAATATGACGGCGCCCGAGGAGAGTTGCAGAGACTTTCGCACCGTAATTCTTAAAAGCGACCCGATGCAGGTGACGGCCGCCGGATGTGGGGCCAAATTGCTGTGCCGGCGGCAGAAACCGCAGGTGATTTTCAAATGCACCTGTACTCAGCCGATCGCCTTCAACACGTTCGGCAGCGCTTGGGCCAAAAGGTCGAGATCGCGCTTTGGCCCGACGCTGATGCGAATGCAGCGATTGAGAGGCGCCACGCCCGGCATGCGGATAAAGACGCCATGCTGGATCAGCCCATCGACGATCGCACGCGCATAGGCACCATCGCGGCCGCAATCGACAGCGACGAAATTGGTGGCGGAGGCAAGCGGGGAAAGCCCGTTGTTGCGGGCGATCGTGCCGATATGTTCCCGCGCCGCGTGGATTTTGCCGACGACTTCGGCGAGGTAGGCTTGATCCTTCAGCGCCGTGAGCGCGGCCGCCATCGCCAGCCGGTTCATGCCGAAGTGATTGCGGATCTTGTCGAAAGCCAGCACTGTCTCCGCCACGCCGATGGCATAGCCGACACGTGCGCCGGCAAGGCCATAAGCCTTGGAAAAGGTGCGGGTGCGCAGCACGTTCGGCAAGTCGATCAGTGCGGAAATATCCGGCAAAGAATTGGCGGGCCCGGTTTCGCTATAGGCCTCGTCGAGGATCAGCAGGCAGTTTTCCGGGAGGGCCCGGGCGAAGGCGACAATCTTCTCGGCATCCCACCAGCTTCCCATCGGGTTGTCGGGGTTGGCGAAATAGACAAGCGGGGCATTTTCGCGCTTCACCGCCGCGAGCAGCCCATCGAGATCCTCGCGATCGTCGACATAGGGCACCGTTACCAGCCGGCCGCCGAAGCCCGCCACATGGAAATTGAAGGTCGGATAGCCGCCGAGCGATGTGACGACGGGCGCCCCCGGCTCGACCACCATGCGCACGATGAGACCGAGCAGGCCGTCGATGCCTTCGCCGACGGCGATATTCGCGGACTGAACGCCGAGGTGGGCGGCGAGCGCTCCCTTCAGGGCAAAATTTTCCGGATCATTGTATTTCCAAATCTCGCCGGCCTGCTCGCGCATGGTCTCTATGACGGAGGGGGCGGGGCCGAAGCCATTTTCATTGGCGCCGATGCGTGCCTGGACGGTCAGGCCGCGCTGACGTTCGAGGGCTTCCGGGCCGACGAAAGGCACGGTGGAGGGAAGGGCGCTGATCAGCGGGGTAAAGCGCGAAAAGGCGGACATTCTGGCTCATTTTCCCGAATTCTGTTGCAAGGCGCAGCACCATAGGCGCTTGGTGAGCCGTTGCAAGGGCGGAAAAGCCTGATCCTTACGCCTGTTGCCGCCGGCCGCGCGCGGCCAGCGCTTCGGTATTGCCGATCATGAAATCGGCACGCACCACGCGTCTCAATGTTTCGGGCTCGATGAGGTTGATGAAGCGCACGTTGACGCGATTGTCTATCCGGTTGATCTCGGCGCAGCCGATGCGATAAGCGAGGCCGAGAATGTTCAGATAGTAGTGTGTCGGTAAGCCAACGGTCGTGCCGACGATGAAACTGGCCCCGCCTTGTGAAATGTCGATGATCTCGGCGCTGCGGATCGAAATGCCCGTCAGACATGGGCGCACGGCAATGATGCGAGCCGGCCGCTGAACGAAGAAGCGTTCCCACCTGTGCTCGTAGACTTCGGATTTGACTTTCGCCAGATGCGTTGCGCGAAGCATTGTCATTTCCCCGTTGGAGGCCACCGAATTCATCTCGGTTATCGCATCAACCTTGCACGGAGATTTTGCCTAAGCGTCAACCGAGCCAATCGAATTTTAACGATTCGGCAGTTTTTGAGCCGCTTGGGCGATATCGCAAGCGCTGCAGGTGGTTTTTTGAACCCTTCGCGTCATGAGACGTTCTTTTCCGTCAGCAGTTTTTTAGCCGCACTAAAAATTGAGGACAGGCATGATGGTCGATATCAAGATTTCCCGAGGAACATGGGTTGTCGTTTGCGACGGTGCCAAGGCGCTGATTCTGAAGAGTTCGGACAGCGGCCCGCATCCGGATCTGCGAACGTGCGAAACCATGCAGCAGCCGCATGCGCCGGATCGGGAACTCGGTACCGACAAACCCGGCCGCACGCACCAGGCCGTAGGGTTCGGAGGCAGCGCCGTGGAAGAAACGGAATGGCATGAGCAGGCGGCAGCCGAATTTTTGAAAAATGTTGCAGCCAAGGTCGATGCGCTTGTGCAGAAAAAGGGCATCCATCGTCTCATTCTCGTCGCGCCGCCGCGCGCACTTGGTGTCCTGCGGCCCCATCTCGGGGCTCGTTCGCAGGCAGTGATCGTGGCCGAGGTCGCCAAGGACCTGACGAATTTTCCCATCGATCAGATCGAGCATCATCTCGTCGGTTGAAAGATGGAAGGGCGCAATATCGCCCTCTCTCAGTGACGGCCTGAACAGCTTCGTCTCTGCAGCAACGCCTCATCTTGACATCGGCATTGGCTTCGATCATACGAAAACCGGTTCGAGGCACCGGCCGCTCGCGGATGAAAATCCATGGTGAAGCCTCGCAAATATGGTCACAGCCATCTGGCGCATGCTGACTGGCGGTAATGCGAGCTCCGATCTGCAGTCGTAAATGCATGCCTTCCAAGAGGCTGACTCCGTGACGACGATCTATCCGTCCATCGATGAATTAAAAGCACAGGCCAAACGTCTGCGCCAAGCCATGGCCGAGCGCAGTGGTGACATGGCCCATAGTGCGGCCCTTGAATTGGTCGCCAAGCAATATGGGTTGCGAGACTGGAACACGCTATCGGCACTTGCCGCGAAACCGAACGCGGTGCCCGCTGCGCCGATTGCCGTCGGAACGGCGGTCCGTGGCCGCTATCTGAACCAGCCCTTCACCGGCAAGGTTCTGGCGCTCTCCGAACAATCCGGCGGGCTCCAAGGGATCACCATCCATTTCGACTCTCCGGTGGATGTCGTGACCTTCGAGAGCTTCTCGGCCTTCCGCCAGCGCATCAACGCCCAGATCGATGCTAACGGCATTTCGCCGCGCAAGAGCTCGGACGGCGTGCCGCATCTTGTGCTGGACATCTAACGATCATCCTTTCAACAATCGACCGCGGCCGTCGCCTGGCGGTGCGCGGTGCTGCGTGGATAGCGCCATGACGAAAGATTTCGAAAGCAACATGTTCCTGAGCGGTTGGCTGCCGGGTGTCTTTGCCCGCACGGCCGCGCCAATCATCATGATCACAACCATCAACGGCCTGTTTGCCGTCGTCGATGCTTATTTTCTCGGTGTCTTCGTGGGCGCCGATGCCCTCTCTGCGGTTAGCCTCATTTTTCCGGCGCTCATGCTCTTGATCGCGTTGCAATCGCTGGTCTCAAACGGCATGGCAAGCATCCTGGCGCGCCGTCTGGGAGCGGGAGATCGAACGGGAGCGAAGCAGGTTTTCAGCGCCGCCCATGGCTTGGCCTTGGCGGTGGCGATCCTCATCAACGCGATCTATTGGACGGTCGGGCGGCAGGTCGTCGTCGCAGGCTCGGCTGACAATGCCGCTGTCGCCGTCAATGCCGGCGCTTTCATGGGCATGATGGTCGGCTTTGCTCCGGTGAGTTTCCTATTGTCGGTTCATATCGACGCTCTGCGTTGCGAGGGCAAGATCGGCTTCATGACGCTGGTGACGCTGGCCTCGACCCTGCTCAATATCTTTGCCAACTGGCTGCTGATGGCGGTGATGCACTGGGGTGTCATCGGCTCGGGCACGGGTTCGATCGCGGCGCAATTTATCTGCCTGGCGATCATCCTGTTCTACCGCTGGCGGCAGCCGGGCGCACTCAGACCGTCGCCATCCTTTGCGGTGAGCGAATGGCGCGGGATCATCGCCTTCGGCGCGCCGATGAGCCTCGGCTTCATCGGTATATCCCTGAGTTCTGCGGCGATCCTCTTCAACCTGGCGATCTGGCACCAGGGAGACTATGTCGCGACAGTGGGCGCCTACGGAATCATCACCCGGGTGATGACCTTCGCCTATCTGCCGCTCCTCGGTCTCAGCATCGCCCTGCAGACGATATCCGGTCACAATCACGGCGCTGCATTTCCCGCCCGCGTCGGCCAGAGCCTGCAGATCGCCATGGCGTCGGCGCTGGTCTATTGCAGCATGGTGGAGTTGGTTGTCGAATTGGTGGCGGGCAGGCTCGGCGGCGTTTTCGTCGGCGTTCCCGTCATCGTTGCGGAGGTCGGGCGAATATTGCCGTGGACAGTCGGCGCCTATTTCCTCTTCGGCCAGATGATTGTGCTGTCGTCCTATTTCCAGTCGATCGGCGATGCGAAGAAAGGCGCGATCTTCGGCCTGACGCGCCCCTATCTCTTCACGCTGCCGCTGACATTCGTGCTGCCCTTCATCTTCGGCGAAATCGGCATCTGGATGGTGCCGGTCTTCGCCGAAACGGGAATGCTTCTGCTCGCTTGGCTGGTCTTGTCGCGCAACGCCAGGCACCGCGGTTGGCGGTATGGTCTGCTACCGGCCTGATGAACAGGCCGCGCCATCGAGGCGCGGCCTTCCATGCTCTTGGGAGTTTATGCCTTCAGAAGCCACTCATGTTCCGGGGCGTTGTGGAACTTCCAGATGCGTTTCGGACCGGCCATGACATTGAGATAATAGAGGTCGTAGCCATGGCAGGCGGCACAGGGATGATACCCCTTCGGCACCAGCGTCACATCGCCATCTTCCAGCACCATGACTTCGTCCAGCGAGCGATCATCGGTATAGACCCGCTGAAAGCCGAAGCCCTGCGGCGGGTTGAGGCGGTGATAATAGGTCTCCTCGAGGAAGCTTTCGTTCGGCAAATTGTCCTGATCATGCTTGTGCGGCGGATAGGACGAGGTATGGCCGCCCGGTGTGATGACTTCAACCACCAGCAGGGAATGGGCCGCGCCGTCATCCTCCGGCATGATGTTGTTGACATAGCGGACATTGGTGCCCTTGCCGCGCGTCAGCGCCGGATGCGTGCCCGGCGGGATGGCGCGCGCCTCATAGGAACCGCCGCCGGGAGCTGAGCAGACGGCGAGCTCGAGGTCGGTCTCGGCGACGACGGACCAGTTGGAGCCGGCCGGAATGTAAAGCGCGTGCGGTGCACCCTCAAAGGGGCTCATGCGGCCGCCGAGCGAGCCGAAATCCTTCGTGCCGGCCTTGGCGCTCGCCTTGCCGCTGACCCAGACCAGGCAGACCTCGCGATCGCCCGTCTCTGCGGAAGCCGTTTCGCCCGGCTTCAGCCGGTAAAGATCGAAGCCGACATAGGTCCAGCCGGCACTTTCGGGCGTGACACGGCTGACGCGGCCGTGAGAGCCGTCAGGTTTGACCTTGAGATTTGGCATGAGTGTCCTTCCTCCGTTGCTTGGAAAAACGCCCCTCGCCAGCTTTCTAGAGGCGAGGGGACGCTCGTCTTTCGCTATCCCTTGGGAAAACCTTCGGTCTCTACGGTGTAACCCGCTGCCGTCATGACGCGCATCAATTCGGCATGGCCGATCTCAGCCATCTTCTGTGGCGGAGCCTTGCGGGGGTCCTGTTCGGCCTCGACGACGAACCAGCCTTCATAGCCGTAATCGGCCAGACGTTGAACAATGGCGCCGAAATCGAGCGAGCCGTCGCCCGGTACGGTGAACGCGCCGAGCGCCACAGCATCGAGGAAGGACTGGCGGCTGCGATCCAGCCCATCCACGACAGGCTTGCGGATATCCTTGACGTGAACGTGATTGATACGGCCGTGGTGGTTGTCGATGGCGCGCAGTACGTCACCGCCGGCAAAGGCAAGGTGACCAGCATCGAGCAGCAACGGAATGCCTTCGCCGGAATTGCGCATAAAGGCGTCGAGTTCCGGTTCGGTTTCGACGACGGCTGCCATGTGATGGTGGTAGGAGAGCGGCATGCCTTGCTCGGCGCACCATTCGCCGAACTCGGTGACGCGGCGGGCATAGGCCTTCATCTCGTCATCCGAAAGGCGCGGCTTGGTGGCGAGCGGCTTGGAGCGGTCGCCCTGGATCGAGCGGCCGACTTCGCCATAGACAATGCAAGGCGCGTTGACCGCCTTGAAGAGCTCGATCATCGGAGCGATGCGGTCCTTGTTTGCAGCCAACTCTTCGTTGACCAGCGTGCCCGAGAACCAGCCGCCGCAAAGCGTCACGTCGGCGGCGCGCAGGATCGGCAGCATCTCATCGGGGTTGCTGGGGAACCGCCGGCCCTGTTCCATGCCGGTGAAGCCTGCACCACGCGATTGCCGCAGGCATTCTTCGAGGGATACGTCGTCGCTGAGCTCCGGAAGGTCGTCGTTCCACCAGGCGATGGGCGACATGCCGAGTTTGGCCTTCATCAATGGTCTCCTTGAAAGCAGTGTTGGAGGAGCGGAAACGCTCCTCCAGAAAAATGACGGAAATCGATCAGCCGATGCGCTGGGCGGCGCGTGCCTCTTCATAACCCGCGCGGGCCTTGTTGACCTCGGCGCGCGGACTGACCTCGGGAACGGCGACATCCCACCAATGGCCGCCTTCCTCTGTCGTGATCAGCGGATCGGTGTCGATGACGATGACCGAGGTCCGGTCGTTCTTTTTCGATGCTTCGATCGCCTGTTCCAGCTCGGCGATCGAGGCGACTTTGATCGCAATCGCGCCCATGCTCTCGGCATGTGCCCGGAAATCGATCTCGGGCATGATCTCGTGACGTGAATCCTTGAGCAAATTGTTGAAGTTCGCGCCGCCGGTTGCCATCTGCAGCCGGTTGATGCAGCCGTACCCTCTGTTGTCGAGGAGGACGACCGTCAGTTTCAGGCCGAGCATGACCGAGGTCGCCAGCTCCGAATTCAGCATCATGTAGGAGCCATCGCCGACCATGACGACGACCTCCTTGTCCGGCCGGGCCATCTTCGCGCCAAGGCCGCCGGCGATCTCGTAGCCCATGCAGGAGAAACCGTATTCCATATGATAGCTGCCGGGTGCGGTCGCCGGCCACAGCTTGTGCATCTCGCCCGGCAGGCCGCCGGCTGCGCAGAGCACGATGCTTTTCTCGCCGCCGATGGTGCGGGTGACGGCGCCGATCACCTGGGCGTCGGAGGGCAGGGCGGTATTCGTCGTCGCCATCGCTTTGGCGGCGGCCTCAAGCCAGATCTTCTTTTCCCGTGCTGCTTTCTCGGCAAGCGCTGCCGGAGCTCTCCAGCCGGCAAGGCCGGCGGACAGAGCTTTCAGCCCTTCGCGCGCATCTGTCACCAAGGGGTGACCGTTGTGCTTCAGTGCATCATAAGCGGCAATGTTGACGCCGACCATCGTCAGTTTTTCGTTCTTGAACAGCGCCCAGGAACCGGTGGTGAAGTCCTGGCAGCGTGTGCCGACAGCAATCACCAGATCGGTTTCTTCGGCAATCGCGTTGGCGGCCGATGTGCCCGTGACGCCGACCGAGCCAAGCGCCAGCGGATGCGTTTCGTCGATCGCCGATTTACCAGCCTGTGTCACGACGACGGGAATAACATGCGCTTCCGCGAAAGCAGCAAGCTCCTTCGTCGCCTGGGAATAGAGAACGCCACCACCGGCAACGATCATCGGCTTTTCGGATCTGCGGATCAGCGCGATGGCGTTTGCCAGTTCGTCCGCATCCGGCTGCGGGCGGCGCTGCGTCCAGACGCGTTCCTCGAAGAAGCTTTCCGGATAGTCGAAGGCTTCAGCCTGCACATCCTGGCAGAGCGACAGCGTCACCGGACCGCAATCGAGCGGGTCGGTCAGCACCTGCATGGCGCGCTTCAGCGCCGTGATGATCTGCTCGGGCCGGGTGATGCGATCGAAGTAGCGCGAAACCGGACGGAAGGCATCGTTGGCCGACACCGTACCGTCGCCAAAATCCTCGATCTGCTGTAACACCGGATCCGGCGCGCGGTTGGCGAAGACATCGCCGGGGAGGAAAAGCACGGGAATGCGGTTGACATGCGCCACGCCGGCGGCGGTCACCATATTCAGCGCGCCAGGACCGATCGATGTCGTGCAGGCCATGAAGCGTTGGCGGAAGCTGGTCTTCGCATAGGCGATGGCGGCATGCGCCATGCCTTGTTCGTTATGGGCACGGAAGGTCGGCAACTCCTCGCGCACCTGATAGAGCGCTTCCCCCATGCCGGCAACGTTGCCATGGCCGAAGATGGCCCAGACGCCACCGAAGATCGGCTGCTTCTGGCCATCGATCACGGTCATCTGCTTTTTGAGGAAATGCGTGACGGCCTGCGCCATCGTCAATCGGATCGTCTTGCCCATGGGGCGCCTCCCAAATGCATTTTAGTCCATTGTTTGCGCATTGCTTTACCCGAAACCGATATCCGGTTTTCGGAGCGATGCGCCAAATTATTCCAGCCCGCGGGTTTTCAGCCACGCCTGGGTCAATTGCCGGAAGCGGCCAGCCATGTCGGCGATCGCTTCCTCGTCGTTCATGCCGCCCGACATCCAGGCTCGGGCCGCATCGGAGAAGATGGTCCGCCCGACGGCGAAACCCTTGACCGACGGCGCGGCGAGCGTCGCCTCGAAGCTGCGGATGAGTTCTTCCGCCGGCGCTTCCAGGCCAAGCAGCACGATACCCCTGCACAATGGATCATTTTTGGCGATCACGGCATCGATTTTTTTCCAGGCCGCAGTCGATTCCTGCGGTTCGAGCTTCCACCAGTCCGGCTTGATGCCGAGCGCGTAGAGCTCTTCCATTGCCGTCGGGATCGTATCGTCGGTCAGCGGTCCGTTCTTGCCGGCGATTATCTCGACCAGCAGCTCGCGGCCGACCTTGCGGGCCGCTTCGAACAGGGTACGCAGCTTCTCCTGCTGCTCCGCCTTCAGTTCCTTCGGATCATCAGGGTGGTAGAAGCAGAGGCATTTGATGCAATGGTTAAGGGGCCATTCGGTAAGCTGCGAGCCGATATCCTGGCTGAATTCGAATTTCAGCGGCTTCGAGCCCGGCAATTCGACGGGGCGGCCGATCCAAGAGAAGTTCTTTGTGGCGGCGTCGAAGAATGCATCGCGACCGAAGCGCTCGTCGATCAGCATGCCGTAGCCGGCATGTCCGCCCGCAACCCGCGCCGCCGCCTCGACCGCAAGCCGTTTGAAGGCGACGATCCTGTCGTGGCCGATGCCCAATTCGTCGGCGACGCTGACAAGCTGCGAGCGATGATCGATGGCAAGCGCCATCAGCAACGGAATTTCGTCAACGCGGCGCGTCGTCGCCCAATGGATGTGATTGATCGCCTCGTCCTTACGCAGCGCCCGGTGTTTGCTGCCCGTCTTCAGGAAGAAATCGAGTTCGGCCCAAGTTGGATATTCCGGCGAGCAGAGCAGGCGCGAGACCGCAAAGGCCCCGCAGGCATTTGCCCAGGTGGCGCAGGTCTTCAGCGGTTCGTCGCGCAGGAAGCCGCGCAGGAAGCCGGACATGAAAGCGTCACCCGCGCCGAGCACGTTGAACACTTCGATCGGAAAACCCTGGCCGACGATGCCGGCCTCGAGGTCGTCGGAGATCGGCCCATCATAGACAATGCAGCCCATGGCGCCGCGCTTCAGCACGATGGTTGCCGGGGAAAGCCGGCGGATTTCCTTCAATGCGCCGAGCACATCGTCGGCGCCCGAGGCAATCATGATTTCCTCTTCGGTGCCGACGATCAGGTCGCAATCCGGCAGCGTCTCTTTCATCTTTGAGGAAACGCGATCCGACTTTACATAACGTTCGAATCCCTCGGCGTGGCCGGCAAGGCCCCAGAGATTCGGCCGGTAATCGATGTCGAAGATCACCTTGCGGCCGTTCGCCTTGGCGATGCGGATCGCCTTGCGTTGCGCGGCCTCCGTGTTCGGCTTGGAAAAATGCGTGCCCGAAACCAGCACGGCCCGGGAGGACTTGATGAAATTCTCATCGACGTCGCCCTCGTCGAGCGCCATGTCGGCGCAGTCGGAGCGATAAAAGATCATCGGCGAGACGCCCTCGGCCTCGACTGCGAGCAATACCAGAGCCGTCAGCCTCTCCCTGTCGGTCGCGATCCCTTGTGTGGCAACGCCTTCGCGTGCCGTCTGTTCACGGATGAAACGGCCCATCTGCTCGTCGCCGACGCGAGTGATCAAGCCGGATTTCAAGCCGAGGCGCGCCGTGCCGATGGCGATATTGGCGGGGCAGCCGCCGACGGATTTCGCAAAAGATCCGATATCCTCCAGCCTCGAGCCGATCTGCTGTCCATAAAGATCGACGGAGGAGCGGCCGATGGTGATCACGTCGAGTGTCGCCTCCGGCTGGGCGCCAGGATTGTCGTGTGCCATAATGTCCTCCCGTCCAGGCATAACCCCGATACCTCAGTGGTTTTCGATGGGGTCAAGCATCATTGAAAGTGCCGGTCCGTCCGTCTTCGCTTTCGTCCGGATGCTGGCAGATTTGCGGCCATCTCCTGAAGCCGCGCTCATAGGTGTAATGAAACATTGGTTCCGTAATTTTGTCAATTCGGAATGTTTATTCCATTTTGGTTTTGTGAAATTTTGCCACTGCTTCTTTCCTCCGTCGTTCGGCGATGGCGACGGGAAAGGCCATGATCAGCGCCATGGATGCCGACAGCGAGCGAAAGCCGGCAAAATCGGCTTCCGCCACCTCGAACCAGTGGGTGGCGCAGCCGGTCAGCGGGGAAAAGGCCGAATCGGTAATCGCGATGACCGGCACGTTGCGTCCGGCGAGATCCTGCGCCTGGGCCAGGCTGTCGGCCGCGTAAGGGGAGAAGCTTGCGGCAATCGCCGCATCCCTTTCGGTGGCAAAGCGGGCAAGCTCACCGTCGATGCCGTTCGGCGAAGCGACGATCTGATGGCGGATGTTCAATTTGGAAAAGGCGTAAGTCATATGCGCCGTCAACGGATAGGAGCGGCGCTTGGCGATGAGATAGATCGTCTCGGCCGCGGCAAGCACATCCACCGCCTTGGCAAAGGTATCCGTCTCGATGGTGGCGGCAAGCTTGTTGATCGATTGACTGGCGGCAGAGAGAAAGCCCGAGAGAATACCGGCCTCTTCATCCTCGATCCCGGATTGCTCGAGCGTGATCAGCCGCTCTTCATAGCTCAGCGTCCGGTCGCGCAGCCTCTCGCGGAAAATGCTCTGCAGATCGGAGAAGCCGCCATAGCCCAGGTGATGGGCAAGACGCACCAGCGTTGAAGGTTGGACATCAGCGGCAGTGGCGATGCTTGCCGTCGTGCCAAAGGCGATTTCATCCGGATTGCCGAGTGCAAAGGCCGCGACCTGCGCCAGACGTTTCGGCATGGAATTCTTACGCTCGATGATGATGCTGCGAAGGCTTTCAAAATCCCGCGGCACCTTGGTTCGCGTTTCGATTTCGTTGTCCATGCCTGCGCCCTTCTCGACGGCATCTCCGTCAATGAAACAAATATTCCATATTTCGCAAGATAACGGATTTTGAACAATTCGACACGATTATTTTTAAGCACATGAATTTCCTTCCATAAATGTCATTTCATGGATGACACGCCTTAAGCGATCAATGCGCCGGCTTGTCAAAACGGTCCAAATATTCCAAAAATCGCTCATGCTTCAGGAGGAAGCTGATGGAGGAAATGGATATGAAGTCGCTTGGCGTCGGATTGATCGGAACCGGCTATATGGGCAAATGCCATGCGCTGGCTTGGAATGCGGTCAAGACCGTCTTCGGCGATGTGGAGCGCCCGCGCCTCGTGCATCTTGCGGAAGCCAATGCCGAGTTGGCGAAAGCGCGTGGTGACGAATTCGGTTTCGACAAGGCGACCGCCGACTGGCGCGAGCTGATCGCCGATCCCGAAGTCGATGTCGTCTCCGTCACCACGCCGAATCAATTCCATCCGGAAATGGCGATCGCGGCGCTGGAAGCCGGCAAGCATGTCTGGTGCGAAAAGCCGATGGCGCCGGCTTACACTGACGCCGAACGCATGCTGAGCGCCGCCAAGGCCTCGGGCAAGGTCGCCATCCTCGGCTACAATTATATCCAGAACCCGGTGATGCGGCATATCAAGACGCTGATCGATGAAGGCGCGATCGGCGAGGTCAATCATGTCCGCGTCGAAATGGACGAAGACTTCATGGCCGATCCGGAGGGCTTCTTCTATTGGAAAAGCGAGCTTGCGAGCGGTTATGGCGCGCTTGACGATTTCGCCGTGCATCCGCTGTCGCTGCTCTGGTTTCTGTTCGGCCATGTCGAAGCTGTTATCACCGATATGGGAAAGCCCTATGCCGAACGGCCCTTGAAGGACGGCGGGCGGCGCACCGTCGAGAATCACGACTTGGCCAATGTGCTGATGCGGCTCGGTGGCGGCATCTCCGCGGTGCTGATGGCCAATCGCTCCGCCTGGGGCCGCAAGGGCCGCATCGCGCTGCAGATCTTCGGCTCGCAAGGATCGATCGTTTACGACCAGGAGCGCATGAACGAATTCGAGCTTTATCAGGCGGACGGCAGGCAAACCGAACAGGGCTTCCGCAGGATTCTCGCCGCGCCGGCTCACCGGCCTTACGACCGGTTCATCCCTGCGCCTGGCCATGGACTGGGCTTCAACGATCTGAAGATCATCGAATGCCGGGAGCTGATCCGCGCCATTTCCGGCGATGCGGCATCCGTCTTAAGCTTTGTGGATGGCCTGCGCATCGAAAAATCGGTGCACGCCATGGCGCAATCGTTTTATGAGCGTCGCTGGGTCGAGATACCGGCCTGAGCTTCTGCCCTAATTTTCTCCCGATCTCGGGCGCAAGGTCAGCTATGATTGACGCTTGCTAGGGGAGGCGTTACCCCTGAAATCCTTGGGAGCGCCGTCCTATATCAGGATAACGAGCCGCTATAACTATATAATGGAGTAAGGATCGTGACGGGCAGATTGGTCATCGTCGGGGCAGGACAGGCCGGTTTCGCGCTTGCCGCCAAATTGCGAACGCTCGGAGATTTAAGGCCGATCACCATTATCGGCGCGGAGGAAAGCCTTCCCTATCAGCGACCGCCGCTGACCAAAAAATATCTCCTCGGCGAGATGGCCTTCGACAGGCTGCTGTTCCGTCCTGAGCATTGGTATGCCGACAACAACGTCGAGATCCGTCTCTCCACCTGGGTCGAGCAGATCGACCGGGCCGCAAAACAGGTGGCCATGCAGGACGGCTCGGCGCTCGGCTATGAGACGCTGGCGCTGGCGACCGGCGCCATGCCGCGCCGTCTGCCGCCCTCCGTCGGTGGGGCGCTCGAAGGTGTTTATCTCGCCCGTGACAAACGCGATGCTGATCAACTCGCCAGAGAAATGCGCGCGGGCCGCCGTGTTCTCATCATCGGCGGCGGCTATATCGGTCTCGAAGCGGCGGCGGTTGCCCGCCATCGCGGCCTTGAAGTCACGCTTATCGAAATGGCCGACAGGATCCTGCAGCGAGTCGCCGCCAAGGAGACTGCCGACATCATGCGCGCGATTCACCGCCAACATGATGTCGTCATCCGCGAAAAGACGGGCCTCAAGCAACTGATAGGCAAGAATGGCCATGTCGTTGCCGCCGAGCTGTCCGATGGATCCACGATAGACGTCGATTTCGTCATCGTCGGCATAGGCGTCGCCCCAAGTGACCGGCTGGCCAAGGAGGCGGGGCTTGGAGTAGGCAACGGCATTGTCGTCGATTCGTTTGCCCGAACCTCCGATCCCTCGATCTTCGC
Source organism: Rhizobium sp. BR 362 (assembly GCF_036528765.1). NCBI lineage: Bacteria > Pseudomonadati > Pseudomonadota > Alphaproteobacteria > Hyphomicrobiales > Rhizobiaceae > Rhizobium > Rhizobium sp. BR 362. The sequence continues at coordinate 404,275 of NZ_JARWGH010000002.1, read as the reverse complement.
TGTGGGCGATTGCGCCGAACTACCTTGGGATGGCGGCCGCATCCGTCTCGAATCGGTACAAAACGCCGTCGACCAAGCCGAAGCCGCAGCGGGAATCATCGCCGGCGGCAACGAGCCCTATGATCCGAAACCATGGTTCTGGTCGGATCAATATGACGTGAAATTGCAGATCGCCGGCTTCAATCTCGGTTACGACGAGACCCTTCTGCGAGCCGGTGGCCGCGAAGGCTCGGCTTCGGTCTGGTATTTCAAGCAGGGCCGCTTCATCGCTGTCGATGCCATCAACGACGCAAAGGCCTATGTGACAGGCAAGAAGCTGCTGGAAACGGGCACCAACCCGGAAAAGGCAGTTCTGGCCGATTCGGCTGCGGACCTTAAGCAGTTGCTGCGTTGAGAGAGGTGCGCGCCGGCTATCGGGTTCGCCCTGAACGACGCGCGCACCGCCGAATGCAGGGAGAACGTGCATGGAGGCGAAAAAGCGCTTGCGTCGATAAATGATTGGCCGTATCAGGGCCGCACCGGAGAGGTGGCCGAGTGGTCGAAGGCGCTCCCCTGCTAAGGGAGTATACGTCAAAAGCGTATCGTGGGTTCGAATCCCATCTTCTCCGCCATCCCACCTTTGTCCATACCGAAGAGATAGGTAACAGTTTGTACCTAAGACATGGGTGACAACCTCGTGCCCAACGGGTTGTGGATGGTTTGCAAAGCCCTCTGCTCCGGCTCGATAGATTCCAGATCATACGGCATGAATGCACCGGCCGCGATCGATGTTGCGCCTCCAGTCCCTCGTCATTGCATGTCTAGGGATTTCCGCGCGAGATGCTGAACTGCTGGCCCTCGTCGCCCATGCCTTCACCTCTCAAAGGCGGGCGACAAATCGCAGACGTTTCGCCAGCACCGAAATCTCCCTCCACGGCGTTGTCGGCAATTGATTCTCTTCTGTCATTCCGTTGCGATCTTGCTGGCGAATAATCGCCAATATCGATTCCCGATCGAATCGGCCGCAGCAGAATCACAGCCTCGCGGCGCTGCGGTAAGATGGCGAAAGTGGATTTGCTTGTTCGGCAATGTTGATGGTTACCACGGCAGATGTCGAAAATGGTGACCTTGACGCCGCGGCAGCCCCGGATTTGCCCTGAATCGGCCATTGTGACAGCCGGCCTCGTCCCCACGGCATCAGTTAAAAGCGACCTGTAAGTGCCGGTACCGTAAGGGCTTTCTTAACAAACTATAAACAAATGCGAGCCCCGTCTCGCGGACTTGTGTCCTTTCGGCAACAGGAATTACGGAAGGCTCACGTAAATACCCCTTTCCGATAAGATGTAGATTGCGTGACAGTTCGCGTCTTGTATTTTCAATCTCGGAAGCGAGGGCGATTGATCGTCCACTTCTTGAAACACGAGGATGGGGCAGGGAATGCCTTCGGGTAGTTCTCATTCTCGATTGAAACTTTGACTGGAGGTCAATAATGAACATCAAGAGCCTTCTTCTCGGCTCCGCTGCTGCGCTTGTAGCAGTTTCCGGTGCTCACGCGGCTGACGCTGTTGTTGCCGCTGAGCCGGAGCCGCTCGAATACGTTCGCATCTGCGACGCATACGGTGCAGGCTACTTCTTCATTCCGGGTACCGAAACCTGCCTCAAGATCGGCGGTAAGGTTCGTACGGAAGGTGAATGGTACGACGCTTACAACCCGGACGACGTTCGTGGCACGCTCTGGCACACCCGTGCTGAGTTGAACATCAACACCGCCACCGACACCGAATACGGTCCGCTGAAGACGAACACCATCCTTCGTTGGGATTGGCAGGAAGGCGGCTCCACGAGCACGAACCTTCTGTGGGCGTACATCAGCCTCGGCGGCTTCAGCGTTGGTAAGCAGGACTCCTGGTTCAACCAGTTCACTGGTTATGCTGGCGACGTCATCAACGACGACGTGGTCTATGACGGCCCGTACGAACTCAATCAGATCACCTACAACTATGACGCCGGCAACGGCTTCACGGCTGTGATCTCGTTGGAAGACAGCGACTCTGGCATTGGTGCAACCGGCGCTAACGGTGAAAACAGCGAAGATCACTACGCTCCGGACGTTGTTGCCGGTGCTGGCTACAAGGCTGGCGCTTGGTCCTTCAAGGTCGTTGGTGGTTATGACTCCATCGTCGAAGAAGGTGCCATCAAGGCTCGTGTCGATGCTGACTTCGGTGCCTTCTCGGCCTTCTTGATGGGCGGCTGGAACACCGACGGCGACAAGCTGAACAAGTACGCAGGTACCAATACCCCGAATGGTTGCCCGGTTGACCGTAGCGATCTTTGCGGTTGGGGCGACTGGGCACTGTGGGGCGGCGTTGGCGTACCGTTCAACGACAAGCTGAAGTGGAACCTGCAGCTCGCTTACACCGACTCCAAGATCTTCGCCGCCACGACGAATCTCAAGTGGAACCCGGTCAAGAACCTGCTCATCGAGCCGGAAGTATCCTACACCAACTGGGATTCGATCAACGAAGATCAGTGGGCTGGTATCCTCCGCTTCGAGCGCACTTTCTAATCTGATTTGGCCTCGGTCAGAATCTGATTGTCACATTGGTGACGAAAAGCCCGGCTTTCGAGCCGGGCTTTTTGCATTTGGGATAGTCGGTCTGCGTCGCATCGAAACGTCGAAGAATGATATTCTGAATATCCTAAATTTATAATATTCAAATGTAGTATAGATTTACAGTCTGAGTTCTTGCGGAGAGTAATCCTAAGTAGAGTTTGATTTTTGACCGCAGAAACTGTGTGACACTTTTACGACGTGATTTTTGTGCAACGCGAAATTCGAAACGATCGTCACATATGATTATAGTTTGTCTCTGATATTGCTCTGAAAAAATCGATCTGTAGGTTCGCAAATCGGAAGCAAGACTTCTTGTCTTGGTTCTCCCAGATCAGGGGTCAACTTTGAACACAGGGTGGGGTAGGGTCCGTCGATTTCTCGGCGCGAATTCTCATACCTAATCGATATTTAGAACTGGAGTTATTATGAACATCAAGAGCCTTCTTCTCGGCTCCGCTGCTGCGCTGGCAGCAGTTTCCGGTGCTCATGCAGCCGATGCCGTCGTTGCTGCCGAGCCGGAGCCGCTTGAATACGTTCGCATCTGCGACGCTTATGGCGCTGGCTACTTCTTCATTCCGGGCACCGAAACCTGCCTCAAGATCGGCGGCATGGTTCGTACCGAAGGCGGCTGGTACAATGCCTACAATCCGGGTCCGGGCGGCGACCGCGGCACCTACTGGCACACCCGCGCTCAGCTCAGCGTCGACACTGCAACGGACACCGAATACGGTCCGCTGAAGACCAACACCGTCTACCGTTTTGACTGGAACGACGGCAACGCAACGACCACCAAGCTGCTCTGGGCTAACATCAGCCTCGGCGGTTTCCTGGTTGGTAAGCAGGACTCGCAGTACAACCTGTTCGCAGGTTACGCCGGCGACGTCATCAACGACGACGTGATCTATGACGGCCCGTACGAACTGAACCAGATCACCTACAACTACGATGCAGGCAACGGCTTCACGGCTGTCGTCTCGCTCGAAGACTCCAACTCGGGTTCCGATACGTCTTCCTACGGCGGCGCTTGGGTTCAGTCCAAGGCTGACCACTATGCACCGAACGCCGTTGCCGGCGTTGGCTACAAGGCTGGCGGCTTCGGCTTCAAGGTTGTCGGCGGTTACGACTCGATCGTCGAAGAAGGCGCTATCAAGGCTCGCGTCGACGCTGACTTCGGCGCGTTCACGGCCTTCTTGATGGGCGGCTGGAACACCGACGGCGACAAGCTCAACCAGTACGCCGGTTCGAACCTGAACGCATCTGCTTGCCCGGTTGGCCGTGGCGATCTCTGCGGCTGGGGTGACTGGGCTGTTTGGGGTGGCGTTGGCTACAAGATCAGCGACAAGCTGAAGTGGAACGTGCAGCTCGCCTACACCGACTCCAAGATCTTCGAAGCCACGACGAACCTCAAATTCAACCCGGTCAAGAACCTGCTCATCGAGCCGGAAGTTACCTACACCAACTTCGATTCTGTGAACCAGGATCAGTGGGCTGGTATCCTCCGCTTCCAGCGCAGCTTCTAATTCGGTTTTCAAAGCCGAATTGGCAAAACTTACACTCTGATCTGACCTCCGATCAGAAAGGGATTGGCCCGGTTTTCCCAACCGGGCCTTTTCTTTTTGCACCATGCATGTCGACGGTGCCGCGCAGGGGCTTAGATGGTTGCGAGAAAATGCTGGATCGCGGCCGGAATATCCCCGAGGTGCAGCATCGGAGCATGTCCTTGCCCGATAGCAATTTTTGTCGTCATGCCGGGATGGCGCCGCGCCATCTCCTCTAGGCTAGCGGTCGTCAGCAGTTTGGAATTCTCCCCGCGAATCACCATCAACGGGATATTCCGAAACGCCTCGAACTGTGGCCAGAGATCCGGCAGTGGCGTTTCGAAATCGAGCGACTTCATCTGTGCGGCGATAGCGGGATCGAAATCCGCAACGACTTTGCCATCCGTGAGCGTGTAGATCGCGCGAGCCATGTCGCGCCAATCGTTGCCCGTGAGTGCCGTGAAAGCGCGACCGTGATTCTCCTGTAGAATCTCGACAGCTTCGTCCCAATTGGCTGGCTTCCTGTCGCGGTTCAGATAATCGCGGATATCGACGAGCCCCTCCTTTTCCAGAACAGGGCCAATGTCGTTGAGAATGACGGCCTTGAGGATATCGGGATGGCTGGCCGCCAGCAGATGCAGAACAAGACCGCCACGCGACGTGCCGATGAAGACGGCCTTCGGTATATTCAACGCAGCGCAGGCTGCAAGCACGTCCTGGGCCTCGACGGCGAGATTGTAGCGGCTTTTGTCATCGTCCCAGGCTGACAGGCCGCGCCCGCGGAAATCGAGTGTAATCACCCTGCGCGCCGCCGAATCACGTGACAGAAGCAGCGCCAAGTCGTGAAAATCCCGGGAGTTGCGGGTCAGACCCGGCAAACAGACGATCGGCGGTAGGCCCGAGATCGAATCGCCGCCGTAATCGCGTGCGTAGAGTTTTAGCCCGTCGGGCGCCAAAATCGCTCTGCTGGCAAAATCGCTCTCATCGTCATTGTGCATGGACAGCCCTCGTGGATGACGTTTCACGAGGGATGTAACGCGATTTTGTCGTGTTGAACAATCGCGCTTGTGCGGGCAGGAGCTCAGCCGCGTCCGTAGATCAGATCGTGCTCAATATCGGTCTTCTGGCCGAGCCGGGCCTTGTAAACCTGATAATTCTCCATGACGCGCTGGACGTAATTGCGCGTTTCAGGGAAGGGGATGCGCTCAATCCAGTCGACGACATCGTCGATGGATTTGCCGCGCGGATCGCCGTAGCGGCTGATCCACTCCGGAACCTTGTTCGGGCCTGCATTATAGGCAATGAAGGTCAGAATATAGGAGCCGCCGAAGGCGTCGATCTGCTCGCCGAGGTAATGGGCCCCCAGCGTCGCGTTGTAGCCGGCATCCTGCGTCAGCTTGTCGGCGGAATAGGCCATGCCATGGCGGCCGGCGACTGCCTTGGCCGTCTTCGGCAGAAGCTGCAGCAGACCGCGCGCATTGGCAGAGGAGATTGCTGCCGGGTTGAAGGCGCTCTCCTGCCGGGCAATGGCATAGGCGAGCGCCTTGCCGGAACCGGCAATATTGGCATTGTCCGGAATGACGCCGATCGGGAAGGCAAGCGCCGCGACGTCGACGCCGCGGCCATAGGCGATCTTGCCGACCTGCAATGAAAGCTGGTGATTGCCGAAGCGCTCGGCCTGCGCCGCCAGCATGGCGATCTCGCCGGGGCTCTGCAATTGTTTCGCCAGCGCCCGATAAAGGGCGTCGGCCCGCCAAGCGTGACCTGCCGCTTCGAGATGGGCGATGGCCTGGACCGCTTCGCGGGATCGGAAGCGCTCCCGGTCTTCGGTCGTCGGCGAGGGGTAGGTGACGTTCAGCGTCCGGCGCCCTAATTTTTCGGCTGCGAGCTGGCCATAGAAGGTGCTCGGGTAGGATGCTGCCTTGGCATAGAAATCCGCTGCCTTGCCAGGACCGCCGGCTTCGGCGGAGCGGCCGAGCCAATACCAGGCGCGCGATAGTGAGATCGGACCGTTCGACACCTGCAGAATTTTGCGGAAATGCGTTGCGGCCGTCGCTCCGTCCTGCAGCCCTCGCAGCGCATACCAGCCGGCATGGAATTCCGCCTCGCCGACATCCTGCGCGCTCTCCGCGACGCTGGCGTCGACGATGCGATAAGCGGTTTTGAATTCGCCTTGATCCACCAGGCCGCGGCTGACGATGCGCTGCTCGTCCCACCATTGGCTGGCATCGACGAGTACGCTGCGGTCGCGCGGCATCTGCATCAGAAGATTGGCGGCATCATCATATTTATCCTGGCGACGCAGGTTCTCGATCCGCATGAAGAGATAGGCGGGATCCTTGCGCCATTGCGGATCGATAGTAGTCAGCAAAGCCGCGGCATTGGCGGCATGATTGTTGATCGCCGCCCAGGCCTTGTAGAGCGATTGCGCTTTGCCGAGATCGCCGAAACGCTTCGCCTGAGCAGTGCGGCCGCGATAGAGCAGATAGTCCATACGCGCCTTGTGATCGGCCGGCGACAGCAGGCTGGAGAATTCGGCGAGGACTTTGTCTTCCAGGGACTTATCGAGCGCCTCGTTGCGCCAGATCTTGCGAATGAGCTTGGCAGCCTGGGCCGATGCACCGCGCGAAACCAGGGCGCGCGACAGGATGACCGCGCCTTCCGGGGTTTCCGGCTGGGTATTGCCGAAGGCGGCAAGCACTTGATCGGCGGGCGGATTTTCAGCGTAAAGCGCGCGTTCTGAATTGCCGCGCAGGCTGGAAAGACCCGGCCAACCGGCAAGTTCACGCGCCGCCGCGGCGATTTCGCCGGACGGAACGCCGGGCTGGCCAGAGGTAGCGATTGCCCAGGTCAGAATGTGACGGTCGAGCGTGCCCTGGCTCATGCTGTTGCGGATGGCGAGCGCCTGCATCGGGTTCTTGCCGGAAAGGGCATCCAGGCCGGCTTTCAAGTCGCCGCCGACGGGGGCTATGGCAGAGCCGCGCGGGATCGATCCGGTATTCAACGGATCCGGCATGGTCATCGCCACATCGGTCGTTTCGGGGATGGTCGTTTGTTCGCCGGGAAGCTGTGAGGCCAAAGCGCTCCACGCGACCGCCACGCCCATAGCGGTCAAGATCATGACAGGTCTTTTCATCCGACTACTCACTACAAAAAACAGGCCCCCTCCATTTGCCGAAGTTTATATTAACGAAACCTTACCGTTGGCCCGAATTTCAATCAATTATGATATCGGAAACTGCCCTTTACCATCGAAAGCGCGCTTGTCGCCGTCAAGTGGGCGCTTTATGGTGCGCGGATTCATAACCATGGATTGCGGCTGAAGCATGAAAGCGGCGCCGCGAGGAGACTTGCATGTTCCAGGGGTCCATTCCCGCACTCGTTACGCCCTTCACCGACGCCGGCAAGGTGGATGAAGCGTCCTTCGCTTCCCATGTCGATTGGCAGATCAAAGAGGGCAGCAGCGGGCTCGTTCCCGTCGGCACGACGGGCGAATCGCCGACCCTGTCGCATGATGAGCACAAGCGTGTCGTCGAGATTTGCATCGAGGTGGCGGGCAAGCGCGTTCCGGTCATGGCCGGCGCCGGCTCCAACAATACCCGCGAAGCGATCGAGCTTGCCCAGCATGCCGAGAAAGTCGGCGCCAATGCGGTTCTGGTCGTCACGCCTTACTACAACAAGCCGACGCAGAAGGGGCTTTACGCACACTTTTCGGCCGTGGCCGAGGCGGTGAAGCTGCCGATCTATATCTATAATATTCCCGGCCGTTCGGTCGTCGACATGACGCCGGAGACGATGGGCGCGCTTGCCAAGGCGCATGCCAATATCGTCGGCGTCAAGGATGCAACCGGCAAAATCGAACGGGTTTCCGAACAGCGCATCACCTGCGGCCGCGACTTCCGCCAGCTTTCCGGCGAGGATGCGACGGCGCTTGGCTTCAACGCCCATGGCGGCGTCGGTTGTATCTCGGTGACGGCCAATGTTGCGCCGCGCCTTTGTGCCGACTTCCAGGCGGCAACGCTGGCCGGCGACTACGCCAAGGCACTGGATTATCAGGATCGTCTGATGCCGCTACACAAGGCGATTTTCATGGAGCCGGGCCTCTGCGGCGCGAAATACGGCCTTTCCCGCCTTGGCCGGATGAGCCGCAATGTGCGCTCGCCGCTACTCTCGACACTGGAGCCCGGTACGGAGGCGGCGATCGACGCCGCCATGCGTCATGCCGGCCTGTTGAACTGACGTCAACTCCAACGCGCTCACGAAATGCCCTGTCGAAACCGCTCTCTTCACAAGGAGGGCGGTCTCGCTTATTTAAGGTTTGAAACCTTGTCGGGCCGGTGACCGCTGCCGGAATTGACGCACGAAAAAGAAGAAGAATCATGGCACCCAAAGGCAGCCAACGCGTGGTGAAGAAGATCGTTGCGGAAAACCGCAAGGCCCGCTTCAACTACGAGATTATCGATACCTACGAGGCAGGGCTCGTGCTGAAAGGCACGGAGGTGAAATCGCTGCGCGAAGGCAAGGCAAATATCGCCGAATCCTATGCCTCCGATGAGGATGGTGAGATCTGGCTGATCAATTCCTATCTGCCGGAATATCTGCAGGCGAACCGTTTCAATCATGAGCCGCGCCGCCGCCGCAAGCTCTTGCTTTCCGGCCGCGAGATCGGCCGGCTGCGCTCAGCCGTCAATCGCGAAGGCATGACGCTGATCCCGCTGAAGATCTACTTCAACGACAGCGGCCGCGCCAAGCTGGAGCTGGCTCTCGCCAAGGGCAAGAAGATCCACGACAAGCGCGAATCCGAGAAGGAACGCGACTGGAACCGGCAGAAGAACCGGCTGCTCAAGGACAATGGGTGAAATAAAATAAAATAAGCGAATGCGGAGCTTTATCTCGTCCGCACAGGCGAGATAAAGCTCCGCATTTCTTTGATTACTCGTCGACCTCGACGGCAGGCGCTGGCTCGGCCGGGCGCTGCGGACGCTCGGAGGGGTCTCGGCCGATTTCGGACTTCAGCGATACGAGATCAATGAAGTGGTCGGCCTGACGGCGCAGGTCGTCGGCGATCATTGGCGGCTGGGTTGCCATCGTGGAGATGACGGACACCTTGCGGCCGCGGCGCTGCAGTGCTTCCACCAGGGTGGTGAAATCGCCGTCGCCAGAAAAAATGACCAGATGATCAACGGTTTCCGATTGCTCCATGGCATCGATCGCCAGCTCGATATCCATGTTGCCCTTGATCTTGCGGCGGCCCATGGAGTCGGTAAATTCCTTCGCCGGCTTGGTAATGACCTTGTAGCCGTTATAGTCGAGCCAATCGATGAGCGGGCGGATCGAGGAATATTCCTGGTCCTCGATAAGAGCGGTATAGTAATAAGCCCGAAGCAGATATCCGCGCTTTTGGAAGGCCTTCAGCAGCTTGCGATAATCGATATCAAAACCAAGACTTTTCGACGCAGCGTAAAGATTGGCGCCGTCTATAAAAAGTGCAATTTTTTCGCGTGGGTCGAACATCGCTTACATATCCATTGTTACCAAAACGCAATTACTTTTAGCCAAAATGCAGTCAAAACAATGTCTTGCATGACGCCCAAGAATAATTCGTATTACTTTATGAATTATTCATATAAACGAGATTTAGGGCACGATTTATGATATTCCAAGCAACTGTAGGTTGAATACGTAATTTGTCTAATGAATTTTAGCGCATTGTGGAGGGATTGGCAGCCCTGAAGCAGGAAAAACTTGAATTTGCCATCGTTTGCTTGTATCGGGCGTGCTACTCCGAGACATGATGACGACATCACGACCGCAAAGGACAGGCAATGGCCCGTGTCACAGTAGAAGATTGCATTGATAAAGTAGAAAACCGGTTCGAGCTCGTGCTGCTTGCCAGCCATCGTGCTCGCCTGATTTCGCAGGGTTCCTCGATCACCATCGACCGCGACAACGACAAGAACCCCGTCGTCGCCCTGCGCGAAATAGCCGATGAGACGCTGTCTCCCGATGATCTGAAGGAAGATCTGATCCACTCGCTGCAGAAGCACGTCGAGATCGATGAGCCTGAGCCCGATCCGGCAAGCCTCTTGGCCGCCGGCGGCGCTGCTTCGGCTTCGGGCGAAGAGGAAGAAGATCAGCCGGAAGCCGTCACCTTCGACCAGATGTCGGAAGAAGAGCTTCTCGCCGGTATCGAAGGCCTTGTTCCGCCAGAAAAAAGCGACGATTACTGATCGTCGCGCTTGATGCTCTAACCAAGAGCGATATGATGAAGTAATGCGTGCGCCGGTCGTAGACTGGCGCGCTTTTATTTTGCGGGAGTAGCTTGGGAATGATGCGGCAATACGAGCTTGTCGAGCGTGTGCAGAAATACAAGCCCGATGCCAATGAAGCGCTTCTCAACAAAGCCTATGTCTATGCGATGCAGAAGCATGGGCAGCAGAAACGCGCCAGCGGCGACCCCTATATTTCCCATCCCCTCGAAGTTGCTGCCATCCTGACAGACATGCGTCTGGATGAATCGACGATCGCCGTCGCTCTCCTGCATGATACGATCGAAGATACGACCGCGACGCGGGCCGAAATCGATGAACTGTTCGGCGAGGATATCGGCCGCCTGGTCGAAGGACTGACCAAGATCAAGAAGCTCGATCTCGTCACCAAGAAGGCGAAGCAGGCGGAAAATCTCCGTAAGCTGCTGCTCGCCATTTCCGACGACGTCCGCGTGCTCCTGGTCAAACTCGCCGACCGCCTGCACAATATGCGCACACTCGACCACATGTCGCCGGAAAAGCGTGCCCGCATTTCCGAAGAGACGATGGATATCTATGCGCCGCTTGCCGGCCGCATGGGTATGCAGGACATGCGTGAAGAGCTGGAGGAGCTTTCCTTCCGCCACATCAATCCGGAGGCGCATGACACGGTCACCAAGCGCCTCGAAGAACTGTCGCGGCGCAACGAAGGCCTGGTGAAGAAGATCGAGACGGAATTGCGCGACCTGCTGGTTGCCAATGGCCTCGCCAACGCCATGGTCAAGGGCAGGCAGAAGAAGCCCTATTCGGTCTTCCGCAAGATGCAGTCGAAGTCGCTTTCCTTCGAGCAGCTATCCGACGTCTATGGTTTCCGCCTGCTGGTCGATGACGTTCCTTCCTGCTATCGCGCGCTTGGCATCGTGCACACGCGCTGGCGCGTCGTGCCCGGCCGGTTCAAGGATTATATTTCCACGCCGAAGCAGAACGATTACCGTTCCCTGCACACCACCATTGTCGGCCCATCCAGCCAGCGCATCGAGCTGCAGATCCGCACCAAGCGCATGCATGAGATCGCCGAATTCGGCATCGCTGCCCACACACTCTATAAGGACGGCACCAACAATAACGGCGATGGTGAACTGCTGTCGCGTGAAAGCAATGCCTATTCCTGGCTGCGCCATACCATCGAGGCGTTGGCGGAAGGCGACAGTCCCGAAGAATTCCTTGAACATACCAAGCTGGAACTATTCCAGGATCAGGTCTTCTGCTTCACGCCGAAGGGCAAGTTGATCGCCCTCCCGCGCGGCGCCACGCCGATCGATTTTGCCTATGCCGTGCACACCAATATCGGCGACACCACCGTCGGCGCCAAGATCAACGGCCGGATTATGCCGTTGGTGACTCGTCTCTCCAACGGCGACGAAGTCGAGATCATCCGCTCCGGCGTGCAGGTGCCGCCGGCCGCCTGGGAAGAGATCGTCGTGACCGGCAAGGCGCGCGCCGCCATCCGCCGCGCAACCCGCCTTGCCATTCGCAAGCAATATGCCGGCCTCGGCCATCGCATTCTGGAGCGCACCTTCGAGCGCGCCGGCAAGGTCTTTTCGCGTGAAGCGCTGAAGCCTGCGCTGCACCGCCTCGGCCAGAAGGATGTTGAGGACGCGATTGCTGCCGTCGGACGAGGGGAGATGTCGTCGCTCGACGTGCTGCGGGCCGTCTACCCAGACCATCAGGATGAGCGCGTCACGATCAAGCCCGCCGGCGACGAAGGCTGGTTCAACGTCCGCAGCGCCGCGGGCATGATCTTCAAGATCCCCGGCAAGACCAAGGCGGATCTCGCTGCCAGCGTCGAAGGGGTGGACGCCCTGCCGATCCGCGGCCTGGCGGCGGATGTCGAGGTGCATTTCGCTCCGACCGGCGCCGTTCCCGGCGATCGTATCGTCGGCATCATGGAAAAGGGCAAAGGCATCACCATCTATCCCATCCAGTCGCCGGTCCTGCAGCGTTTCGACGACCAGCCGGAGCGCTGGATCGACGTGCGCTGGGATCTGGATGAGGCCAACAAGTCCCGCTTCACCGCCCGCATCCTGATCAACGCGTTGAACGAGCCGGGTACGCTCGCCAAGGTCGCGCAGACGGTCGCCGATATCGACGTCAACATCCGTCTCCTCAATACGGTGCGCGTTGCCGCCGACTTTACGGAGATGGCGCTGGATGTCGAAGTCTGGGATTTGCGCCAGCTCAATCAGCTTCTGGTGCAGCTCAAGGAACTTGATTGCATCGCCACCGTGAAGCGACTTTACGAATAGTTAGCTTTTCGGGCGTCAATCGCAGCCGATTGCATAGTTTATGATCATTTTGTGATCGAATTTGCCCAAATTTGGATGAAGGCATGCGTCATATGCATGGCTGCCTCTATTTAAGAGCTGTGGTAATTAACTTTTGTCATGCCTATCTTCTGGTCATCGAAGAAACGAAACAGAGATGAGAGAAGACAATGTTTGGTCCGATCAAGAAAGTCGCCCGCGCCTTGCGCGTTCCGAGTGCTGAAGAACGTGAAATGGCCTATCTAAATGGCTCGCACGACCGTTTTGACCTTGAATATCGTCAGCGTCAGGTCGATCGCGGCTTGTTCCGTCAGCGTTAATCGCTGACAATACTTCCGAAATGGGAAGGGCGTGCCTACTGCCGCGCCCTTGGAGCATCCCGCCGAAAGCAGACAGGATGTTCCGCGTCAGATAAAGCCAGAGCGGCCTATTCCTGTTCGTTGAACATGTGGCACTCTGGAGAGTGCCGGCGTTAAGGTCGGATAATCGATGCATGATGTGCTTGGCCGCCCTTGTCATGACGGCGTTCCCTGCACTAGATAAGCCGCATGTTATTTCGCCGCCGAAAACCACTGACCTTGAAGGAAAAACTGCGGGAGCACCTTTGGCCACGCAAGGGTTTCGTTCGTTCGTTCCAATATTTTGGAAAACGCCTGGTGCGTCTTGCTGCTTCGCCGCATTCGGTGGCGGCGGGCTTTGCCGCAGGGATCGTCGTGTCCTGGACACCGTTTATCGGCGTGCACTTCATCATGGCGATCATCATCGCCTATGCCGTCGGCGGCAACGTGATTGCGGCCGCACTCGGCTGCCTGGCTGCCGGCAATCCCATCACCTATCCCTTCATCTGGGGTCTCACCTGGGAAATCGGTCATCTGATCCTGGCGCGCGACAGCAGCGGCCAAAGCGGTGGCGTCGATCTGCCGGCGCTGTGGCATAAGGGCGATCTCCTGCAGCTCTGGGACCCGATCCTGAAGCCGATGCTGATCGGTGGCATTCCGCCGGCAATCGTCACCGGTGTCGTCGTCTATGCATTGACCTATTACGGCGTGAAGAGCTTCAAGAGCCGCCGCAAGGCCCGGCTCATGGAACGGGCGCGCGAACGGCTCGCCCTTGCCGAAAACGCATCGAGCGTTTGACGGACGCAACGTCGTAGCGGCCGGCTGGAGGGCCTTCTCATGATCATCGGGATAGGCAGCGACCTCATCGACATCCGCCGTATCGAAAAATCGATCGAACGCTTCGGCACACGGTTCACCGACCGCTGCTTCACCGATATCGAGCGCGCTAAATCCGAAGGACGCAAGAACAAGGCTGCGTCATACGCCAAGCGCTTTGCCGCCAAGGAGGCCTGCTCCAAGGCGCTTGGCACCGGTCTGGCGCAAGGCGTTTTCTGGCGCGATATGGGTGTCGTCAACCTGCCGAGCGGCAAGCCGACGATGCAGTTGACGGGCGGTGCCGCCAAAAGATTGGCCGCAATGCTGCCGGAAAATCATCGCGCCGCCATTCATTTGACGATAACCGATGATTTCCCTCTCGCTCAAGCCTTTGTGATCATCGAAGCGCTGCCGATTGCGGGCTAATGACGACTGTGTGTCGCTTTTAATACCTGCACCATTGCCGCCGTGGTATGAAGCGGATAGAGAGTGCCTGAAAGTGAAGTGCGCCGGTGGGGTGCGAAAAAGGAATAAGACTGCGTGTCCGAGAAAGCCGAAAAACAGCAGAATGTCCTGTGGGAAAACATAAAGGTCATCGTACAGGCTCTGGTCCTGGCCATGATCATCCGCACGGTACTATTTCAACCCTTCACCATTCCGTCCGGCTCGATGATGCCTACGCTTCTTGTTGGCGACTATATCTTCGTCAATAAGTTTGCCTACGGTTATTCCAAATATTCCCTGCCTTTTTCGCCGGATCTGTTCAGCGGCCGCATCTTCGGTAGCGAACCGAAGCGGGGCGATGTCGTGGTCTTCCGTTTCCCGCCGAATCCGGATGTCGATTATATCAAGCGCGTCATCGGCCTGCCGGGCGACCGTATTCAGGTGAAGAACGATATTCTCTACATCAACGGCCAGGCTGTTCCGCGTGAGCCGCACGGAACCTTCGCCTCGGACTACAGCCAGGAGCCGGGTGACGACATTCCCGTTTACAGCGAGCGCCTGCCGGATACCGGCAAGGTCTACGACACGCTGGACCTGTCGCAGACGTCGCGCGGTGACAATACGCAGGAATATGTCGTGCCTCCGGGCAGTTATTTCATGATGGGCGACAACCGCGATAATTCCGACGACAGCCGTTTCGACGTCGGTTATGTGCCGGCTGAGAACCTGATCGGCCGCGCCAGCGTCATCTTCTTCTCGCTCGGCCACGACACCTCGTTCCGCGAAATCTGGAAATGGCCGACCAACATGCGTTGGGACCGTCTCTTCAAGGTTGTCGAATGACGAAGACGCAGGCGCTCCCGCAGGCGGATCGTGTCAGGCTTGAAGCCGCAATAGGCCACGAATTCGCCGAGAAGGGGCGCCTCGAATGGGCTCTGACGCATGCCAGTGCCCGCACGCACAAGGCCGGCAACTACGAGCGGCTGGAATTTCTCGGCGACCGGGTTCTCGGCCTGTGCATCGCCGAACTCCTTTTTCGAACCTTCGGCACGGCGACCGAGGGCGAGCTCTCGGTGCGCCTCAATCAGCTTGTCAGCGCCGAGACCTGCGCCGAAGTCGCCGACGAGATGCAACTGCATCTCTTCATCCGCACGGGCGCCGATGTGAAGAAGCTGACTGGCAAGCGCATGCTGAACGTGCGCGCCGATGTCGTGGAAAGCCTGATTGCGGCGCTTTATCTCGATGGCGGCCTCGAAGTGGCGCGCAAATTCATTCTGCGTTATTGGGAGCGCCGCGCCATCCGTCCCGATGGCGCAAGACGCGATGCCAAGACGGAATTGCAGGAGTGGGCGCACGCGAAATTCGGCGTCACGCCCGTTTACAGGGTTGATGACCGAAGCGGACCGGATCATGATCCTCGTTTCACGGTAACGGTAGAAGTGACGGGAACCGCGCCCGAGACTGGTATAGAGCGCTCCAAGCGCGCCGCCGAGCAGGTGGCTGCGACGCGGATTTTGGAGCGCGAAGGTGTATGGCAGCCCCAGCCTGTTCAGAAATGAAAATGACTGCCTAGAAATGACGGAAAAAATGACCAATCAGGAAGACCTGGCCGGCGAAGGTGCGGCTGAAAATATCGGCCCCACGCATTCGGGTTTCGTGGCCCTTATCGGCCCGACCAATGCGGGCAAGTCGACGCTCGTCAACCGCCTCGTCGGCGCCAAAGTATCGATCGTCAGCCACAAGGTGCAGACGACGCGCGCCATCGTGCGCGGCATCGCCATCCATGACAATGCGCAGATCGTTTTCATGGATACGCCCGGCATCTTCAAGCCGCGCCGGCGCCTCGACCGGGCGATGGTGACGACCGCCTGGGGCGGCGCCAAGGATGCGGATCTCATCATGCTTCTGATCGACAGCGAGCGCGGAATACGCGGCGATGCCGAAGCCATTCTCGAAGGGCTGAAGGAGGTTTCCCAGCCGAAAATCCTCGTGTTGAACAAGATCGATCGCGTTCGCCGCGAGGACCTGCTGGCGCTTGCCGCCGCCGCCAACGAGAAAATTACCTTCGAGCAGACCTTCATGATTTCGGCCGAAAACGGTTCTGGCTGCGACGATGTCATGGACTATCTGGCAAAGACCCTGCCGGAAGGTCCGTGGTATTATCCCGAAGACCAGATTTCGGACCTGCCGATGCGCCAGCTCGCCGCGGAAATCACGCGCGAAAAGCTGTTTCTGCGCCTGCATCAGGAGCTTCCCTACTCTTCGCATGTCGAAACGGAAAAATGGGAAGAGCGCAAGGACGGTTCGGTTCGCATCGAGCAAGTGATCTATGTCGAGCGCGAAAGTCAGAAGAAGATCGCCCTTGGCAAATCGGGCGAGACGATCAAGTCGATCTCGACGGCCTCGCGCAAGGAGCTGTCCGAAATCCTCGAACAGCCGGTGCACCTTTTCCTGTTCGTCAAAGTGCGTGAGAATTGGGGCGACGATCCGGAACGGTTCCGCGAAATGGGGCTGGAGTTTCCGCGCTGACGGAACAATTTCCCGTTGAGTGTCTTACCTCACGACAGACGTCGGACAGATCGCTTCCGCAGGCGCGATCGAAGAGGCGCGAATGGTCAAGACCACGACGATCCACAGGGAGAAGACGCCGTGCCAACTCTGTCCGCTGCGGCGATTGCCACATTTTCGCGAATTTAGTCGCGAGGAACTGAGTTTCGTCGCGAATTTCAAGAAGGGTGAACTCGTCGTCGATCCCGGTGCGACGATCTTCCTGGAGGGTGCCCACAGCGCTCACCTCTTCACGATTCTGTCCGGCTGGGGCTTTCGCTATAAGACCCTCGAAGATGGGCGCCGGCAGATTCTCAACTATGTGATGCCCGGCGACCTCATTGGCCTGCAAGGCTCGATCATGGGCGAGATGCAGCATTCGACCGAGGCTTTGTCGCCGGTCTCTCTCTGTGTTTTCGAGCGTGCGGAACTGATGGCGCTCTATAACAAGCACCCGTCGCTCGCCTTCGATCTCACTTGGATCGCCGCGCGCGAAGAACGCATTTTGGACGAGCATCTGTTAAGCATCGGCCGCCGGTCCGCGCAGGAACGAGCCGCCTATCTGCTCGCCTACCTGCATCAACGGGCGAGGGCCCTGCATCTCTTCGATGGCAGCAATGTCATTCCCATTACGCAGCAGCACATTGCCGATACGCTCGGCCTTTCCATCGTTCATACGAACAAGACATTGAAAAAGCTGTCCGAACGCGGATTGATCCGCTGGCAGGAGCGCGGCTGCGACGTGTTGAACGGCAAGGGCCTTGCCGCTCTCGCCGAATGGGAAGGGTTGGATAGAGGCAGGCGGCCGTTCATCTGACAGGCAGCATCGACGTGGCTGCTACATGTCTTTTTTAAATGGTTATGGCGGGTGTATCAGCATAGACTACATTTTCGTCACTTTTCGACCAGTTTCACCTTTTACTAACCGCGGCGGCAAATGCGATTGGAGCATGATGACGAGCCCATAGTCCCGCGGGATAAAAAGTGCGAAGCGGGTCGGGGCAAGGTCATGTCACATGAGATCTAGCCAACACGGATGGGGGAATGCCATCCATTCAACACGGGCCGATGATCGGCGCCGGAGGGATAGATGTGGGAATGTTTACGGGGCTCGGCGCCGCTTGGCGCGCGCACGCGGGGATGGCGCTGATATGACGGCTCAGCGCGTTCTCATTTTGGAAGACAATCTGATCATTGCCATGGAGGCGGAGGAAATTCTTCGTCTCATCGGGGTCAAGGAGGTGGAAATCGCCTCCAATCTGGAGCAGGCGGTTAACGCCATTCATACAGATCGTTATGATTTCGCAATGCTGGACGTCAATCTGGGGGAGTCGATGAGTTTCGGCTTTGCCCGGTTGCTGGCAGAGCGCGGCATCGCCTTCGGTTTTGTCAGCGGCTATCCTGATACGCTCGATTTTCCACCGGACCTGCGGCATGTGCCGTTGCTCAACAAGCCTTTCGACGAGGCGGCGATGTGGGCATTCGTCGACAGGCTGATATCGGTAAGCGATCCCTCGAGCAGCCCGCCCTAAAGCCTGTCGCGCAAAAGTGTGTAGCGGTCTTGCGACAACGACAGGCGCAAGATCAACAATCTAGAGCGCACTGAGCGAATCCCGAAGGTCGCGACGCTTTAGGCGCATCGGCCAACATGTGACAGCGGCTGTCGTTTGTCCTAAACTCGAATCACGACATTCTGCGGAACGAACCAGCCGATGCAGTGGCAGGATCAGGCGATCATCTTGGGCGTCAAGCGCCTTGGCGAGACCAGTGTCATTGCCGAGGTGATGACGCGTGATCGTGGCCGGCACATGGGATTGGTGCGCTCTGGGCGGTCGCGCGCCATGCAGCCGGTGCTGCAGGCGGGCAATCTGGTCGAAGTGACCTGGCGGGCGCGGCTGCATGAGCACCTCGGCGAATTCCGCATGGAGCCGGTGCGGTTGCGGGCGGCAAGGCTGATGGAGACGGCGACCGCCGTCTATGGCGTGCAGGCCATGGGCGCGCTGCTGCGTCTGCTGCCTGAGCGCGACCCGCATCCGCATCTCTATGATGCGCTGAATGTCATTCTCGAAAACCTGCAGAACCCCATGGACGCCGGCGAGCTTTTCGTCCGCTTCGAGTTGGCGGTGCTCAATGATCTCGGCTACGGCCTCGATCTGACCGAATGCGCGGCAACGGGTGCGCGCGACGATCTCGCCTTCGTTTCGCCGAAGACGGGACGCGCCGTCTGCCGTGCCGCCGGCCTGCCCTGGGCCGACAAGATGCTGGCGCTGCCGCCCTTCCTTACCGCCGGCGCTGTCGAAGCGGCGGATGGCGAAAGCCTCGCTGCCGCCTTCCGCCTGACCGGCTTCTTCCTGTATCGCCATGTCTACGAACCGCGCGGCATAGAGATCGCCGCGGCGCGCGACGGTTTCATCCAAGCAGCATTGAAAGCGCTGAACGCGGCGTTGGAAACGCCGCAGGAGCGGCCGGCCGTCGCCGCCAAAAGATAGAGCATGATCCCGAAAGTGCGCAGCGGACGGGATCATGCCGAAGGTGTGATTCGGAGCTAAAAGTCCGCTCGCGTCAAACAGCCATATTCGACGCGGCCGACATCACCTCCCGCGGAGCGGGAATGCCGAACATATGGCGGCCGGCCTCTTCGACTTCCGTGAAGGACCAGCGAATGACGCCATCCCGATCGAGCAGGAATTCGCCGACAAGCTGGCCTTCGCCGGTGGCAATCATCCGCTTGTCATCCTCGGTGAATTCATAGCCGTCCGCCTTGTCGAGGAATTCCATAGCCGCGATCGGGTTCATGGGTTCCGGAAGTTCGCCCGGCATATCGATGCGCATCGACATCACAGCATCCATGCTGACCTTGTGCGGCCAGTTATTCTCCGCTTCGGTGAACTGAATATTCGGCAGACCGAAGGCCTTGTGCGATACCCGCTCCGGGTCCGATGCCGCCAGCAGATTGGGAAGCGGATGGTATCGGAAGTAGAGGCGGGCGCGCTCGATCGGCGTGTTGACGACGGTCAGGCTATCTATGCCTTTTTCCTGTAGCGCATCGGTGAGTTCGGCCATGGCGGCGATCTGCCGGCGACAGAAGGGACAATGCAGTCCGCGGAACAACCCGACAAACACCGGCCTCTGGCCGCGAAAATCGTCGATGGCGACCTTGCCCTGGCGGGTGATCGCATCCAACACGACATTCGGTGCCCGATCTCCAGGCTGCAATGGTCTTTCGGCCTGATTCTCCTGCATCTTCCTTCCTCCCTCTATGTGACTAGATTCTCCCAATGGATCCCCGACGAAGACAGTCAGTCGAGAAACGGCAATACGATGAGCGTACCTGGATCGAGGTTGTGACGAATGCACACATCCTGCGCCAGCGTGAAATACCGTTCCGCCTCGTCCATGTCGTCATGCTCAAGGCTCAGAGTTGCCAAGCCATCATAGCACGGAAAGAGCAGTTGCGGCTCGTCAATTTCCTTTGCTACCTCAAGGGCTTCCTCGTAATACTTACGGGCTAGCTTCGGCTGCCCGTGGCATTGATGAATCTGGCCAAGGACGATCAGGGGCACGGAAAGATGGTCGCGCTGATCGAGGGCCCGGTCGATTTCCACCGCCTTCTCCGCTGCCGGTACACCCTCGGCGGCGCAGCGGTCGGTGAAGGTACAGCAGGAAACGGCGAGGTTGGCGAGAAGGCGCGCCTGGAAGCCGAGATCGCCGATACGGGTCGCGACCTCCAGTCCGCGCCGGCAGATCTTGATGGCATGGGCAGGATCCACAATGGTGTAGAGCACGCCGAGGTTGGAATAGGCGCGACAGGCGGCACTTTGCAGATCGGCCTTTTCGGCAACCGTCAGGCTGCGCTCCACTTCCTGCACGGCATCGCGGCGGCGGCCGAGCCGCGCAAGTGCCGCGCCCTTGGTGTTCAGCGCCTCCGCCATCGCGCGCGCCGCCTCTCGTCCGGCTTCCGTCGTTCCGTCGATGGGAAGCGTTTGCAGCCGTTGCAGGGCCTGCGTCGCCCATTCGGCGGCAGCGGCCTGATCGCCCATGCGGAAGGCCAGATGGCCGCGTTCCTGCAGGAGATGCGCGTGTTCGACCGGCGCATCGATCGTCGCAATCATGGTTTCGGCCTCGGCGCAATGCGCCTCCGCCTGATCGCGGCGCCCCGCCTCGAGATACAGTCGGCCGATTTTGCGCAATATCCTCGCTGCCGCGATCCGATCGTCCCCGGTGCGATGGATCATCAGCGCTCGTTGATAATGGCTCAAGGCGGCCTCGCGGCGACCGGCAGGGCCGCAGAGATCGGCGAGACGCTCCAGGAGCGCCAATTGCTCCGGTCCTACCTCCGGCTCGTTCGCGAAGGTGGCCAATGCCTGGCGATAAAGGCGCATCGCATCGTCATTGGCGTAGGTCTTGCGCGCCAGATCGCCGGCGGCCATCAGATAGCCGGCTCCTTTCGCCTTCTCGGTGGTCAGGCTGAAGTGATGGCCGAGCTGGGCCAAATGCTCGGGCCGGTCGGGCGCCGAACCATATTGGCGTTCCAAAACCCGACCGATCCGACGATGAAGTTCCATGCGCCGTTGCAGCAGGAGATTATGGTAGATGACATCGTGCAGCAGGGACTGGCTGAAGCGATAGGTGGGAGAAGCGCCGGCATCCGGCCCGCGCAATTCCTCGATAATATTGGCATCGCAGAGATAATCCAACCCGGCATCGATGGCGGCGGGGTCAGTGGCGACGGTGCGGAGCAGCGCAGTGTCGAACTTCGGTCCGACCACCGCCGCCTCCTGCGCCAGCCGTCTAATCTCCTGCGGCAGACGATCGACACGGGCAAGCAACAGGGCCTGCAGATTGACCGGAATATCGACATCCGTGTCTTCCGCTGCAACTTGCCACCGTTCGCCGTCATTGTGCAGTCTGCCCATGTCGATCAATCCCCGAAGGATCTCTTCGATGAAGAGCGGATTGCCGCCGGCGCGATCGAGAATGCGCTTGCGCATCGCGACCGGTAGCTTGCCATGACTCTCGCCGAAAAAAGCCGCGAGGAGCTTCTGACCGTCGGCTGCATTAAGCGGGCCAAGGCGCTGAACGGTGACGCTGACGCGATTGGAGTCCAGCGGATCGATCTGCGATGTCGGCCGGTAAATCGCAAGCAGCATCAGCCGGCTGCGTTCCAGCCGATCCATCATGAAGCGGAGCACTTCCAGCGAGGCGGCATCCGCCCAATGCAGGTCCTCGATGACGAGCAGCAGGGGACCCTGCGCCAGACGCCGCTCGAAGACGGTACGGACTGCATAGAAGATCTGCCGCCGCAATTGCTCCGGCTCTATGTGCCGCAGCTCTCCGCTGAGATCACCGAGGCCGAGGACATGCAGAAAGAGCGGCAAAAGTCCCTCGACATCCTCTTGCGTGAGATCGAGCGCGCGGAATCCCGTTGCCAGCAATTGTCGGGTCCTGTCGAGATCATCCCGTTCGCCGATGCCGTAGGCGCTGCGCACGACCGCGGCAAGCGTACCATAAGATTGTTCGCCAAGAGGCGAGCAGGTTGCTTTGCGGATGGCGAGGCCCTGAAAGCGGGCGGCATTACCGGCGATGTCGATAAATTCGTTGACCAGCCGCGATTTGCCGATACCTGCTTCGCCGATGAGGCGGACAAGTTGCGCCGCACCGCCGCAGGCAAGGTCGAGGCAGGTCAGCAGCCGCGACAATTCCGTATCCCGTCCGATCATCGGCGCCTGAAGGCCGAAACTTTCGAGCCCGCGTGCCGTATGCGGCGCTTCGAGCGGTCCCGTCAGCCGATGGACGAGCACGTTGCCGCTCTTGCCGCGCAATGTTTGGGCGCCGAGGCTGTCGAAGGCGAAGGCATGGCGGGTGAGGCGATAGGTCAGCGGCCCGACGAGGATATCGTTTTCGCCTGCCATGGATTGCAGGCGTTGGGCGGTATTCACCGTATCGCCGGTGACGGAATAGGATTTGGTGCTGACGGCGCCGAAGCCGCCGGTGACGACGGGGCCGCTGTTGATGCCGATATGCAGACGCAGCGGCACGCCCGCGCGCGTTTGCCAGCGCTCGCCCACCTGCGTCGCACGATCGATCATGTTGAGTGCGGCATTGAGCGCCCTTACCGGATCATCCTCATGAGCAACCGGCGCGCCGAACAGCGCCAGCAGCGCATCGCCGACAAACTTGTCGACGAAGCCGCCATAGGCCTCGACCGCCTGCGTCATCTCTTCGAACAATTCGTTCTGCAGTACCCGCATGACCTCGGGGTCGATCTGCTCGCTGAGGGTCGTGAAGCCGCAGAGATCCGCAAAAAGCACCGTGACCGGCCGCCGGTCGGCATCATCCTCGGATTTTGTCGGTGCCGCCTCGATGATCGGCTTGGCAACAGGTTGGGCTTTGTCGGAAATTGCGGCGCCGCATTTGGGGCAGAAGGCAAAATCAGGCTGGCAGGGAAAGCCGCAGGCAGCGCAGGAGATAGGTTGCTTTGCGCCGCATCGCGGACAGAAAGCAAAGCCGCTCTGAATATCGAAACCGCAGCCCGCGCACTCCATCGCACGCACCTCGCGAAAGCCCGGTGCGCCACGGCTGCTTCAGCCGCAACTGACGGGTTCAAAATGAGCGCTCAGCATGCACCTGCTGCCTCGGCCCCGCAAGCGCTAAACAAGCGGCGAAACGGCTATCGCCGCTTGAATTCCCAGCCCTCCGGCCGTTCCTCGACCACAGTCACCGTATCGCCGATCTTCACCGAGCCTTCGCCGCGCGGCGCGGCATTCCAGCCGAACAGCGGACCGGGCACGCGGCGGTCGGCGGACATGCGGACGCGGCCCATGGCGGGCATCGGATTCGGAACATCGCGCGAGCCGGTCTTCTGGTCCTGCGTTGTCATGATGCAGCGGGCACAGGGCTTGACGAGATCGAGGCGAATGCCGCCAATCTCGATTGCCGCCCAGCGGTCCTCCGGCCATTCCTCATCGATATCGATGACGATGTTCGGGCGGAAACGGTCCATGCCGACCGCGCCCTCGCCATGGCTGGCAAGATTGGCGTTGAGCGCCTTCAGCGAGCCGGTTGTGGTGACGAGAACAGGGTATCCGTCGACGAAGGTGACCGGCGTTTCGCCGCCGGCCCATTCCGGATTGGCGCTGCGCTTGGCGAACCTGTCGAAGAAGACCATTTTGACATCGCGCGCGAGCCAGGCGGACAGAGCCTTGTTGGTTTCTTCATCGGCAACGGAGGCGCTGACCGTCGATTTCCAGACGACGACGTCCATGCGGTTGTCAGGCTGCGGCGGCGGCACGATGATGTCGGCCTTGCCGTCCATTTTCAGGCGCAGATAGGAGGGGCCGGGCTGGATGTCGATGCGGGCAAGATCCTGCACTTCGCGCTGCGTGATGAAATCGCCCGATGGTTCGACCAGCATGGCGCGACGATCGCCGATCAGGCCGAAAGCGTCGATCGAGGCAGATGGAATGGCAATGCCGCGCGCGCTCTTGAGCGGATAGATGAAGAGATCGCTGACCTGCATGATAGCCCTCAGATTTCGTCGATGAACATTGCCATGATCGTCTTCAACCGGTCATGCCGCTCGCCAGCAAACCTCCGGCCGGTATCGGTCTGGAACCCATCCGCCAGTTTGAACAGCTTTGTCTCGAAATGGTCAATGGCGAAGCGCTTGTCGTCCAGCGGCCGCTCCGTGGCGAGTGGGTCGAAAGGATCGTAGAGGCCGGAGCCCAGGCGACCCGCAATATAGAAACAACGGGCAGCGCCGACCATGCCGATCGCATCCAGCCGGTCGGCATCCTGCAGCATTTTCGCCTCCAGCGTTTCCGGCGGAATATTGGCGGAAAAGCTGTGTGTGATGATTGCATGCGCTACGGCGGCGATATCTTCGCGGGGCCATCCAAGCTCCTTGAGGATACCCGAAGCCTTCTCGGCCGCGAGCCTTGATGCCTGTGCACGATGCGGCGAATTCTTCTCCACAGAGACGCAGTCATGCAGCAACACGGCGGCCGCCAGAATGCGGGCATCGCCGCCTTCTTCGGCCTGGATGGACATGGCATTCTTGAAGACGCGCAGGATATGGGCGACGTCGTGCGAGCCGTCGTCGCCATCGGCCGCATGGGGAATAAGCTGGGCGGCCAGTGTCTCGAACGGGGCAAAGGCCCGCGCCATCTTGTTGATATCCATCTTCGGCCCCATGTTCGGAATGATGTGTCGGAATGATCTTGTGCGTTCCTACCGAGCGTAGAGATTCGCCGCAATCATTCCGTCGCTTTTCTCCCCGTCAGGACCTTCTGATAGAACAGGCCGATACCGATCAGCACTGCGCCGAGGCCGATGAAGGATAGGGCCCGCAAGAAGCCTTCGAGATTTGCCATGTCGATCAGAAAGACTTTCACGACAGCGACGAACACGAGCGCGGCCGAAGCAATACGCAGGCTGCGAGCGTCAAAACGCGCGCCAAGCCAGAGAAGGGCAATGCCGATCAGCAGCCAGACGACCGAATAGGAATAGACTTCCCCCTGGATGAAGTCGTTCCAGAACGGAATGTATTCGCCCTGCCAGAAGCGGCGCACTGACAGAGTCGCCCATGCAAAGGCCATGACCGCGCCGGCCACGGCCAACATCGTCACATAAAGCAGGGGCCGTTTGCCCCGCGCGTAAAGCGCCAGCCCGCCATAGGCAATCGCCGGCAGCAGATAGCCGAGCAGCAGCAGGTTGAAGAAGGGAATTCGGCCCGTGCTTTCGCCTGTCAGGAAGGGATTGAGCCCGAGCAGATGCAGCGTCAGGATCGAAATGACGGAGAGGACGCCCAGCGCCATGCCTCCATAACGAAACACAAGGCTCGATGCGCTGAGATCAAGCGCCATCAGCGTCGCGGAGGCGCCGATTGCCAGTAATGTGTAGATCGATTGTTCACCGAGCGCCGGAACGTTTGAATTCAAGACACCGCCGTTCATTGCATGGCGCACCAGGATGGCAATCGTCAGCAATACCAGGAAGCTCGCAAGCGCCTGCAGAGCGTTGCGCAGCCTGAGGTCCGGCGAATGGCGGAGCTTGAACGCGGCCCAGCCGGCGAGCGCCGCCGGGATGCCGTACCCGGCAAGCAGCATGTTGAAGATAGGCGTCGTGCCGAGCTGACCCGGATCGACGATGGTCGGTTGCCAGGCGATGCGCCCAAGAGTGATGATCAGCGCCGCGACCATCGTCCATGGCAGCGCCGGCCAGGTGCGGGCGCGCCCGGCTAGCAGAAAGGCCATGCCGAGCACCGGCAGCAACACCGTCGGAACGGCGTCATGGGCGAGCGTATGCAGGGCGAAGACAAGGGCGGCGAAGGAGCCGGCCGCGAGGATATTGGTCGGCAAGGCAAGATCCGTCGGAGATCGACGATGCTGCAATTCGGCGAGCACCAACAGCACAGCGGCAAGCACGATGCCATAGACCCCATGCAGCCAGTCACGCGTCCAGTTGCCGAAGGTGACATAGCTGATCACGGCGATCGTCAGCGGCGTGGCGACCATGATCACGCTCCACAGCGCCGCAAAGGGCTTCTCGCTTTCGCCAAAACGCCTGAGAAAGAAGAAGCCGAGGATGACGAAGGCCGCGCCGAGCCCGAGGCCGTCATAGACGACGAGACGGGACAACGCCGGAACGATCTGCGCTATATTCAGCTCCGCACCGATCTCCGGCTGCATCAGAGCGACGAACATGCCGAAGCCGGCGGCCAGCGCCGACAGGATTGCCGCCCAGGCCGCATATACGCGGCTGGCTCCGAAGGCGGCGATAGTTGCGACGATCACGGCAAAGAGAAGCGATGCGTCCGGCAGCGGATACCCGTACCTGAGGCTGTAACCAAGGAAGGCCATGGCTACCGTGGCGCCGCCGATGGATGCTGTCAGCGTCATGCCAAGCGGTGCACGCGCCAGGAACCTCGCCCAGTGGCTGGCCGGTGGCGAGGCGGACGAGTCTTCGATTTCGGCCGATCCGGCGGTGTTTTCTTGACGCGTTGCGGCTACTTCACGGCGCCCGGGCCAAACGAAAACCACGCCGGCCATCATCGCCAGAATGGTCAAGGTAACCGGTGTCAGATCGACCACGTCGCTGTTGAAGATGTAAAGCAGCGGCCAGATGCTGAGGAGGGCATTGGCAAAGGACGGCACGGTGTACCAACGACGCAGCCGCGATGCGGCAATGGTGGCGAGCCAGGTGAAGACGAGATAGCCAAAGAGCGTCCAGGGTCTTGGCGCCGTCGAGGCGATGAGCGCGGGCGTGATCATGGACGCCAGCAGCCCTAGCCCTGCAAGCGCCTGTCCATGCAGCAGCGACAGGCCAAGCGTTACGAGCGAAATCGGGCCAAGAAGGACGAAGGCGACGGCCGGCCCGATGAAGCCGTAAATCCCATGGGCGGCATAGGTCGCGCCGAACAGCGCGACGACACCCGCCGCCGTCAGCACGCCGGGGATCATCGCGTTCCGGAAGGTATTGGCCAGCACGGGCTCCGACCGGCGCCGGATGACTTCGCCGGCCGCCATGAGCACCAAGCCGAAGATGGCCGCAAGCACCAGCCGTACGGCAGGACTGAGCAGGCCGCTCTCGATCGAATATTTGACCAGGAAGATGCCGCCGAGCGCCAGCGCGATGCCGCCCACCCAGACGGCCCAACGGGCGCCGATGGTGCTTTCGAGGCTCTCCTCTTCCGGCGCAAGGGCAGGGACAGCCACATGCTCGGTTTGCTCCACGTTGTCGCGTGCAGTGACGGCGGCATCTTCCGCTTCGACGGTTGGTTCCGCGACAGCTTCGGTCAATAGTTCCGCTGCGTTTTCGGAAGGTTGGATGGCGTCTTGAACAGGCTCTGCCGTTGCTGCTGATTCGCTTGCGCCGACAGCTAGCACATGACCGGCAAGCGCGTTTTGCAGCTGCAGAACGCGGCTTTCCAGCCTTTGTAGCCGTAGATTGTAGCTGCGCAGGATCAAAATGCCCGCGACCACAATCACGATCAGCAGCAGTTCCGTCATGTCCCCTCCATGGGCTTTTGCCGTCACCTTATACGAAATGAGCGGGACAGTAAGGGGAAGGCAATCGATTTTCTCTATGATTTCAGCGAATTACGCGCGAGAAAAGCGGCGCATGCGACGTCGGCCGCCTTTTTGATTTTATTAGAAAATTACGATTTATAACTTGGGAACTATTGTTAATACTCATTAACAATTCGTCTTTACCCGCGCGGCAAATCAGCCTATGAACGCCTATAGTTAACCAGAACGTATTGCGTACAAACGACGTCGCATGAGGCGGCTCCTGACCCTAGGAGGTTTGTATGTCCCATGTATCTTCCACATCCAGTAGTACCTATCCCTATCGCGGTACGCTTTCGCGGCTCGATGCGAATGGCGACGGTGTTTTGAGTCAGGAAGAGCGCGAAGTTGACGAGCGTCCAGGCATTCTCGAAACTGACGCGGTCGATAGCGGTAGCGCGAATGGCGCAATGAGCAGCCTGATGGCGATGCTCATGCAAATGCCCAGCGGCGGTGCGACGACGAGCAAAATGCCCGAGGCCAGCAGCGCTTTTGACTTCGATATGCTGACGCCGATGGACGCCTATAACAGCACTTACGGTCAGTACGACGTCGACAATATGGCAGCCTGAGCGGCTTTTCTTGCCAAACCACCAAACGGCCCGCCGGACAAATAGCGGGCCGTTTTTGCGGCCGACGCCTGCTCATTTCCCTTCTTGCGGGAACACCCGCTCCGATGATGCGTTGCATCCACGACTCAAACGGGAGAATGTTCCATGAGGACGATCCTTATTGCTGCGGCTCTGGCCTTGACGGCAGTTCTATCCGCCGCTGCACAGGACAAACAGACGGCGATTGCCAATTTTGTCGGTCTCGACGGTAAACAGGCGGGGCGGGCGGTCCTGACTGAAGGAAAGGCGGGCGTGCTGATCGAACTGGACGTCTCCGGTCTGCCGGCCAATCGCTGGGTTGCCTTTCATATCCACGAGAACAATCATTGCGACCACATGCATGCTTTCGAATCCGCGGGCGGTCATTTCAATCCCGCCAATGCCGAGCACGGCCT
The DNA here is from genome assembly GCF_036528765.1 of Rhizobium sp. BR 362. Taxonomy (NCBI): domain Bacteria; kingdom Pseudomonadati; phylum Pseudomonadota; class Alphaproteobacteria; order Hyphomicrobiales; family Rhizobiaceae; genus Rhizobium; species Rhizobium sp. BR 362. Next base: position 375,352 of record NZ_JARWGH010000002.1, on the reverse strand, counting down.
CCTCGCGGCAAATGGCCCGCATGCCGGCGACATGCCCAATCAATATGTCGATCAGGACGGCAAACTCAGGGCGCAAGTCTTTAACAGCATGGTGTTGCTCGACGGCAAAAACGGCATTCGTGGCCGAACGCTGATGATCCATGCCGAGTCGGATGACTACCGCAGCCAACCCGTTGGCGGCGCTGGCAAACGGCTGGCCTGTGCGGTCATCGAATAGCCCTGCACAGCGTGTTCGCCCTATCCCAACGGCGTTTCAACGAGCGTACTGCGTCCCACAGAAAACGCCTCGCGGCGTTTATTTCAGGAGATTTGGATGAGTCGTATTTCTTCAGTTGGAAGCAGCATGAGCGCTGCCTCGTACAATCCCCTTGATAAAAATCACGGTGGCGTTGCGGAGGCCGAGGAGCTGCAGGAAGCGGCGCAATCCGGCGTTCTGGCTGAAAGCGCTCTTGCCGACGAAAACAGTGACGGCACCGCCGTCGGCGGCAAGACCGATCTGAACGCGTTGGAAGTCTTCATCCGCGAGATGGAGGCGTCGATGAATGTCTATCAGAATACCCACGGCCAATACGACACTGGTGCGTCGGATAGCGTTGCCGCTTGATCGGCAGTTTTCGAATGGACTGGAAATGGACGGAGATTGCGCAAGCGCAGTCTCCGTTTTTATACGACGGCAATTTCCGCTGACAGCGACAGGACGAAGGGCGCATTGCCATCCGCATCGGCGCCGCGGCCAATCGCCTTGACGGCGTCGACGAGCCGACCTTTGCGGTCAAGCATCTGGTCGCCGATCATGATCAGCCGCGCATTTGGCGTCGCATAGGGCGAGGCGGTGCGCAGGCGCCAGACAAGCGCCAGATCGTCCGTTTCGGGATGCACGGCAAGCGCAGCGATCAGCGCCGCCGCCGGTGAGCGCGACACGCCCATCCAGCAATGAATCAGCAGCGGCGCGGTGCGGTCCCAGCTCCGGGCGAAATCGATGATATCGCGGACATGCGTCTCCTGCGGCGCCACAAGATCGCCGGTTCCGATAAAGCTGATGTCGTTCATGCCAAGCAGCAGATGCCGTTCGGCCCTGATGACGGCCGGCCGGTGAAACGTTTGTTCCTTCGCCATCAGGCTGATCATTTCGGATGCGCCGTGGCGAACGGCCATTTCCGCGATGCGTGACAGGGGTGATACAACGATCGCGGTCATGCTTCGGCTCTCATAGTGGCGCGTTCGGCCTCGATCGCCTCGAAGCGCGCCAGGAAAAGCCGTTGTGCTTCGATCGCCGGCATCGGTTCGATTGGCAACATCTCCCCCGTAATGCTGCGCGGTTGGCCGAAGAATTTGCGCGCTTCCTGCGGCGTGAAACCGGCGAGCAACGTCGCCTCGAAATAGGCGGAGACCGTATCGGCCTTCTTGATCTTTTCCTTCAGCTCCGGACTGCAATGCGGCGGCAGGGCAAAACGTCTGTAGATCGCGGCTTCCAGGCGCTTCTCCACCGCCTTGTAGTCGCCGCCGACCACGGATTTAAATGGCGATATCATATCGCCGATAACGTATTCGGGGGCATCATGCAGCAGCGCCGCCAACAGCTCGTCCGGCGTTGTTTTGTTGAGATGACGGAAGATCGTCTCCACCACCAGACTGTGTTGCGCCACCGAAAAGGCATGATCCCCTGAGGTCTGGCCGTTCCAGCGCGCCACGCGGGCAAGCCCGTGGGCGATATCGCCGATCTCGACGTCGAGCGGCGAGGGATCAAGCAAATCCAGCCTGCGGCCAGACAGCATGCGCTGCCAGGCGCGCGCGGTATTGGCCGCTGTCATGCCGAAGCCTCATCGCTCTGCGTGGGGAAGGAGAGGCCGGACCAGGCGGGTAGCGCAAGAGAAACGTCGCGATCCGCTGCCAGAATCGCTGTGCCGGTGGCGATGGCTTCGCCGGCGCGGTCGATGCGAACGATGGCGAGCCCCTTGGAGCCTCCGGTGGAACCAAGTGTACCGATCGGCTTGCCGCCGACCGTCAATTCGGTTCCGGTGGCGGGCAGATCCGTGCTGCCAGACACGATGACGACGCGCCGGCGCGCAGTGCCGCGATGTTGCATGCGGGAAACCACTTCTTGCCCGACATAGCAGCCCTTGCGGAAGCCGAGACCGCCGTTGATATCCATTAGTACGTCATGCGGAAAAGCGTCCTGGAGGGCGAAATCCTCGCCGGAAACGGCAATGCCGTTGGCAATGCGCAGAGTCCGGTAAAGGCCCTCGGCATCATCGCCGTGTTGGCCGGGCGTGCGCGTCAGAGTGATCCCCGCCTTGGCGAAACGGCTATCCCTTCGGCTTTCGGCTATATGCTCGTCCCAGGCGACGGTGACGCCTTCCGTGTCGACCGCGACAAAATCAACGGGAGCGCGCAGCCGGTACATGGTCAGCCGCTTCAAAAGCCCGTCTTTCTGCGTTGCATCCGTCTCCAGCAGAAAGCCAGGACCATCCCGCCAGATCATGAAGTCGAACAGGATCTTGCCCTGCGGCGTCAGCAGCGCGCCCGGACGGGCCTCGTCTGCGCCGAGCGAGGCAAGATCGGTGGTGATAAGATTATGCAGGAAAGCTTCCGCCTCCGCGCCGGTGACGCGGAGAAAGGAGCGATCTCTGAGGAATACGGCTGGCATTGTGGACCCGCTAGAGCGGTTCAGCGCTTCACGGAATCGCTTTCCCGCTCTATCCCTTTGTTCTCTAATTGGCCTGTCGCTCAGAGGTAAGGCCTCCGGTCGGGAACCGCAAGTTCCGCGTCCGGATCATTCGCCCGAAGTGAAGAATTTCCACCTGCCATCGGGCGTGATGCCGACGCGATAGAAATTATAGCCGCCGAATTCCAGCATGTCGGAGAAATCGCCGGCGGTCACGATGCGCATCAAATCGACCTTTTCCGGTGCTGTCAGGGACTTAATGTCTTTTTCGGCGAAATAGGGCCAGACATACATTTCATCCGGCGTGCCCTGGCCGGTATGGGCAAAACCCGTCGACATGATGTCGAGCAGAATGGAAAGGATCTCGATGCCGTCGGGGTCGCCGGAAAGGTCATGCAGCGTCTTGATCGGGTCTTCAGTCGGATCATCCGCCGTCACCTGCGTCTGCTTGAGACCGCCACCGACATTCATCAGCGGACGCAGACGCTCGAGATCACCCGAAGCGGCCGCCTCGACAATCGCTTCGCGCAGCTTGCGTACCGGCTCCGGCGCCTTGCTGATATCGAAGAGGATCTCCGCCGGCTTGCCGCCATTTGCGGTATTGCCGGACGCGGGGTCGCTGCTCTGTCCGGCCTGGTTGTTGACCAGCGGATCGGGCATGGGAATCGTCTTTGAAGGCGCCTCCAGCGCCTCCTCGACCGGCTTGTCATTGCGCTGCTGCGCGGATTTCCCGGGGACGCTCGGCTGGGCGGCGGGCGGATTGAGCTGGGAGAAAGCGAGGGCCGGCAAAGGGAGGGCGAGGCTGCCGAAAAACATGGTCGCTACGGCTAGCGAGGCAATGGAACGTCGAAACTCATTGCCCGGTACGGTGTGCATAGGGATCTCTGGCTGTTATTGCAGGGTGCGGTTCGGAGAGAATTCACCAGCAAGCATGCGGTCCCTAAGTGATTCGAGCAAGGCTTCCGCGCCCTGTTCTCCTTGAATGCGAATAGTCTCGCGGATGGCATGGGCAATAGCGGCGTCAGCGATGATTTCCGGCTCGATTCCGTCAGCCATTCCGTCGGCCCAGGCTTCGTTCTGGTATTCCAGCGCCGCCTGCCTTTTTTCGTGGACAATCATGTCGTCGATGTCGTTCAGGCTTGGTTCCATTGTTTCGTTCCTCGAGACGTCCATGTCCTTACCGCTTGATTAACGACTTTATCAGCCTTTTCCTAAAACGACACGGCTCGGCGCGAAAAGGGGTTAATAAATCGTCAATTTCCAAAGCGAGCGGTTATTTCTGTGGCAAGTGTTGCACCTTCGTTACGGTAGCGCTCCTCAGCGACGATGGCCTGCGGCGTGCAATCCGTGTAAACCGATGCGAAGGATCTATATCCTCGGTTGAACGACGCGGTCAGCTTTTCCTTGCGTTTCGGCTCGTCTTTCGTCTCTGCGTCGAGCAATTGCTGCATATCGGCTCGCCAGGAATCTTCTTTTCCAGTGTTGCAGAGATTGCGCAGATAATGGATCGAGCCAAGAATTTCGGCGAGCCGCGACAGTTGATCGTCATAGGGAGTCGGCCGCTCGGCATTATCGGCGTCGCCAGGCGCCTGCACCTCCGGAGCAGTCGCCGCAGGCTGCGCAAAGGCTGGAAATGCAGCCGAAAGCACGGCGCAGACCGCAAGCAGGTTTATGAGGCGACGGTGAATCATACGCCTAGTTGATATGGCAAGCTTGTCGGTAACAAGGCGAAAACCCCGCTTTCCACCCTCTTATTGCTTTGCATCGTTAACGCCGGAGCGGCGAAAGCCTCATCGGACGCGAGCAGCGGTCAGCCGCTCGGCGCATTCGAGCACGCTCGCCGGAACGGGCAGGGCGCGGATCTCTTCCAGCGAATACCAGCCGATCGCCGCGGCATCGTCGGCAGCCTCGGCGATCATATCCTCGTCGGCATCGACCAGAAAAACCGATAGAACGAAATGGCTGACGAGCGTCCCGTCTGCTGCATGGCTCCTGAGTTCGTAAGTCTCAAATAGACGGGGGTTTCGAGCCGTTATCCCGGTCTCTTCCCTGAACTCCCGCAATGCCGTTTCCGCCGGCGTTTCGCCAGCTTCAGCCCGCCCGCCGGGAAAGGCATACATATCGGCAGATGGCGGATTGCGTCGCAGGACCAACAGGAATCGGCCATCACGTTCAAGGATGGCGGAAGAGGCGGGACGAGGGACGGAGGTCATTGGGCGAGGTCCGGTTCTGTTGAAGATATCGGGCGACGAATGATCTGTGGGGACGGGAGAGTTCTCAGCTCCATAGGATACGGCCCTTGTCGTGTGGGAGGGAAGTCCTTTTACTCGCAAAAGAGAATGGCGGCGATTCGGGTCCGCCAGCCAGGCTGCCGCAAATCATGATGACCTATGGACTTTACGCGCTCGCCGCGCTGGCAGAAATCGCCGGCTGTTTTGCCTTCTGGGCGTGGCTGCGGCTGGCAAGGCCGATCTGGTGGCTTGCTCCGGGCCTGCTGTCGCTGGCACTCTTTGCCTGGCTGCTGACGCTGGTGCCGAGCGATGCGGCGGGACGCACCTTTGCCGCCTATGGCGGTGTCTACATTGTCGCCTCCATTCTCTGGCTGTGGCTGGTCGAGGGACGGATGCCGGATCGTTGGGATCTCTTCGGCGCTGTCGTTTGCCTGGTGGGCGCGACGATCATTCTCTTCGGCCCTCGCAACTGACCTTCTCCTTGACCCCGCGCCTTGCGGGTGCAACACAAGCTGCATGTGCGGTCGATTTGCGTTGATGGAAACGGAGATGAAGGTGCGGGAATTGCTCGGTTATCTCGAGCATGAGGACTTTCCCGCGCGCTATAACATTGCCCCGACGCAACCGATCTTGGTCGTGGTTTCAGGCGATCGGCAGGAGCGCGGCAGCAACTTGCCGGATCGTCGCGCGCTGCTCGTCCGCTGGGGTTTTACGCCGGCCTGGGTGAAGGATCCCAAGGAATTTCCGCTGCTGATCAATGCCCGGGCGGAAACTGCGATCGGCAAGGCCTCGTTCCGCGCAGCCATGCGACACCGGCGCATCCTGATCCCCGCGTCGGGCTTTTACGAATGGCACCGCCCATCGAAGGAGAGCGGCGAGAAATCGCAGGCTTATTGGATTCGTCCGCGCCACGGCGGCGTCATCGCCTTTGCCGGCCTGATGGAGACCTGGTCGTCGGCCGATGGTTCCGAAGTCGATACCGGCGCGATCCTGACGACAGCAGCGAACCGAGCGATGCGGCCTATCCATGACCGAATGCCTGTCGTCATCAAGCCGGAGGATTTTACGCGCTGGCTCGATTGCAAGACGCAGGAGCCGCGTGAGGTGCTGGACCTGATGGTGCCGGTTCAGGAAGATTTCTTTGAGGCGATCCCAGTTTCCGACCGCGTCAATAAGGTCGCCAATATGGGGCCGGAACTGCAGGTGCCGGTTGCTATCGAACCTCCGGCCAAACCGTTAAAGAAGACGGATCCGGGCGATGGCCAGTTGAGCTTCTTCTGACGCTTTTATTTCGAATCGGCACTGCCATGAACCCCGGTGTTCGGGCCAGCGGGGTCGTTGGCAGATGTAGCAGGCTTAAGCGATCTTCTTCTTCAGCGGCTTGGTTTTCAGCATCAGATGTGCTGCCAAGACGGCCTTGAGGCCAAGCGGACGATAGAGCGCAGTCGGATCGATCTTTGCTTGCGGTTGTATCGTTTCGTCTTTTTTCGTGGTCATGTGTTACTCCTCAACGTGTTCCCTAGGGTGTTTTTGATCACGGCCCCTGCCTCGTGGTTTTGCCATAAATCATGACAAATCAAAGGCATTTGCCGATCAGCTTTTGTAAACACCGACCATATTTCGCGAGGACGACGCGAAATTTAACGCAACACATATCTAATTTAGTTGTTTATTTTTCGTTAATTAGTTGCGTTCGCGCAGCAGAATTTGGACGCGGAGGCGATGGGGGCATGACCTTTTGTCGCGGGTGCGTCTTAGCCGGACCCTGCCCGATTGCGGCTAGATATGCCGGCCGATGTCGTCGTTGGAATCGTCCACGTCCGGATCGGCAGGGCCATTGATGGTGTAGGTGCCGTATTTGCGCGTCCAGGAACGGGCGCCTAAGGGCAGGGACAGGAGATAGGCAACGACAGTAACCACCATGACATGCCAGGTATAGCTCATCAGCAGCGCCACGTAGACGACGAGGGCAAGCATGATCGGCAGCACGAGATCGCGGCGGATGCGGCTGCTTTCCGTTTTCCCGGACCAGACGGGAAGGCGGCTGACCAGCAGGAAGCCGATCAACACGGTGTAGGCAGCACCCCAATAGGCGAATGTCTTGGTGGGCGTCAGGCCCAGGAAGCCGAGATAGACGGGCAGCAACACCAGCATCGCGCCGGCTGGCGCCGGGACGCCGACAAAATATTCCGATTGCCAGGACGCCTTGTTCTCGCGCTCCGCCATGACATTGAAGCGCGCGAGCCGCAGACCGGCCGCAATGGTATAGATCAGCGCTGCGATCCAGCCGAGCGAGCGCGCCTGATCCAGCAGGAAGACATAGACGACAAGCGCCGGCGCGACGCCGAAATTGACGATGTCGGCAAGCGAATCCATTTGCGCGCCGAACTTGGAGGTGGCCTTCATCAGCCGCGCCACCCGCCCGTCGATGCCATCGAGGAAAGCGGCCACCAGCACGGCCACCACGGCGAGTTCGTAGCGGTTTTCGAAGGCGAGACGGATGCCGGTCAGGCCGGCGCAGATCGCCAGCACGGTGATCATATTCGGCACCATCAGCCGCAGCGGAATTTCCCGCAGGCGCGGCCCGCGCGCCTCGTCATTTGGACCATGCGGCTCGAAGGGCGGAAAAGGCGTCTTCATCTCGCTCGTCTTCTCCCGGCTTAGCTACGGCGGCTAACGATAGGGCCCTTCAACGAGCCGAATTCGGCAATGACTGTTTCGCCGGCGATCGCCCTTTGCCCGACCGCGACGCGCGCCGCCGCTTCCGCCGGCAGGAAGACATCGAGGCGCGAACCGAATCGGATCAGGCCGATGCGCTCGCCAGCGTCGATCGGTTCGTTCTCATTGACGAAGCAGAGGATGCGGCGGGCGACGAGGCCGGCAATCTGCACGACGCCGATCTCGCCATGTTTCGTCTCGACGACGAGACCGTTGCGCTCGTTCTGCTCGCTTGCCTTGTCCAATTCCGCATTGAGGAAGCTGCCCTGGCGATAGGCGATATTGGTGATGCGGCCGCGCATAGGCGAGCGGTTTACGTGGCAATCGAAGACGTTCATGAAAATCGAGATGCGCAGCATGGGCTCGTGGCCGAGATTAAGCTCGGCGGGCGGCGTCACCATCTGAACGCCGGAGACCCTGCCGTCGGCAGGTGATACGACGAGATCGTCGTCCTGCGGCGTCATTCGTTCGGGATCGCGGAAGAAATAGCCGCACCAGAGCGTGAAGATCAAGCCGATCCAAAAAAGCGGCTTGAAGATCCAGCCAAGAACCAGCGACGCAACAAAGAAACCCCCGACAAAGGGATAACCTTCCTTGTGCACCGGGACGATCGTGTTGCGTATGCTATTCAACAAGCTCATCGATGGCGGACTCCTGTGATTACCAGTTGACGGTGACTACAGGCAAAAGTCGTTGCGAGCAATGCTGGCGCCGCTTTCACCAACACCCTTGATGCATTCTGGCAACGTGCGGCTGCAAGGAACAGACATAGATGCCCGCCTTGCATGAAAAGGCCAGCCCGGCTCGTTGGGGTGTGCGCAAGGGTAGGCGCGAATATATCAGTCGCACAGGCGCAATGGTTGCGCCCTTCTCGATCGGCACGAAACCGAACAGCGGATGAGCAGGACGGAATGTCAGTTCGCAGGCGCCAGCCGGTTGACCACGCCGAGTTCGTCGCTCTCGCGCACCTGCTTCAGATGCTCTTCCGCCTGCGTAGCCTCGCGCTGACGATTCCACATAGAGGCATAAAGCCCATTCTGCTCCAGGAGGGCGGCATGCGTACCGCGCTCGGCGATTTCGCCGCTTTTCAAGACGATGATCTCATCGGCTCCGATGACGGTGGAGAGCCGATGGGCGATGACCAGCGTCGTACGGTTCTTGGAGACGACATCCAGTGCCGCCTGAATTTCCCGTTCGGTCGTCGTGTCCAGCGCCGAGGTGGCCTCGTCGAGGATAAGCACGGGCGGAGCCTTGAGGATGGTGCGCGCGATGGCGACGCGCTGCTTCTCGCCGCCGGACAGTTTCAGGCCGCGCTCGCCGACTTTCGTCTCGAAGCCCTCGGGCAGAAGGCGGATGAAGTCGCCGATCTGGGCGATTTCTGCCGCAGTCGTCACCTCGTCCTCGCTCGCAGCGGGCCGGCCGTAGCGGATATTGTAGGCGATGGTATCGTTGAAGAGCACCGTGTCCTGCGGCACCATGCCGATCACCTTGCGCAGGCTCTTCTGTGTCACCTTACGCAGGTCCTGGCCGTCGATGGTGATCGTGCCGCTCTGTACGTCGTAAAAGCGGTAGAGAAGCCGCGACAGGGTGGATTTGCCCGCTCCCGAGGGCCCGACGACGGCGACCGTCTTGCCGGCCGGCACCTCGAAGGAAATGCCCTTCAGGATCGGCCGGGCAGAATCATAGGCGAAATACACATCCTTGAAAGAAATGGCGCCGTTGCCGATGGCCAATTCCCGGGCGTCGGGAGCGTCCGTCACCTCGGGCTTGACTTCCAGCAGATCGAACATCTCCTCGATGTCGGTCAGGCCCTGGCGGATTTCGCGGTAGACGAAGCCGATGAAGTTCAGCGGCACCGAAAGCTGCAGCAGCATGGAGTTGATGAAGACGAAGTCGCCGACCGTCTGATGCCCATTGAGCACGGCCCAGCCGGAAAATACCAGCATGACCGTGGTGCCGAGGCCGAAGATCAAGCCTTGACCGAAGTTCAGCCAGCCGAGCGACGTCCAGACATCGGTAGCGGCCTTCTCATAGCGCGACATCGACTGATCGAAGCGCCTGGCCTCCATCTCCTCGTTGCCGAAATATTTGACGGTTTCGAAGTTCAGAAGCGAATCGATCGCCTTGGTGTTGGCGTCGGTGTCGCTCTCGTTCATCGAACGTCGGATGGAGATGCGCCAGTCGCTCGCCCGGACAGTGAACCAGATATAGAGCCAGACCGTGACCGCCGTAATGGCGAGATAGGAAAAACCGTAGCCCCGCCAGAAGATAACCGCGGTCAGAAGGAATTCGACGAAGGTCGGAACGGTGTTGAGAATGGTGAAGCGGACGATCGTCTCGATGCCCTTGGTGCCGCGCTCGATAATGCGCGACAGGCCGCCGGTCTTGCGCTCGAGATGAAAGCGCAGCGACAGTTCGTGCATGTGCACGAAAGTCCGGTAAGCGAGCTGGCGCACCGCATATTGGCCGACGCTGGCAAAGAGCGAATCGCGCAACTGATTGAGGCCGAGCTGAATGAGGCGCGTAATGTTGGTGGCAACGATGAGGGCGATGGCGCCCACCATGAAGGCGGGCAGGATGCCCTGCATGTCCAGCTTGCCGTTGAGGGCATCGACGGACCATTTGAAGAAATAGGGGACCAGCAGCAGGAAGAATTTCGAAACCAGCAGGTAGACGGTCGCCCAGACGACCCTCATCTTCAGGTCCATCCGTCCCGCCGGCCACATGTAGGGCCAGAGATTGACGATCGTGTTCAACGGATTGCTGGAATCCGCCGATATTGTCTTCTTGCGGTCTGCCATGTCCGTCTCCGGCGAATATCTGTGCCAGCCGGGCTAAAGGGTGCGCTCGCGCAACCTGGCTGGACTGCCCCTCAGGTAATGAGCAGGGCAATGGGGGTCGGCGGGAGGCTTATACTATTTTTATGTCGGGTAAAAGCAGCGGCCAGGCGTAGATTGCGCCTGGCCTCCTGAGGTTGCAGCGTCGGTCTTAAGGGTGATTGCCCGAAAGCCGCTTGCGGTGCAGTTCTTCCGCATTGGGCAGCGCATCTTTCGGCAGGCCGAAGACCTGACCGGGCAGGATCCGATCCGGATTGTGGATCTTGTCCTCATTGGCGAGATAGATCGTCGTGTAGCGCACGCCGGCGCCGTAGGTGCGGCGGGAGATCTGCCAGAGCGTATCGCCGCGGCGGATGATAACCGCATTGCTGTTCTGCGAAAGCGGTGCCTGCTGCAGAGTCTTCGGGCCGCTTCCGTTGGAGGAGGTTTCGGCGTTCGCGGGCGCCGGGGCCGCATTTTCGGGCTTGGTGACGGCGACGATCATCTTTTCGAGATCGGGCAGCGCATCGCCAATCGACTTCGGGTCCTTTGGCAAAGCTTGCAGCACTTTTAGCGCCTGGGCGGCCGCATTCGCGGCATTGGCAGCGGCTTGTTTCAGCGCCGCACTGGCATCGATTGCCGGACGGAATTCCGAGAGTGACTTCAAGGCAATTTCAGTCCCCGAGCGCGCGGCGGCGAGTTGTTCCGCATTCGGCTGCTTGCCATTCGCAAAAAGGTCCTTCAGCAGGGCGAAAGCCTTGGCGGTATTCTCCTTCAGCTTGCCCAGTTCGCCTTCGTCGAGCGGCACCATGGTGGCGGCTGGCGCATTGCCGCTGCTGCCGGAAGCCGCCGGTGTTTGCGCCGCGACCGTCACCTGGTTGCCCTCTGGACGGGTGAAATTGACGCTGGTGCGAACCGTGACCTTGCCAGCGCCGTCGAGAACGTCGACGCGGATCTTGTGGTCGCCGACCGCCAGCGGCATCGTGCCGTCGACGACGAAATGCCCGTCGGCTCCCGCGACGATCTCGCCGATCAGCTTGTCGTCCGCGTAGGCACGAACCTTGGCATTCGGCTTTGTCGTCCCGGCAACGAAGATATGGTTGTTTTCGATCTCGACTGCATTGACCATGACTTCGGGCTGGCCGCCGGTCATCGTTGCGGGAGAGGTCGCCGCGTTGTCAGCCGAATTGGCGGAAGCAACGGCGGTGTTGTCCTGCGGCTTAGTGCCGGCGGCGTCGTTGGCCATCGCGCCGGTGCCATTCGCGGGCGTGTTGGCCGCCGTCTGTTCGCCGGACGCTACGCGCCCTTGCTTGGCTGATGGTGCGGTGATGATGCGGCTTGCCGCGCCGGGCTTGGAAACCATGGCGAGAAGCTGGCTCTTGTCGTCCTTCGGTACCGAGACGGTAGCAACTTCCTCTGAAGTGACGGCCTTGCCGTCCTTGCCCGTCGCACGCAGCACCAGTTCATGATCGCCGGGCGGAAGCGGGTCGTCGAGGACTGCCGCGAAATCGCCGCTTGGCCCGACATCGGTCGTCGTCACCACCTTATCGCCGTCGACGATCTCCAGCTTGGAATTGGGCTCCGCCGAGCCCGCGATGACGGTGGAACCATCGGGCTCGACACGCAGCACGTCAAAAGATGGCGTGACCGGTCCCGCGGCTTGCGTCTGCGGCGCCGCCTCGCCGGTAAGCGCTGTCCGCGCCTTGTCGATCGCCGCGGCGGCATCGGCGATGTTTTCCGGAAGCGACTGGATGATGGCAAGTGCCTTGCCGGCGCTGTCATGTGCCTTGTTGACGAGGGCGGTCGTCGTGGCGTCGGCGCCTTGGGGAGCGGCAAAATCGACGATCGCCTGCAGCGCGGTGATCACCTTCGTCTTGGCTGCGGTGAAAACGTCCTCCGTCGGCCCCTTGCCATCCTTGAAGAGAGCCTTGAGATCGGCAAGGGACGTAACGGCCGTGCCACTAAGTTCGGTAAGCTTCTTCGTGACATCGGCAGCATTGGTTGCGGTCGCGACCGCCCCTTCAGTGACTTCACCGACCTTCTTCACAGAATCGCCGGTTTTCGGGCCATTCTCCGTAATGGTGTTCTTCACCGCGTCGCTCGCCTGATTGATGGCATCGCCGATCGACTTCTTATCGCCGTTGATGCGCGGCATCACAAAGAAGACCATCAGGACGGTCGCAACTACCAGCACCAACAGAGCCAGCAAGCCGGCACGGTTCTTCATCATCATTCATCTCCAAGCGGCGGAGTCGTCTCCACTCTTGAAATTGCTAACGATTTCGCCTGCTTTTACAAGCTTTCTCAGCCATTTCCGCATGCTCGGGCACAAGTTTTCTTTTGAAATTTCTTGACTGAGCATTTGCAGCATAGTTGTTTGCATTCATGACTGACGATTCTGTGCCAATTCGATCCATCTGTGTCTATTGCGGCTCCAGGCCAGGGCGCGATCCTTCCCACATAGCTGCGGGCCGAGAGCTTGGTAAGAACATCGCCGAGAGCGGGTTACGCCTTGTCTATGGCGGCGGAACGAAGGGCATCATGGGCGCTGTGGCGAGCGGCGTCCTGTCGCATGGTGGTCAGGTCACCGGCATCATTCCGGAGTTCCTCGTCGATATGGAAGCGACGCGCCATTCGCTCGGTCAATTGGACGAGCTGATCATAACCCCGGACATGCATACACGCAAACACACCATGTTCGAGCGCGCCGATGCCTTCGTCGCGCTGCCAGGCGGCATCGGTACGCTGGAGGAGATCGTCGAGATCATGACCTGGGGTCAGCTCGGCCGCCACGAAAAGCCGATGGTCTTTGCCAATATCAATGGTTTCTGGGATCCGATGATGGAGCTGATCCGCCACATGACGGAAGAAGGCTTCATCCACACCGCCCACCGCGTGCAGCCGCTGGTCATTGATCAGATCGCCGATATCATTCCGGCAATCCGCAAGCATGCCGCCGAAACCGTGGGTTCACGCGACGGCGAAGAGGACGTCATCGCAAAGCTCTGATTAGAGATTTGCTAACCATGTCCAGTCGTTAGCGCGATCGGCTCTGACTCAGCATCGACCAACTATAAAGCGCCAGCCCCGCCCAGATCAGCGAGAACGCGATCATCTGCGTCGTGCCGAAAGGTTCCTTGAACAGGAAGACGGCGATGAGGAAGACCATGGTCGGCACGATATACTGCATGATGCCGATGGTGGAGAGCTTGAGAAGCTTCGCTCCATTGGCGAAGATCATCAGCGGCAGGGCGGTCACCAGCCCGCAACCGAGCAGAAGTGCGGTATCCGAGAGGCCGGTCTGATAGAAGTGCCCTTCGCCGCGCGCCTCAAGATAGAGAATGTAAAGCGTTGCGGGAATGCAGAGCAGCAGCACCTCGAGGAAGAAACCCTGGTTGGGTCCGACCGGGAGCGTCTTGCGGAAAAAGGCGTAAAAGCCCCAGGAGAACGTCAGCGACAGCGCCACCCACGGCAGGGTGCCCGCTTCGACGGTCAGGATGACGACCGCTGCTCCCGCAAGCCCGATCGCAACGATCTGCGCCGGCGCAAGCCTTTCCTTCAGCAGCAAAGCGCCGAGCGCGATGCTGAACAGCGGATTGATAAAATAGCCGAGGGCTGCATCGAGCGAATGTCCTGCGCCGATCGCCCAGACATAGGTGCCCCAATTGATGGTGATCAGCGTCGCCGTCAGCGACGCCATGGCGACCGTGCGCGGGTTGCTGAGCGCGGCCTTCACATCACCCATGCGGCCGAGCGCCAGAAGCACTGCGCCCGCAACAGGAACGGACCAGAAGATGCGGTGGGCAATCACCTCCATGGCCGGGATATGCGCCATGGCCTTCATGTAGAGCGGCAGGACGCCCCACAGCAGATAGGCCGTCAGCACAAAACCGAACCCGCGCGGACTGTCCTCGTTCTTGATCTCAGGTGCGAGCGTATCGGTGGCCATTGGCATTTCCCGCCGTGCTATTTTCTTTTAACGACGGGCTTACTCCAATGCGGGTTGTGGTGCCAATTCATTTCCTTGACGGCATCGTCAAGGTTTTTGATGAGCGGCGGATCATTCCGCCGCGATCTTGCCCGCCATGTGCCGGTTCTTCATCAGCTTGTAGATGACGGAATCCATCAGCGCCTGGAAGGAGGCGTCGATGATGTTTTCCGAAACCCCGACCGTCCACCAGCGCACGCCGCTGCTGTCGGTGGATTCGATCAGAACGCGGGTTATGGCCTCCGTGCCGCCGTTGAGGATACGGACCTTGAAGTCGGCAAGCACCAGATCGTCGATCTCGTGCTGGTATTTGCCGAAGTCCTTGCGCAGTGCCAGGTCGAGCGCGTTGACCGGACCATCGCCTTCGGCGACGGACATGACGGTCTGGCCATCGATGATGATCTTGACCACCGCTTCCGAGACGATCTTCACTCGGCCGTGGGAATCGAAGCGGCGCTCGACCATGACGCGGAAGCCATCGATCGCAAAAAATTCCGGAATGGTGCCGAGGGTGCGGCGCGCCAGCAGCTCGAAGCTGGCATCGGCGCCCTCGTAAGCGTAACCGGATGCTTCGCGCTCCTTGACGATCTGGATCAGCCGGTCGAGCTTTGGGTCGTCCTTGCCGACGTCGATGCCGCGCCGCTTCAGCGCATTGATGAAATTCGACTTGCCGCCTTGGTCTGATACCATGACCTTGCGGAAATTGCCGACGCTTTCCGGCGGCACATGCTCGTAGGTGCGCGGGTCCTTCAGCAATGCCGAGGCATGGATCCCGGCCTTGGTCGCAAAGGCCGAGGCGCCGACATAGGGCGCCTGATGGTCGGGCGACCGGTTCAGCAGCTCATCGAAAGCATGCGACAGCGTGGTCAAACCTAGCAGCCGTTCGCCGTCGATCGCCGTTTCGAAGCGCTCGCTATAGGCCCTTTTCAGCGCCAGGGTGGGGATCAGCGTAATCAGGTTGGCATTGCCGCAGCGCTCGCCGACGCCGTTCAGCGTGCCTTGGATCTGCCGTACCCCCGCTTCGACCGCGGCGAGCGAATTGGCGACCGCCTGGCCGGTGTCGTTATGGGCGTGGATGCCAAGACAGTCGCCGGGTACGCCCTCGGCGATCACAGCCTCGACGATGGCGCGCACTTCCGGCGGCTGCGTGCCGCCATTGGTGTCGCAGAGCACGACCCAGCGCGCGCCAGCTTCATAGGCCGCCTTGGCGCAGGCCAGCGCATAGGTCGGATTGGCCTTGTAGCCGTCGAAGAAATGCTCGCAGTCAACAAGCGCTTCCTTGCCGGCGTCGACAGCCGCTTTGACGCTTTCGGCGATGCGTTCGAGATTTTCCTCGTTGGTGCAGCCGAGAGCGACTTTGACGTGATAGTCCCAGCTCTTGGCGACAAAACAGATCGCATCGGCCTTTGCCTGCACAAGGCTGGCAAGGCCCGGATCGTTGGACGCGGAAACGCCGGCGCGCTTGGTCATGCCGAAGGCGACGAAGGAGGCGGTCTGCGTCCGCTTTTCGTTGAAAAAAGCGGTATCAGTCGGATTGGCGCCGGGATAGCCGCCCTCGACATAGTCGAGGCCGAATTCGTCCAGCATGGTGGCGATGGCAATCTTGTCCTCGACCGAAAAGTCGATGCCGGGCGTCTGCTGCCCGTCGCGCAAGGTCGTGTCGAAGAGATAGATTTTTTCGCGTGTCATTCGTTTCCTCCGGCGAACCGGTTTGATAATGGGGCGTCCCTCATCTGTCCTCTCTCGGTTTCGCTCTGCTAAACCGTTCGAGTCCACCTTCTCCGCGTTTACACGGGGCGAAGGGGCTTGTGAGGTCGTTCCCTCTCCCCGTGCGCGGGGAGAGGGCTAGGGTGAGGGGCCTTACTCGAGCTATGCTTTCCCGGCAAACTTATCCGTCGCGCGAATGAGCTGATCGAGAATGCCTGGTTCAGAAAAGGCATGGCCTGCCCCTTCGATCAGATGAAATTCCGCCTTGGGCCAAGCCTTGTGCAGTGCCCAGGCGTATTTTGCCGGGCAGGGCATGTCATAGCGGCCGTGGACGATGACGCCCGGAATATCCTTCAGCTTGTGGGCATCGCTGAGGAGCTGGCCTTCCTCCATCCAGCCGGCATTGACGAAGAAGTGGCTTTCGATGCGCGCGAAGGCATGCGCATATTCCGCGTCTTCGAACTGCCCGCTGGTCGCAGGGTCAGGCAACAGGGTAATCGTCTCCCCCTCCCAAATGGCCCAGGCCTTGGCGGCTTTGAGGCGCACGGCCTTGTCCTCGTGTGTCAACCGGCGGTGATAGGCCAGCATCATCTCGTGACGCTCTTCCGGTGGGATCGGCGCGATGAAGCGCTCCCACTTGTCCGGGAACATTTCCGAGACACCGAACTGATAATACCAGTCGAGTTCCGCCTTGGTCAGCATGTAGATGCCGCGTATGACCAGTTCGGAAACACTTTCGGGATGCGTTTCCGCATAGGCAAGCGCCAGCGTCGAGCCCCAGGAACCGCCGAACACCAGCCACTTGTCGACGCCGGCCATTTCGCGCAAACGCTCGATGTCAGCGACCAGATGCCAGGTCGTGTTGGCATCGAGGCCGGCATGCGGCGTCGACTTGCCACAGCCGCGCTGATCGAACAGGGTTACGTCGTAAAGCGCCGGATCGAATTGACGGCGATGCGTCGGCGAGATGCCGCCGCCGGGGCCGCCATGCAGGAAAACGGCAGGCTTCGCCCCGGGCGTGCCGACACGCTCCCAATAGACCAAATGGCCGTCACCGACATCGAGCTGACCGGAGGCATAGGGTTCGATCTCCGGATAAAGCGTACGCAATATTTCCGTCATATTTTCAATCCCTCGGCGGGCCAGACGTCCGTATCGTGATCGGGATGCTGGAAGGAGATGATCTGCTCCTGCCGCGCGTAAAAATCCGGATCCTGATGGACCGGCTGCTCGAATATGGTGTCGACCCAGGGCAGGCGCGAGGCGTAATTGACCTGGATCTGCGGCGCCAAATCGTCGCGCTCGTCGAAGGCGCCGATAGCGATCTCCAGACCGCCGGGATGGCGGTAGGTCAGCGGCGTGCCGCAATTCTTGCAGAAGCCGCGATCGATGTTGACGGAAGATTGGAAGTAGGTCGGCTCCCCCCGCGTCCATTCAAGACCCTCATCGGGCGCCGTGACCAGGGCTGAGAAGAAGTTGCCGAACTGCTTCTGGCACATGCGGCAATGGCAGATCGAGGGGCGGCCGAGCTGGCCGCGGATGCGAAACCGCACGGCGCCGCATTGGCATCCTCCGCTTCTGATGACTTCAGTCATGGCTCTTCTCCTGTGGCCAGGTTTGGGTATCGTGATCGGGGTGCTGGTTGGATATGATCTCCAGCACGAAGGGCGCCTGCTCCGCGTCCTCTTCGGTGCGGTGTCCCGGCAGCAGATGCAGCCTGTCGACGAAGTCAATCTTGCCTTCCACGCCGAACTGCACAATCGGCGGCAGCTTTGACGGATCGTCAAAGGCACCCGCCGCCACCGCCACGCCGTCCGGCGCCTCATAGGTCAACGGCGTACCGCAATCGCCGCAAAAACCACGCTCGACGAAATTGGACGACCGGAACTTCTTGGGCTCGCCCCGCGTCCATGTGAGCGCGGCGCCGCGGGTCGAAACAAGCGGCGCATAATAGGCACCGAAGGCTTTCTGGCACATGCGGCAATGACAGATCGATGCATCCTTGAGCTCGCCATGGACACGGAAACGGATTGCGCCGCATTGGCAGCCGCCGGTGTAGGTGGGGGTCATGCTTTATCCTTTCCCAGGACGATGAGGATATGCATGCAGACGTTGTCAATATCCTTCAGGACATCGTTGTTCCAGAATCTGAGAACAGTCCAGCCATCTGCTTCGAGGCGGCGAGTGCGTTCGCGATCATATGCTTGATCGTGCTCGCTGGCGTGCTGCAAGCCATCCACCTCGACGATAAGCTTTTCAGCCGGGCAGGCAAAATCGACGATATATCCGGCAATTGGCAATTGGCGGCGAAAGCCAAGACCCATAAGGCGATGAGCGCGCAATTCGTTCCAGAGACGTAGCTCCGCATCTGTCACGGTTTTACGCATGCGACGGGCATTATTCCGGATTCTCGATGGGACCGGAGTATGCGGCAAGACACCCCCCTCTGTCACTTTCGTGACATCTCCCCCACAAGGGGGGAGATCGTTAACCCGTGGCGCGCGATCAACCCAAAGACAGATTGAATCTGCAGAAACGAAGCTTAATGATGCTTTGAGGACGGGCGGCAAACTCCCCCCAATCTCCCCCCTTGTGGGGGAGATGTCACGAAAGTGACAGAGGGGGGTATTCACACTCACCGCTTGACCTCCCAAGTCGTCGTCCGCTCACCGGTCACCGGGTCCTTGCCGTCCTTCAACTGAATGCCCTCGGCCAAAAGCACCTCGCGGATCTTGTCGGCTTCGGCGAAGTTCTTCGCCTTCAGCAGTTCCAGCCGCGCCCGCACGCGCCTGTTGATTTCCGCAACGACGGCATCATCCATTTCCACCTTCTCGGGCAATAGGCCGAGAAGTGCCGCGCTTGCCGCGAAGGTAGGCAGGATGCTCGGATCGGCATTGGCAGCTTGCGCTAGGGCATGCAGTGCCTGGATGGCGGCGACGGTGTTGAGGTCGTCGGCAAGGGCGGCCACGATGGTGGCGTCCGGCGCTGCGTCGCCGATGTCAGCCGCCGGCCATTTCGCCAGAAGCCGTTCAGCCTCCTCCAGCCGCTTGACGGAAAAGTCGATCGGCTCGCGGTAATGCGTCATCAGCATGGCAAGCCGCAGCACCGCGCCCGGCCACACGCGTCCGCCGAGTCTTTCGGTGTGCAGCAGCTCGTAAATGGTGACGAAATTGCCTTCGGACTTCGACATCTTGCGGCCTTCGACCTGCAGGAAGCCGTTGTGCATCCAGACATTCGCCATCACATCCGTGCCATGGGCGCAACGCGATTGGGCGATCTCGTTTTCATGGTGCGGGAAGATCAGGTCCAGCCCGCCGCCATGAATGTCGAAGACATCGCCGAGATAGCGCCCGCTCATGGCGGAGCATTCGATATGCCAGCCCGGACGGCCGCGGCCCCAGGGGCTTTCCCAGCCGGGCTCGTTCTCGTCAGACAGCTTCCAGAGCACGAAGTCGCCCGGGCTCTTCTTGTGCTCCTCGACGGCAACGCGGGCGCCGGCCTGCTGCTCATCGAGGTTGCGCTTGGAAAGCTGGCCGTAATCCGCCATCGATTTGGTGTCGAACAGCACTTCTCCGGCCGCCTGATAGGCATGTCCCTTGGCGATCAGCTTTTCGATGATCTCGATCATCTGCGGGATGTTTTCCGTCGCCCGCGGCTGCGCCGTCGGTTCAAGGCAGCCGAGCGCGACCGCGTCCTCGCGATACTGCGTCTCGGTCTTCTCGGTGACGAGGCGAATCGCTTCGTTGAGCGGCAGGCCGGGATGGTCCCGCAACGCGCGCGCATTGATCTTGTCGTCGACGTCGGTGATGTTGCGCACATAGGTGACGTGGGTTTCGCCATAGACCCGCCGCAGCAGCCGGAAGAGCACGTCGAAAGCGATCGCAGGCCGGGCATTGCCGATATGAGCGAAGTCATAAACCGTCGGGCCGCAGACATACAGGCGGACGTTCTCGCGGTCGATCGGCTTGAAGTCGACCTTTTCGCGCGTCAGCGTGTTGTAAAATTTCAGGTGCGGCTCGGTGCCCATTTCACTCTCCCAAAAGCATAAATCCGAAAAAATATCGTCACCGGCAGGCCGGGACGTTTGTCATCTTGGATTTTGGGAGACGAAAACGGCCAGGCCAGCGGAACGCTAGCGAATAATCTTCCGGCAGATAATGCAGATAACCGTTTTCATGGGCGGCTTTATCGCGCGACTACGGTGATTGGTCAAGGGGGAAGTAATCCCCTTCTCCCCTTGAGGAGAAGGTGTCCGAAGGGCGGATGAGGGGGCTCTCGAGCATAGCGAACAGGCTTGAGCGCTAAGCAAAGGCATCCCTCCCGTCGCCGGGGAGAAGTGATGTTATTCCGGCATCCGATAATCGACGAGCTTGTTCTCGCGGATGACAAAGAGTTTACCGGTTTCGGTGACATCCGGGCCGGCGAGCGGCAGGATGGCTTGCGCCACGTCGCGCGGATGCGGCAACGTGTCCGGGTCTTCGCCAGGCATTGCCTGCGCGCGCATCGCCGTGCGGGTGGCGCCGGGGTCGACGCTGGTGATCCGCAGTGCGGTACTCTGGGTTTCGCCGGCCCAGGTGCGGGCAAGCGCCTCGACCGCCGCCTTCGATGCCGAGTAGGGACCCCAGAAAGGCCGGCAGCGATGGGCTGCAGCCGATGAGAGAATGATGGCCCGGCCCGCATCTGCGCGCATCAGCAGCGGCTCGACCGAGCGGATCAGCCGCCAGGTCGCGGTGACGTTGATGGTCATCACCTTTTCGAACACTTTGGCTTCGACATGGCCGATCGGCGAGATGACGCCGAGCACCCCGGCATTGGCGACGAGGATATCGAGCTTGCCCCAGCGCTCGAAGATCGACCCGCCGAGCGCATCGATCGCGTTCATGTCGGCAAGATCGAAGGGCACCAGCGTTGCCGATCCGCCGACAGTCTTGATGGCATCGTCAAGTTCTTCAAGACCGCCCACCGTACGGGCGCAGGCAATCACATGCGCGCCGGCCTTGGCTAGCTCCAGCGCGGTGAAATAACCAATACCGCGCGACGCGCCGGTCACGAGGGCGATTTTGTCCTTGAGGTCTATGCTCATACTGTCTTGGTCCGAATGCGCTGGAGAGGGAGAACGGCGAGACGTCCCGTGTCAGCCATTGCTGGCGAGCACGGAAAGCTTGCGCACATTGCTGGTGCTTTCCCGATCGAGCAGGCGTGTCGGATAGTCGCCGGTGAAATAGTGGTCGGTGAACTGCGGCTGCGCATTGTCGCGCGGGGCGCCGCCGACGGCACGGTAAAGACCGTCGATCGACAGGAACTCCAGCGAATCGGCGCCGATGAAATCGCACATCGCCTTCAGGCTGCTGTATTGATTGGCGAGCAGCTTGTCGGCGTCCGGCGTGTCGATGCCGTAGAAATCCGGATGATAGATCATCGGGCTGGCAACGCGGATATGCACCTCGCGGGCGCCGGCATCGCGGATCATCTGCACGATCTTGACCGACGTCGTGCCGCGCACGATGGAGTCATCCACCAGAACGACCCGCTTACCCTCGATGATGGCGCGGTTGGCGGAGTGCTTCAGCTTGACGCCGAAGGCACGGATCTGCTGCGTCGGCTCGATGAACGTGCGGCCGACATAGTGGTTACGGATGATGCCTAGCTCGAAGGGAATGCCGCTTGCCTGGGCATAGCCGATCGCCGCCGGCGTGCCGCCATCCGGCACCGGCACGACGACATCGGCCTCGATCGGTGCTTCCTTGGCGAGATTGATGCCCATATTCTTGCGGGCAACGTAAACGTTGCGGCCGCCGACCACGGAATCCGGGCGGGCGAAGTAGACATATTCGAACAGGCAGAGACGTTCAGGCTGGGAAACGTCGGACTTGCGGGCATCGATGGTGATCGATCCGTCCGGCTGGATCTCGCAGATGATGACCTCGCCGTTTTCCACGTCACGGATGTATTTGGCGCCGATGATGTCGAGCGCGCAGGTTTCGGAACAGAAGATCGGCTTGCCGTCGAGCTCGCCCATCACCAGCGGCCGGATGCCGATCGGATCGCGCGCTGCGATCAGCTTGGTGCGCGTCATCGCCAGCATCGAGTAGCCGCCTTCCATCTGGCGGATCGCGTCGATGAACCGATCCGAGGAGGAGGAATGCTTGGAGCGGGCGATGAGATGAAGAACGACTTCCGTGTCCGACGTCGACTGACAGATAGCGCCGTCTGCAATCAACTGCCGGCGCATGGTCAGGCCGTTGGTGAAATTGCCGTTATGGGCGATGGCGATGCCACCGACTTCCAGCTCTGCAAACAGCGGCTGGACGTTACGCAGGATGGTTTCGCCCGTGGTCGAATAGCGTACATGCCCAATCGAGCGGTCGCCTGGCAGCCGCGCTAGCGTGGCCGGGTCGGTATAGTGGTCGCCGACGAGACCCATCTGCCGTTCCGAATGGAAGCGCTGACCATCGAAGGAGACGATGCCGGCTGCTTCCTGACCGCGATGCTGCAGGGCATGCAGGCCGAGCGCCGTCAGCGTTGCCGCGTCGGGATGGCCGAGAATGCCGAATACGCCGCATTCCTCATGCAGCGTATCGCCGTCGATATCATCCTCGATGGAAAGGGAATGGTTCATGGTTGCAGGCCTTTGCTCTCAACATGGGACCGGTCAGGCGGCGTCGCGACTGAATGCAAAAATAACTGAAAATCCGGCCGGAAAGAATATCGGGCCGGATCTTCACATTTCGTGCCGCTCACATGGCGATTATCGCCCCGCGGGTCAAGCCTGTAAACGCACTGTTAATTGTTCGTCTGCGGCGCGGGCGCGTCATCGGACGGCGCCGCGTCGTTCGTCGTGCCGCTGTCGCCATCCTGCGGCTGCGATTGTTGCTGCTGGTTCGGGGCGATCTTGTTGATGATCTCGGCGGGCAGCATTGCCTGAATGTTTTCCGGAAGCGCGGATTTGAGCTTCTCGACCATCGAATCGAGGAAAGGTTTCGATTTGGCGTTGTTGACCCAATCGGGACGCGCGGGCGGTGCGACCAACCAGTTCCAGAAGGCCACGACGACGACCATCAGCAGCAGGCCACGGGCGGCGCCGAAGAGAAAGCCGAGCGTGCGATCGAGCGCGCCGATGCGGCTATCGATGATGAAATCCGCGATCCTGATGGTGATGAAGGAAATGATGATCAGCGCGATCAGGAAGATGACGGCGGCCGACGCGATGGTCGCGATACGGACATCTGCCGTGTAGTGCATCGCATAGGGCACGAGCAGCGGATAGAAATAATAGGCGGCGACGGCCGAGCCGCCCCAACTGACGATCGAGAGAATTTCGCGGGAAAAGCCGCGGACCATGGCCAGAACGGCGGAGAACAAAATAACGCCGATAACAATACCGTCAAAAATCGTAATGGGCATGTATAATCCACTCCAAGACTTGCCATGCCGAGCATGGCTGCCATCGGCCTCAAATATGTGCCTCTCTCCCCGTCAAGAACGGTTTAAGTAAGGCTCAGTCTTCGTCTTCTGCGCGCTTGAGCGCGCCCCTCGATCCGGCTATGCGCGCCACCAGGTCCGGCAGGCTTTCGATCTCGTTCCAGCGTCCGCCATTGCCTTTCGGCAGGTCGGCGGAGGCGGTGGGGAGAAGCGCTGCAGAAAATCCCAGCTTCTCGGCTTCCTTGAGGCGCTGAGCGGTGTGCGCAACCGGCCGGACGGCGCCCGACAGGCTGACTTCGCCGAAATAGACGCAATCTGCCGGAAGGGCAAGACCGGCCAGGGATGAAACCAGTGCAGAGGCGACTGCGAGGTCCGCAGCCGGCTCGGAAATGCGGTAACCGCCGGCAATATTGAGATAAACGTCGTGCTGACCGAGCCGAACGCCGCAATGCGCTTCCAGCACGGCGAGAATCATCGACAGCCTCGCCGAATCCCAGCCGACGACGGCGCGGCGCGGCGTGCCGAGCGATGTCGGAGCAACCAGAGCCTGTACTTCGACCAGCACCGGCCGGGTGCCCTCCATGCCGGCAAAGACCGCCGCACCCGGCGATTTGGCATTGCGCTCGCCGAGGAAAAGTTCGGATGGATTGGCCACCTCGCGCAGGCCCTTGTCGGACATTTCGAAGACGCCGATCTCGTCGGTCGGGCCGAAGCGATTCTTCACCGTACGAAGGATGCGGTAGTGATGGCCGCGATCGCCTTCGAAATAGAGGACGGCGTCGACCATATGTTCGACGACGCGCGGTCCGGCGATCTGGCCGTCCTTGGTGACGTGACCCACCAGCACCATCGCCGCGCCCGTCTGCTTGGCGAAGCGGATCATCGCCTGCACGCCTGTCCGCACCTGAGTGACCGTCCCCGGTGCCGATTCGGCAAGTTCGCTCCACAATGTCTGGATGGAATCGATGATGACGAGGTCCGGCCGCTTGCCTTCGGCGAGGGTCGCCAGGATGTCCTCGACATTGGTCTCGGCGGCAAGCATCACGTCCGTATTGGCGGCGTTCAGCCGCTGCGCGCGAAGTCGAACCTGCGCTACCGCCTCTTCGCCGGAGACATAGACGATCTTGTGCCCGCGTCGGGAAAGGGCTGCAGCCCCCTGCATCAACAGCGTCGACTTGCCGATGCCGGGATCGCCGCCGACCAGCACCGCCGAGCCCCGCACGAAACCGCCCCCAGTCGCCCGATCGAGTTCGGAGATGCCGGTGTGGATGCGCGGCGCTTCCTCGATTTCGCCGGAAAGCGCCGTCAGCGTCACCGGCCGTCCCTTCCTCGGCACCTTGGCGGGGCCGCCACCGATGCCGCCCATCGGGTCTTCCTCGACAATGGTGTTCCACGCGCCGCAACCATCGCATTTGCCTGCCCAGCGGTTATGGACGGTGCCGCAGTTCTGGCAGACGAATTGTGTACGGGCTTTTGCCATCAGATGCTGTTCTCAATTTCAAGTGTTTCGCTGTTCGAAGCGAATCGCGGCTGGCTCTCAGATAATGTCTTTCCAGGCCTATCAAAACTAATGATTTCCACATCAAGGGCGATTGTGTCAGCCTTTATGCCGGGTTTTCGATCGATGGTGACGAATGTTCGACTACACGCTTGCGCATTGGATCGCGTTTCTTTCGGCCGCCGCGCTGCTCAATCTGTCGCCGGGGCCGGATATCGCCTTCATTCTCGGCCACACGATCAGAAGCGGCAGACGCTCCGGCTTTGCCGCACTGTTCGGCATATGGAGCGGCGCCTGCCTGCATGTACTGATGGCTGCAGCCGGGCTGTCGGCGATATTGGCGGCCTCGGCGGTTGCGTTTTCGACGGTCAAATGGGCGGGCGCTGCCTATCTCATCTGGCTTGGCATACAGGCGCTGCGCTCGAAAGGTGAAGGCGCCTGGATCAAGGAGGCAGGCAAGGCATTGCCCTGGAGCCGCATCTATCGGCAAGGCATTCTTGTGTCGCTGCTCAATCCGAAGGTGGCCATTTTCTTCCTCGCCTTCCTGCCGCAATTCGTCGTTGACGGGGCAGGCCCGGTCTGGGCGCAACTCCTGCTCCACGGCAGCCTCATCATCGTGGTCGCCGCCTTCATAGAACCGCCGCTCATTCTTCTCGGAGGTCGCCTCGCCGAGGCGCTACGGCGCAATCGAAACGCTGGCCTGTGGCTGGACCGGGGGCTTGGAACATTGTTCGTGGCGCTGGGCGTCCGTCTGGCGGTCAGCACGCGCTGAGCTGCGGGGGTGCCCTGCTATTCGCCGGCCTCTTCCGAGCGATACCGGCGCTCATGTCTCAGCCCCAGGCCGGTCAGCATCTCGTAGCTGATCGTCCCGGCCGCGCGCGCCGCCTCGTCAACGAGAATATTTTTGCCGAAGAGCTCGATATAGTCGCCGGCGCGGACCAGCTTTTCGGGGACGTCGGTGACGTCGAAGATCGTCAGGTCCATGGTGATGCGGCCGGCAACGGGCACCTTGTAGCCTGCGATGAAGCCCTGGCCGCCGGCAATTCCAGTCTGGCGCAGTGGCACGCCGTCGCTCGACTGGCTGCGCATGTAGCCGTCGGCATAGCCGGCCGAAACAATGGCAAGCCGGCTGTCGCGGGTGAGCTGCATCGCCCGGCCGTAGCTCACCGTCTCGCCGGCTTTAACGGAGCGGGTCTGGATGATCCGCGCCTCGGCCGTTGCGACCGGCCGCATCGGATTTGCCGTTCCGTTGACGGCTTGGCCGCCATAGAGAGCGATGCCTGGACGGGTAAGGTCAAAATGATATTCGGAGCCGAGGAGGATGCCGGCGGAATTGGCGAGGCTCGCCTCGATGCCTTCGAAGGCGGCGGTGACCTTGCGGAACGCTTCGAGCTGCTGCTTGTTCATCGCATTGGCCGGCTCGTCGCCACAGGCGAGATGGCTCATCACCAGGACGGGCGCAAAACTCGCCGGACGCGAGACATCGTCGGCAAGCGCAATAGCATCCTCTACCGTTAGCCCCAGCCGATTGAAGCCGGTATCGACCTGCAGCGCGCAGGGATAGTCGCCGTAATCCGCCAGCACAGACATCCAGAAGGTCAATTGCTCTTCGGAAGCGATGACGGGCACAAGGTCGTTTTCGAAGAATAGTCGCTCCGTCCCTGGCCAGACGCCGCAAAGCACGAAAATGCGGGCATCGGGTGCGTAGAGCCGAAGCGTCACGCCCTCCTCGGCGGTGGCGACGAAGAAATCGCGGGCGCCGGCGAGATAAAGCGCCTCGCCGACATCTTCGATCCCCAGGCCGTAAGCGTCGGCTTTCACCGCGGCCCCGGTGCGGGCCTTGCCTGAGCGGCGGGCCATGTCCTGCCAGTTCTCGACCAGGGCGCCCAAATCGACTGTCAGCCGAAGGCCGGCGGAAGCGAAAGCGTCAGTGTCTTCGAAACTATCTGTCATGGCGCCGCCTGAATAAAAAAATAGCCGGAGGGGATGCTGCTCCGGCCAGAATACTGATCATCGACGCAAAGAGAAAGTGCTGCACTGCACATAAGCGCCGCGGATGACCTTCATCAGTGCTCTTCATACTGCAGGAAGGACGAGTCGGCGAGATCGGCGAAGCGTGTAAATTCCGACTGGAAGGCGAGCTTCACGGTGCCGGTCGGTCCGTGACGCTGCTTGGCGATGATGACGTCGGCCGTGCCTTTCACCTTGTCGAACAGGGCTTCCCATTCCGCATATTTCGGATCGGCAGGATCGCGCGGTTCGGAGTTCTTGACGTAATATTCCTCGCGGAACACGAAGAGCACCACGTCGGCGTCCTGCTCGATCGAACCGGATTCGCGCAAGTCCGAGAGTTGCGGCCGCTTGTCGTCACGACTTTCGACGGCACGCGAGAGCTGTGAGAGGGCGATGATCGGCACGTTCAGCTCCTTGCCGAGCGCCTTCAGGCCGGTGGTGATTTCGGTGATTTCCTGAACGCGGTTTTCGCCGGATTTCTTGGAGCCGGTCATAAGCTGCACGTAGTCGACCACCAGAACGTCGAGACCGCGCTGGCGCTTGAGACGCCGCGCGCGGGCGGCGAGTTGGGCAATGGAGATGCCGCCGGTCTGGTCGATATAGAGCGGCACCTTCTGCATCATCATCGAGCAGGCAACGAGCTTTTCGAAATCGGCATCGTTGATGTCGCCGCGGCGGATCTTCGACGAGGAGACTTCGGTCTGCTCGGAAATGATACGGGTGGCGAGCTGTTCGGACGACATTTCCAGCGAGTAAAAGCCGACGACGCCGCCGTTCTTCGCCTTTGTGGAGCCATCCGGCTGTACCTCGCCTTCATAGGCAGCAGCGATATTATAGGCGATATTAGTGGCAAGCGAGGTCTTGCCCATGCCGGGACGGCCGGCGAGGATGATCAAGTCCGACCGCTGCAGGCCGCCCATCTTGCTGTCGAGCGAATGAATGCCGGTGGAAATGCCCGACAGACCGCCGTCGCGCTCCTTTGCGACGGCCGCCATGTCGATGGCGAGTGCCACGGCGTCGTTGAAGGCTTGGAAGCCGCCATCGTAGCGGCCGTTTTCCGCAAGTTCGAACAACCGGCGTTCGGTATCCTCGATCTGGGTCTGCGGCGGCATGTCGAGCGGCGCGTCGTAGGCGATGTTGACCATGTCCTCGCCGATGGTGATCAGCGCGCGGCGCAGCGCCAGATCGTAGATGGCGCGGCCATAGTCCTCGGCATTGATGATCGAAACGGCTTCTGTCGCAAGACGGGCGAGATATTGTGCCACCGTCATGTCGCCGACCTTCTCTTCGGCCGGCAGGAAAGTCTTGATCGTCACCGGATTGGCTGTTTTGCCCATGCGGATGATGTCGCCTGCCACCTCGAAGATCTTCCGATGCAGCGGCTCGTAGAGATGAATGGGTTTCAAAAAATCGGAGACACGGTAATAGGCGTCGTTGTTGACGAGGATAGCGCCGAGCAGAGCCTGTTCGGCCTCGATATTGTTGGGCGCTTCGCGGTAGTGCGGTTCGGCGGGAGCAATGGCGGCGATCTTTCGCGCAGCTTCGTTCATTTTTCCGTCTCTTCGTATTCTTGAGTGTCGATCGGTTTGCGACGATCCCGTGTCACGGTCAATTGCAGAAGGGCCACGGTGCGTCGCAGGGCGCTGGTTCGCCCAAGCTATTCACAGTGTTCCACTCGTCCACAGGGACAAACGCTGCGCGCTAAAAAAAGCCCTTGTCGCCACTTTGCAACGCAATGTCCGACACACGAATCACATACGAAAACTTCCATGGATGATTTTAGCCCGATCTGTCCCGGCTGACACCCGGCAAGGCGGCAATCGCGCTTGAAAAGATGTGAGAACCCCGCTATTTCAATGAAATAGGGTAGGATACTAATAGTATAAAGTAGCAATAATGTCTGGTGCGCCATCACGCCGAGAACTGTTCGACGAGCTTTCCGCTTTCAATCGGAAGCTGAGGGCGGCGTTCGACGGCCTGGTGCGTGAGCATGGTATGACATTGGCCAGAGCCCGGGTTTTCCATAAGCTTTCCAAGCGCGACGGCATCAATCAGCGCGAGCTCGCCGATGAGCTGGAACTTGAGACTCCGACCCTGGTGCGTATCCTCGACGCCATGGAAGCGCAGAGCTTTATCGAGCGCCGTGCGGTGCAGTCGGACCGACGCGCCAAGCAGATATTCATGACCGAATCCGGAAAAGTCGTCGCTGCCGAAATCGAGGCTCTTGCCACCGGCGTGCGTGCGGATATCCTGCAGGGGATTTCGGACGATGATGTCGGCATGGCCCTCAAGGTCATCCGCGCCATGACCGCCAATCTACAGAATGTAGGCAAGTCATGAGGTAGCTTATGAGCGGCGAGCCGGCACCGATCAATGCGGAAGCCAATGCCGCCGCGCCTGCCGCTCCATCGCCGGTGCCGCGCTGGAAGGTGCCGCTTTACATCGGGGCCTCCGTCTTGTTCTTCCTGACGCAGGGCCTCGGTCTCAATCTCGCCTTCGCCAATCTCACGCAGATCCAGGGGACCATCGCCGCCACCACTACCGAATCCGCGTGGTTGTCGGCGGCCTATATGGCGCCGAATGTCAGTCTCGCCATTGCACTGGTGAAGATCCGCCTGCAATATGGCGTGCGCAATTTCGCCGAGGTCAGCATTATCGGCTTCGTCGTTGCGTCGCTGCTCAATCTCTTCGTCTCCGACTTGCAGTCGGCGATCGTCGTGCGCTTTTTGAGCGGCATTGCCGGAGCACCGCTGTCGACGCTCGGTTTCCTCTATATGCTGGAAGCCTTCGAACCGGCCAAGAAGCTGACGATCGGCGTCAGCCTGGCGATGACGAATACACTTCTCGCCGCGCCCGTCACCCGTCTCGTCTCGCCCTCGCTCCTCGATTACGGCGAATGGCGTGGCCTCTATACCTTGGAAATGGCGCTGGCGCTGCTGGTGATCCCGATCATCTATCTGTTGCCGCTGACACCGCCGCCAAGGGTGAAGGTCATCGTCTTCGGAGATATTATTGTCTATCTGCTGGTCGCTATCGGCTTCGGCTGTCTTGCGATCGTTCTTTCCGTCGGGCGGCTTTATTGGTGGCTTGAGGTGCCGTGGCTCGGCGTGCTGCTGGCAGTCAGTATCGCCACGCTGACGCTCGCGATCGTCATCGACTTGCGCCGGTCGACGCCGCTGATCGATGTCCGCTGGCTGCTGAGCCCGGAAATATTGCACTTGACCGGCATTCTCCTGGCCTTCCGGATGATCGCCGCCGAGCAAACCTCGGTCATCATGACTTTCTATCAGAATGCTGTCGGCCTGCTCTACGATCAGCTCGCGATGCTCTACTGGATCATCCTTGCTTTCTCCATCGTCGGGGGTCTCGTCTGCACGGTGCTGATGAGCTATGGCCTCAGTTGGCAGATCCAATTCGTCGCTCTCGTCATGATGGCCGCCGGCTCCTTCATGGATGCCCAGGTGACGACGTTGACCCGGCCCGAACAGATGTATCTCAGCCAGGCGCTGGTGGCCGCGGGCGCCGCGCTTTTCCTGCCGCCATCCATGTCCGTGGGCTTCAAGGCGGCTTTTGCCAGAGGTGCACCTTATCTGGTGACCTTCTTCGTGGTCTTCACCTTCACTCAGAGCGTCGGCGGCCTGATCGGCTCGGCCTTTTACGGCACGCTGATCACCATCCGCGAAAAATTCCATTCCGCCGTCCTGACGGAACATGTGTTGCTGAGCAACCCCGATGTCGCTCGGCGCGTCGGTCAGCTCTCTTCGTCTTATGGCAGAGTGATCGGCGACAGCGTTCTGCTGAAGGGCGAGGGATTGGCTTTACTTGGCGTGCAGGTCAGCCGCGAGGCCAATACGCTCGCTTACGGCGATGCCTTCTTGGTGGCCGGTATCATCGCGGCTGTGTCGCTTGCCGTACTTTCGCTGCATGTATTCTACCGTTTCATCAAAGCGCGGCTCGCCGACGATCGGCCGCCGACCATGGCTTCCAACCCGTAAGGATATGAAATAGCTCCATGTCGAGGCTCGTTCGTTCCCCCATCGAAGTTATCGCCGTCCTCGCTGGTGTGGGCGGTGTCATGCTCGTGCTTTATGCCTGGCACCTGCCGCCGTTCCAAAGTTCCGTCGAGACAACCGATGATGCCTATGTCAAAGGCTACGTCACGACGATCAGCCCGCAGGTCAGCGGCTATATCACCGACGTTCCGATCAAGGACTACAAGCTCGTCAAACAGGGCGACGTACTGACCAGGATCGACGATCGCATCTATAAGCAGAAAGTGGCGCAGGCGCGCGCGACGCTGGACGGCCAGAAGGCGGCGCTTGCCAATTCGCAACAGCAGGAGCAGGCGGCGCGAGCCGGCATCGCTTCCAGCCAGGCGCAGATCGATAGCGCCAATGCTGCGCTGAAGCGTGCCCAGCTTGCCTGGGATCGCGTGGCAACGCTGGTAGCCAAGGGCGTGTCGACGACGAGCGATTCGGAACAAGCGCAGGCGACGCTGGAACAGGCAAAGGCTGCCGTCAATCAGGCGAAGGCCGGCCTCGACGTATCGCAACAGAATCTGACGACGATCATCGTCAATCGCGCGTCATTGGAAGCTGGCGTCAGTGGCGCGGAAGCCGCCGTGCAGCTTGCAGAGATCGATCTGCAGAATGCGACGATCGTCGCGCCGCGCGATGGCCGCATCGGCGAAGTCGGCGTACGCCTCGGCCAATATGTGACGCCGGGCACGCAGCTTATGGGCCTCGTTCCGAAAGATGTTTGGGTCATTGCCAATTTCAAGGAAACCCAGCTCGACGGCATGAAGGTTGGCCAACCCGTGGCGATCTCCGTCGATGCACTCGGCCATCGCGAACTCAAGGGCCATATTCAGCGCTTTTCGCCGGCGGCGGGCTCGGAATTCGCCGTTATCAGGCCCGACAATGCCACGGGCAATTTTACCAAGGTGGCGCAGCGCGTCGGCGTACGCGTCAAGATCGACGAAAATCAGCCCCAGGCGGAAGATCTCGCGCCCGGCATGTCGGTGATCGTCTCCGTCGACAAGAATTCGGCGCCAGTGCAGGATACGGCGGAGAATTGAGACGCAGGTCGGCGGGGGCAGTCAGCCGTTGCAGTCAAACAAAAAGCCTGGGTCGCGAGACCCAGGCTTTCTCATATTCGCAACCGATGCGAAGGCTTGGATCAAGCTTCGTCTTCGGCGTTGCCGTCAGCTTCCGGATCGAAGAAGTCTTCCGGACGCAGGGCATCTTCGTCAACGCCGTAGATGGCGTCAGCGGAGGTGAGCGTTTCGCCCTTGGCCTGACGCTCGGCTTCTTCAGCGGAACGGGCAACGTTGAGCTCGACGCTGATTTCGACTTCGGCGTGAAGCGCGATCGCAACGTTGTGCAGGCCGATAGCCTTGATCGGCGTGTTCAGATGAACCTGGTTGCGGCCGATGTTGAAGCCTTCTGCGGCGAGGATTTCAACGACGTCACGAGCGGCCACCGAACCGTACAACTGGCCGGTTTCGCCAGCCGAGCGAACGACGATGAAGGACTTGCCGCCGAGAACGTCGGCAACTTTCTGAGCTTCGCTGCGGCGCTCGAGGTTGCGGGCTTCCAGCGTTGCGCGTTCAGCTTCGAAGCGGGCCTTGTTTGCGGCGTTGGCGCGCAGCGCCTTGCCGAGCGGCAGCAGGTAGTTACGGGCAAAGCCGTCGCGAACCTTGACCACTTCGCCCATCTGGCCGAGCTTGGAGATGCGCTCGAGGAGAATGACTTCCATTTTGTTGTTCCTTTCTGATGTCAGATTTTCGTGTCTGGTTGTTTGGAATGATCGGTATTTTTGTTCGGGGTCAGGGCGATCGCTTTGCGCGTATCGGCAAGACCGAGAATGAGGATGATGAACAGCGGCAGCGTCAGCATAAGCGACGTCAGATAGCAGAGGATGAGCACGGGCACGCGCCAGTCCTTGCCGCGTGTGCGGTAGTGGAGCGCCGCAAAGCCGGAGACGAGAAAGCCTGCCCCGAAAGCGCCAACCGCAGCCGCGCCGATCAATGCCGGCGTGCCGCCGAAAAAGAGGGCGACGATAGCGGCGAGAAAGATGAAGATTGCATTGCGATTCATGCGCAATGACGAAGGGATATCCTCCCGCGGGCGCAGACCATGCTTTGAGGCCGCAACAATGCGGATTGCCACATAATAGGTGGCGAGTAGCATCATGACCCAGATTATGCCCCAGGCGATGGGGATCATGTAAAGCATCAGCGACTTCATCTTTGCGATCGCAATCGGATCGAGCTGAAGGTCGGGGGACTGTTGGCTCACGGCGCCGACATAGGCGTCGACAACCTGGCCGACTAGATCGGCATTGTAGCCCATGATCGCGCCGACGATGATGACGGTCGCCGCCGTGAGGCCGCAGAGATGCAGCATGATGTCGGAGAGCGGATACCAAGCCATCAGGTGGTCTGGGCCGCCGAGTTCGGAAGCCGGACGCGCTAGATTGGCGAGATGGCTGAGCCAAGCCGGGATCAGCGTCAGCACGAGTGTAAATACGCCGAAATATACCGACTGCCAGATTGCGCCGATGACGCCTGCCACCAGGACGGCGGTGATGACGGCCGCGTTGCCCCAGCCAAGACCAACAATCAGGATCGGAAGAACGGAAAGTGCGCCGAACAGGATGAACAGCAATGGCTGCACCGTCGCGCCATACACAAGTAGGGCGGCGGTAAGACCGGCGAGGGCGCCGATACCAAGCACTTTCGGGTTCATCTGTTTCACGTCGCTGTCCTGCTTCGTATCGAGCAGTTAGAGGATGCTTCCGACACTCCGGTCTGAAAGCCGTCCCCAACATGGGGTTTTAAGGTTCCGGTCCGCGCCCACCGCGGAAGGAGAGGGGAAGGCAGACTGCCTTCCCCGCATTCATTCAAGCAGCGCCGGCGCGATTAAGCGACGACGTAGGGCAGCAGGCCGAGGAAACGGGCGCGCTTGATCGCCTGGGCGAGTTCGCGCTGCTTCTTCTGGGAAACGGCCGTGATGCGGGACGGAACGATCTTGCCGCGCTCGGAAATGTAGCGCTGCAGGAGGCGGACGTCCTTGTAGTCGATGCGCGGCGCATTGGCGCCCGAGAACGGGCAGGTCTTGCGACGGCGGTGGAACGGACGGCGGACCGGTGCGGAGGAAACTTCAGACATTCTCAGATCTCCTTATACGCGGTCTTCGCGCGGACGGCGCGGACGATCTTCGCGGTCACCACGATCCGGGCGCGGACCACGATCGCCGAAGCTGCGCTCCGGACGGTCGCCATCGCGGCGCGGACGGTCGTCTCGGTCGCGCTTCTGCATCATGGCGGACGGACCGTCTTCATGCTTCTCGACAGCGATCGTCATGTAGCGCAGGACGTCTTCGCTGATGCGCATCTGGCGTTCCATTTCCTGGATCGCAGCGGCCGGCGCATCGATGTCCATCAGGGCGTAGTGAGCCTTGCGGTTCTTCTTGATGCGGTAGGTGAGGGACTTGAGGCCCCAGTTTTCGATACGCCCGACTTTACCGCCGTTAGCTTCGATAACACCCTTGTACTGTTCTACGAGGGCGTCGACCTGCTGCGCGGAAATATCCTGCCGGGCAAGGAATACATGTTCGTAAAGAGCCATGATAGCTTTGCCTTTCTTGCGTTGGTCTGAACCCGGGATCTAGCGGCTAAGCCTCAACGACTGCTCCTGAGAGGGGTGACCCCAAGCAAGAAAAGCGTTTCCGAGACGGTCGAGAGCGGAGACACGGGAGGCTGGAACGCTTCCGTTCCGAACGATTTTCAACGAAGAAAACCGGCCCTCCGTTCAGCCACCAGCCAGAAGACCGGGTTGCGAACAGGGCGGCTTATACGGATTTTTCTGCGAAAGGCAAGGGGCGAATTGGTTGTCCGGCAGCGGACACCTGCGTGGACTGGGGCGCACGAGCTCAATCCTCCGGCAAGGTGAAGACCGCGCAGGGGTCGGCGATGCCGCGCAACGGGTGCTCGCCCAAGGGGATCAAAGTGGCTGTCGTCTGAGCTGCAACGGCGCCAGAGATAAGTACACTGCGACCAAGGGGCTTGCATAGGCCTTCGAGCCTGCTCACCAGGTTGACCGCGGGGCCGATCGCGGTAAAGTCCAGCCGGTCGGCTGCGCCGATATTGCCCCACAACATCTCGCCGAAATGCAATGCCGCACCAAAGGGCAGCGGCGGCAGCCCCTGCGCTTGCCGCACCGTATCGAGATGAACCATGCCGGCGCGGGCGGCGGCGACCGCGCGCAGCGCCGCCTCGCAGGCATCGCCCGGTGTGCTGGTGACCGGGAAAATCGCGAGCGCGCCGTCACCGATGAATTTCAGCACCTCGCCTCCGAAAGCGTGCACCGCGCCGGCAACGCGGTCGAACCAGGCGTCGAGGGAGGCAATCATCGCTGCCGGCTCGGTCGCCTCGGACAAAGCGGTGAAATCGCGCAGATCGGCGCAGAGCAGTGCCGCGCGGATCGTTTCCCCGGTGCCGCGTTGAAGCGCGCCGGCTTGAACCCGCGCTGCGCTGCGCCGGCCGAGATAGGCCTCGAGCAACGCTGCCAATGCCGCCCGCGAGGCCAGGGCGCCCAAAGGCGCTGCGGCGAAGCGCGCCGCCTGCCGCAATCGGTCGGCTTCGGCAGGATCGAACGGCCGAAGCCCCGCCCAGCCCAGCACCGGACTATCCGCAGCCGAACCGACCGTGTCTTCATGTACCGGACCAAGCCCGGCGAGCCACTCGCGTCCGGCTTGGCTGGGTGGCCCGCCGACGAAGCCGAATGCCTCGATAACGGTCCCGGTTTCCGCCCGCCATAGCCAAATGCGCCGCGCGATGATCGGATGCGGCACCGCAAGCGACAGGGCGCCTCCGGCAAGCGGCAGGCCATCGGCGAGCAGGCGACCGCCGAGCTCGGCCAGGAACCGTTCAGGGTCGGGAGAGGCATCGGCCTCGTCAACCAGCCAGGCAAGGGGGAGGGGCAAATCCATGTCTGATCATGCCACGGCAGCCGCAGGCTGTCATCCGCCGTTGGGCTGGTGCTTCTGCGTGTGACGCCAGTTTCCAGGTGCGCCGCCGCAACGCCGAAAGGTTCGCCGGGAACTGCGATCGGCTCAGGACCGATGAATTCGGGAACGGGCAATGATTATTTTCTGCCAGCCATGATATCCGGACCGGGATCACGCCCGGCTGCAGCCTCGGCCAGCCGTCCGAGATAGTGGTTCCAGCCTTCCGCATGGCCGGCGCATTGTTCGGCATTGGGCAGGCCGGTGTGAGTCAGGCGCAGCAGCGTTCCGTCCGGCTGCTCGATCAGGTCGATCTCGACCAGGCTCGATCCCGGCGGAACCACCTCACTGCCATCCCAGCCGAAGCTGTAGGCCAGGCGGTGGACCGGTACCACCTCGCGAAAGGAACCGCGGGCAAAGCGAGCGCCGGTGACGTTGACGAGATAAAGCCCCTCGGGCTTCGGCTCGACCTGCGCCTCCGTACCCATCCAGCGCAAAATCTTCTCCGGATCGGTCAGGAGCGCGAACACTGCGGCTGGCGGTGCCGGGATGCGCCGTTCCTGGCGGACGACGAGGGGCTCTTGCATCGGTCTCTCCTTTGGTTGCATGGCCTGCCTTACAAGCGGCGGAGAATGATGGGCGCATCCTATCGCGGAACGTCCTTACGCGACAGCATGTAAATGGCGGGCCCGCCCTCAACAAGGACGGTGCCGACGTCTGCGGACAATGGATTCATTAATGATCCGCAGGGAATACCGGCATCGGCGCAATCTCCACCATTTCGGCATAGAGACGTTCGCTCTGCTGATCCGTGGGGAACATGCATTCGAGCCTGAGTTCCTGCGATGCGATGGTCATCGGGGTGCCGACCGTCGTTACCAATGAAAAGAAGCCAAGGTTCTTGCCGTTTTTCACAAAGGTCAATGGAACGACGGGTGTGCTGATTGGCGCGGCGAGCGCTTTCCAGTCGACATCGACATCGGGATAAGCAAGCAGCGTTCTCAGCAGTTCCCGGGTCTTATCGTCGACGACCCGGCCGACGGACTCGCGATGAACGCGCGCTAGCAAGCTTCTGGAAGTCTCCGCCCAGTTGTGAATGAAGGGACGCATCCCCGCAGGGTCGAACATCAAATGCAGCAGGTTGCGCGGCGATTTGCGCGCTGCCATATCGATGAAACAGTTGAAGAAGCGGAGCGTGGCGGAATTGGACATCAGAACGTTCCAATAGCGGTCCATGACAACAGCGGGGAAAGGTTCA
The DNA here is from genome assembly GCF_036528765.1 of Rhizobium sp. BR 362. Taxonomy (NCBI): domain Bacteria; kingdom Pseudomonadati; phylum Pseudomonadota; class Alphaproteobacteria; order Hyphomicrobiales; family Rhizobiaceae; genus Rhizobium; species Rhizobium sp. BR 362. The sequence goes on along the minus strand of NZ_JARWGH010000002.1, from coordinate 338,028 downwards.
TGCTGGCGCAACATGCGCCGCAGAGCATCGGCGACCGGCTGCATTTCCGGCGCGTCCCAGGAATCGTCCGAATAGATCGGCGCGTAACCTGCGGCGAGCAGCAGCGTGTTGCGCTCCCGGAACGGCACATCGAGCGCCTCCGCAACCGTCAGCAGCCGGTCGCGGCTGGGAACGCTGCGGCCGCTTTCGACGAAGCTGATGTGACGCTGCGAAACGCCCGTATCCATTGAAAGATCGAGCTGGCTTTTGCCGCGCACCTCCCGCCAGTGGCGCAGCAACGGGCCAAGCTGTTTCGAGACCGATAAGGCTGCATCGCTGTTGGTCATGGAGGTCTCCGTAGGGATTATGCCGTGGCGGCCTGATCAAAAAAACGGCCGCCCACGGCATCTACGTCTTGCATGGAAGTGTTAGAATTGCACTGGCCCTACAGAACCAAACCAGTGACGCACCTTAGTGTGATCGGCCTCGTCCATGTAGAAGAAGTGCGTCATGACGGGCTTGACGACCGGCCGGTTCGGATCGTCCGGCGTCATGGTAACGAAGCCGCGGAAGACCTTGAGGAGCCCGCCGTCCCAATATTCCGTCACATCATGAAGGGCGGTAAATCCGGTGTCGATGAACGCGCGCAGACTTTCGCGGATCGTCTCGCAGCCCTTCCATTCGGCGACGCCCAGGTTGGCGGTAGCATCTTCCGCAAAGCAGTCGAAGCCGCTGCCGAACGTCTTGTCGTCAATTTCCTTCCAGAAGGCCAGCAGCCAGTCTGGCGCTTCACGCTTGGTGAAAATCATCTCATTCATTGTCTGTCTCCGGACGTGTTGCTTAGGGCAATAAGCGGCTGCAGCTCCCGGCGTGAAACCGCCGGTGCTTGATGCCTGTACTTCCTGCGACACCAATTCAGTGTCTATCTCTTGTGGAGATGCCCAGAAGTTACGGGCCGGTGCGACGTATCTCAATTACATCTGAGGTCATATTTCGCGGCATGTTCCGCCGCACGTGTGCCGACTGCCGATGTCGGACGATGCATTGTCGCAAGTGCGGTTGGAAAGATATTTCGCTGGCCGTCGCGCCTTGCCATTGAGGCAAGGCGCTTTCGGGGAACATTACATCGGCATCGGATATAGCCGGTGTACCTTTTCGATCTCGGCAATCGCCTCTTCCGGCAGCGTGACATAGGCCGAAGCGATGTCGGTTTCGAGCTGCGCCATCGAGGTCGCGCCGATGATGACGGAAGTCATGAAGGGCTTGGTCAGGCAATAGGCGAGCGCCAGCTTGGCCGGATCGAGGTGATATTTGGCGGCGATTTCCAGATAGGCTTTGACCGGCGGCTCCTGCAGCGGCTGCAGACGGCCCCCGATGTCGGTATTGATCGACCCGAGCGAGCCGGCAGGACGTGCGCCGCCGACATATTTGCCGCTGAGGATACCGCCTGCGAGCGGCGAATAGGCGAGCAGGCCGACATCTTCGTAGTGCGACAGCTCGGCGAGATCAAGGTCGAAGTGGCGATAGAGCAGATTGTATTCATTCTGCGTGGTGGCGACGCGCGGCAGGCCCCTCTGCTCGGCGATCGTCAGGTATTTCTGGATGCCCCAGGTCGTCTCGTTGGAAAGACCGATGGCGCGGATCTTGCCGGCCTTCACCAACTCGCCCATCGTCTCCAGGATTTCGGCAATGTTGGCGACCGCTTTTTCGCGGTCCTGAGTGAAGGGGTTATAGCGCCAGTTCTGACGGAAATGGAAATGGCCGCGGTTCGGCCAATGCACCTGATAAAGATCGATATAGTCGGTTTTCAACCGCTTCAGGCTGCTGTCGATTGCCGCGCGGATATTGGCAGCATCCGCGCCCTGGCCGCCGCGCAGATAGTCGCGTCCTGGGCCTGCCACCTTGGTGGCAAGCACGACATCCCGGCGCTTGCCGGTCTTTTCGAACCAGGTGCCGATATATTTCTCAGTAAGGCCTTGGGTCTCCGCACCGACCGGCGTCGTCGGATACATTTCAGCCGTGTCGAAGAAATTGACGCCCTTGTGAAGCGCATAATCCATCTGCTCGTGCGCCTCGGCCTCGCTGTTCTGCGTGCCCCAGGTCATCGTGCCCAGGCAAATCTGCGAAACGGAAATATCGGTGCGGCCTAAATTCTTATACTTCATGGGAAAACCTTGATGCTTGCGGAAAAGGTCGTGGGGAAGGATCGTGCAAATCTAGATCGGAAATGAGCAAGCGCAAGAAGAAAATCGAGACGTCTCGCAGACGCAAAAGGCAGTGACTGCAGGGGCTGCGCTATTGACTCCACCGCAAACAATGTCATTGGGAAGCGAAACGACCCCCGAAGGAAGCTTGATATAATGACTGTTGCTTTCACATTTCCCGGCCAAGGCAGCCAGACCGTCGGCATGGGCAAGGATCTCGCCGACAATTTCGCCGAAGCGCGCGCCGTCTTCGAGGAAGTCGACGAAGCGCTCGGTGAAAAGCTTTCTGACATCATCTTCAACGGCCCGGACGACAGGCTGACGCTGACGGCGAATGCACAGCCGGCGCTGATGGCGGTGTCGATCGCCGTTCTGCGCGTTCTCCAGGCGCGCGGCTTCGATCTGAAAAGCAAAGTTTCCTATGTGGCTGGTCATTCGCTCGGCGAATATTCGGCGCTTTGTGCCGCCGGCACCTTCTCGCTCGCCGATACGGCGCGGCTGCTGCGCATTCGCGGCAATGCCATGCAGGCGGCGGTTCCAGTCGGCGTCGGCGCGATGGCGGCGATCATCGGTCTGGACCATGCCGACGTCGTCGACGTCTGCACCGAAGCTTTGGCGATCGGCGCATGTCAGATCGCCAACGACAATGGCGGCGGTCAGATCGTTATTTCCGGTGAGAAGGCCCCGGTCGAAAAGGCTGCCGAGCTTGCAACCGCCAAGGGTGCCAAGCGCGCAATTCTGCTGCCCGTATCAGCCCCCTTCCATTCGTCGCTGATGGCGCCTGCCGCCGAGGCGATGCGCGCGGCTCTGGCGGAGGTCGCAAAGTCCGATCCCGTCGTGCCTGTCGTCGCCAACGTTCGCGCCGCGCCGGTGAAGGACGCCGGCGAAATCGCCGATCTGCTGGTCGCCCAGGTGACCGGCCAGGTCCGTTGGCGCGAGACGGTGGAATGGTTCGCCGCCAACAATGTGACAACATTGTATGAAATCGGCGCTGGCAAGGTGCTGACAGGCCTTGCCCGGCGCATCGACAAATCGGTGAACGGCATCGCCGTCAACACGACGACCGATATCGACACCGCTCTCGCCAGCCTGCTTGGCTAATACAGAAATTAACGAACGAGGGACACCATATGCTCGATTTGACCGGCCGCAAGGCCCTGGTAACCGGCTCTTCCGGTGGTATCGGCGAAGAGATCGCAAGGCTGCTGCATAAGCAGGGCGCCGTCGTCGGCCTGCACGGCACGCGCGTCGAGAAGCTCGAGGCTCTGGCCGCCGAACTTGGCGACCGCGTCAAGATCTTTCCGGCCAACCTTTCCGATCGCGATGAGGTCAAGGCGCTGGGCGCCAAGGCCGAGGAAGAACTCGGCGGCGTCGACATCCTGGTCAACAATGCCGGCATCACCAAGGACGGTCTGTTCGTGCGCATGAGCGACGAGGACTGGGACAGCGTGCTGGAAGTCAATCTCACCGCCGTTTTCCGCCTGACGCGGGAGCTGACCCATCCGATGATGCGCCGCCGCTATGGCCGCATCATCAACATCACCTCCGTCGTTGGCGTCACCGGTAATCCCGGCCAGGCCAACTACTGCGCCTCCAAGGCCGGCATGATCGGCTTCACCAAGTCGCTGGCGCAGGAGATCGCAACACGCAACGTCACGGTCAACTGCGTCGCTCCCGGCTTCATCGAGAGCGCCATGACCGGCAAGCTGAACGACAAGCAGAAAGAGGCCATCATGGGCGCCATTCCCATGAAGCGCATGGGCAACGGTGCCGAGGTCGCATCAGCCGTCGCCTATCTCGCTTCCTCCGAAGCAAGCTACGTCACCGGCCAGACGATCCACGTCAACGGTGGCATGGCGATGATCTGAAAAAGGAAAAGTCTCTTGGGGGGAACTTTCCCCTCCAATAGCATGTTGAGCAACCTGGAAGCGGCGATTTTCTGGCTTTGCGACAGACTTAAACCGTGTTAAGCGGGCCATGACTGTGATCAGTCGTCCCGAAAATGCAGACGGACCGGGCCGCGTGTACGGCGGCCGGACCGGATCTGAAAGCCGGGTTGAACGGGTTTGCCAGCGGCGCCATGTAGGCGTTGCAGGCTTGAACAGGGTAGGGATGTCACACGGCATTCTGATCAGGACATAAATAAGGTCGAGGAAACCGACATGAGCGATATCGCAGAACGCGTAAAGAAAATTGTTATTGATCATCTTGGCGTCGACGCCGACAAGGTTGTTGAAAGCGCAAGCTTCATCGACGACCTGGGCGCGGACTCGCTCGACACGGTCGAACTGGTCATGGCCTTCGAAGAAGAATTTGGCGTCGAAATTCCTGACGATGCTGCCGACTCGATCCTGACGGTCGGCGATGCGGTAAAGTTCATTGAAAAGGCTCAGGCCTAATCCTTTGCGCTTTGTAACGGGCGGGCTCTCTGAGTCCGCCCTATTTCGTCCGGCGGGGTCGGACGGATCATATTCATACGCATGGCATTATAAAAAGACGGGGGTCTGCGGGCGATGAGACGTGTCGTTATCACGGGTACCGGCATGGTATCTCCTTTGGGCTGTGGCACGGAAGTGTCCTGGTCGCGCTTGATTGCCGGGCACAACGGCGCGCGTCTTGTGACAGAATTCGAAGTCGAGGATCTCGCCGCGAAAATCGCGTGCCGTGTTCCGGTCGGTGATGGCAGCGACGGCACATTCAACGCCGACGACTGGATGGAGCCGAAGGAGCAGCGAAAGGTCGATCCTTTCATCATCTACGGCATGGCAGCGGCCGATATGGCGCTGAACGATGCCGGCTGGCATCCGACCTCCGATGAAGACCAGATCGCAACCGGCGTCATGATCGGCTCCGGTATTGGCGGTCTCGAAGGCATCGTCGAGGCCGGCTATACGTTGCGCGACAAGGGTCCGCGCCGCATCTCGCCTTTCTTCATTCCGGGACGTCTCATCAATCTCGTTTCCGGCCAGGTCTCGATCCGCCACAAGCTGCGCGGTCCGAACCATGCCGTCGTGACGGCGTGCTCCACCGGCGCACATGCCATCGGCGACGCGGCCCGCTTGATCATGCTCGGCGATGCCGACGTCATGGTGGCCGGCGGTGCAGAAGCTCCGGTCTGCCGTATCGCGCTTGCCGGCTTTGCGGCCTGCAAGGCGCTGTCGACACAGCACAACGATGATCCGCAAAAGGCGTCGCGTCCCTATGATCGCGACCGCGACGGCTTCGTCATGGGCGAGGGCGCAGGTATCGTCGTATTGGAAGAACTGGAGCACGCCAAGGCGCGCGGCGCCAAGATCTATGCAGAAGTGGTCGGCTATGGCCTCTCGGGCGACGCCTACCACATCACCGCGCCCTCCGAAGACGGCGAGGGCGCGTTTCGCTGCATGACGTCGGCTTTGAAGCGCGCCGGCCTGACGCCTGCGGACGTGGACTACATCAACGCGCATGGTACCTCGACCATGGCCGACACGATCGAGCTTGGCGCTGTCGAGCGGCTGGTCGGCAACGCAGCCTCCAAGATCTCGATGTCGTCGACCAAGTCGGCGACCGGACATCTCCTGGGAGCCGCCGGCGCGATCGAGGCGATCTTTGCAACGCTTGCCATTCGCGACAATATCGCCCCGCCGACGCTGAATCTCGACAATCCGGAGCGGGAGACAGCCATCGATCTCGTCCCGCATAAGGCCCGCAAGCGGGACATCAATGTTGCGCTGTCGAACTCCTTCGGATTCGGCGGTACCAACGCATCACTTGTCCTGCGTCGCTTTGAGGCATAAAAACAGCGCGTAGTTCCGGAAAGCAGAAGTGCTTTTCGGCAAAACTATGCGCCATCCTTGAATGTCGCTGTGCTCCTTGCGTGTCCACGGATGCGCCTGAGCAATGTCTGATCGGTCGAAAGCGGATCTTCACCAGGCTCCGCTTTATCTTCTGAACCTGTTTTTTGCCGCATTGCTTGGTCAAAGAGCAGGCAATGACAAATGAAGGGATTGCCGGTGAGCGATACGAACCAGAACAACGGAACTCCGAACGGGCAGAAGGGGCCGATCATCCCGAAATCGGCCAATGAAGCTCTGCGTCCGGAGCGTGTTCCGGATCCGCCGAAGCGCTCCCGCAAAGCCCGCAGTCAGATGGTGATCTTCCTGAACTTTCTGATGACGCTGGTCGTCTTCGTGATCGTTCTCGCGCTCGTCGGCACCTATTACGCCATCTCCGCCTATCAGAGCCCTGGGCCGCTGACGACGAACACCAACTTCATCGTGCGCAGCGGCGCGGGCCTTGCAGAGATTTCGAGCCGGCTCGAAGCCAGCAACATCATCTCCGATGCCCGCATCTTCCGCTATCTGACGGCAACCCATCTGCACAATGGCGAATCGTTGCGATCCGGCGAATATGAGATCAAAGCCGGCGCCTCCATGAAGGACATCATGGAGTTGCTGAAATCCGGCAAATCGATCCTCTATTCGGTGACCTTGCCGGAAGGCCTGACCGTGCGGCAAATATTCAACAAGCTGCAGGCCGACCCGGTGTTGGAGGGCGATCTGCCGTCGACCTTGCCGCCGGAGGGCAGCCTGGAGCCCAATACCTATAAATTCACGCGCGGCGCCAAGCGTACCGAAATCATCGATCAGATGAAGGCCGCGCAGGAAAAGCTGGTCGACGAGATATGGGACAAGCGCGATCCGTCGCTGCCGCTGACGAACAAGCAGGATCTGGTCACGCTGGCCTCGATCGTCGAAAAGGAAACGGGGCTTGCCGATGAGCGCGCTCACGTGGCGTCCGTCTTCCTCAACCGCCTCGGCAAGGGCATGCGCCTGCAATCCGACCCGACCGTCATCTATGGGCTCTTCGGCGGCGACGGCAAACCGGCCGATCGCACGATCTTCCAATCGGACCTCAAAAAAGAAACGTCCTACAATACCTACATCATCAAGGGCCTGCCGCCGACGCCGATCGCCAATCCCGGCAAGGATGCGCTCGATGCCGTTGCCAACCCCTGGAAGACGCAGGATCTCTATTTCGTTGCCGATGGCTCGGGCGGCCACGTCTTCGCCGCGACGCTGGAAGACCACAATGCCAACGTCAAGCGCTGGCGCAAGCTCGTCGCGGAAAAAGGCGAGGACCCCAGCGCGATTGCCGTCGATGGTCAGCCGGACGACGGCGGCGCTACGGCCGGTGCGACCACGCCGCAGAAAAAGAAGACGAACTAATCTCTGCTGCGCCGTGCTTTCGAACGGCCGCACGGCGTGGTCTCACCTTTGCATTGGTCCATGATCGCCTAGGGATCGCGGACGAAAATTATCGGAGGCTTGCATGGCATTGCAGTCCATGACCGGTTTTGCCCGGCGTGAGGGAACGAGTGGGCGCTCTCGTTGGGCATGGGAATTGCGATCGGTCAACGGCAAGGGCCTCGATTTGCGCCTGCGCCTGCCTCCAGGTTTGGAACGGCTGGAAACCGATATACGCAAGCTCATCACCGACAGGTTTTCGCGCGGCAATCTGCAGGTCGGCCTCTCCTTATCCGTCGATGAGAGCCGCGTCGAAGCGGTCGTCAATCAGGACGCGCTGGCGACCGTGCTGGCGCTCCGCGGTCAGCTCGTCGGCGTCATCGATCCTGCGCCGTTGCGGCTGGACACGCTGCTTGCCATCCGCGGCATTGTCGAGTTCAAGGAAGCTGAGGAGAGCGAAGAAGCGCTTGCCGCGCGTGATGACGAGATCATGGCGGGTCTCGAAGCCGCGCTTGGCGACCTCAGCGATATGCGCCGTCGGGAAGGGCAGGCACTCGGAAAAATTCTGCTCGGCCATGTCGGCGTCATCGAGACGCTGACGGCGATGGTGGAAAACGATCCGTCCCGCTCGCCGCAGGAAATCGCCGCGAGGCTGGCGGCGCAGGTTGCCATGCTTCTGGACGGCACTTCCGGTCTTGATCGCGATCGGCTGCATGCCGAGGCCGCTCTCATCGCCACCAGGGCCGATCTGCGCGAGGAGATCGACCGGCTGAAGGCGCATGTGACGGCGGCCCGCGACCTGATCGCCAAAGGCGGACCCATCGGACGCAAGCTTGATTTCCTTGCACAGGAATTTAACCGGGAATCGAATACTATCTGTTCGAAGTCGAATGCCGCAGCGGTCACCGCCGCCGGCATCGAGTTGAAGGTGGTCATCGACCAGTTCCGCGAACAGGTCCAGAATTTGGAGTAAGCCATGAAGCCGGCGACATCCACATCCATTTCGATTGCTCGCCGGGGGCTGATGCTCGCCATTTCCTCGCCGTCAGGCGCGGGGAAATCGACGATCGCGCGCACCTTGCTGGAAACAGACAAGCAGATCGGTCTTTCGGTCAGCGTCACGACGCGGCAACGGCGGCCGAGCGAGATTGCCGGCGTGCATTATCATTTTGTCTCGCCGCGGGAGTTCGAGCGGCTTCGTGATTCCGACTCCTTGCTCGAATGGGCGGAGGTACACGGCAATTTCTATGGCACGCCGCGCGAGCCGGTGGAGACGGCGATGGCCGACGGCCGCGATATGCTCTTCGATATCGACTGGCAGGGCGCGCAGCAACTGCAGGAAAAGATGCCCGCCGATGTGGTGTCGATCTTCGTGCTGCCGCCGACCATGACGGAGCTGCAATCGCGTCTGCACCGTCGCGCCGAGGATTCCGAAGAGGTGATCGCCACGCGGCTTGCCAATTCCAGAGCCGAGATCGCCCATTGGCGCGAATATGACTATGTCATCATCAACGATGATTTGAACGCCGCCTTCGACGCGGTTCAGTCGATCGTCAAGGCCGAGCGCCTGCGCCGCGACCGCCGGCACGGCATGTTCGACTTCGTTCGTGGCCTGCTGGAAGAAACGCCGAAGCTGTGAACAGCGATCAAAGAGAATTCGCCAGCCGGCAGAACTCTTCCACGGAAAGTGTTTCGGCGCGCCGCTGAGGGTCGATATCGGCTTTCCGCAATAGCGCCTCGCCGCCAAGGGGTTTCAAGCTTTGGCGCAGCATCTTGCGCCGTTGGCCGAAGGCAGCCTGCGTCACCTTTTCCAGATTGTCGACGGAGCAGGGGATCGGGTTTTCCTTCGGCGTCAGATGCACGACTGTCGATGTCACCTTGGGTGGCGGTGTAAATGCCTGCGGCGGCACGTCGAAGGCCATGTGCGCATTCGTGCGCCAGCCGCAGAGAACACCGAGGCGGCCATAGTGATCGTCATCTTCGTCGGCAACGATCCGCTGGCCGACTTCTTTTTGGAACATCAGCGCCAGGGATTGCCAAAAGGGTGGCCAATGGCCCGGCAACAGCCAGTTCACCAATAACTGTGTGCCGACATTATAGGGCAGGTTGGCAATGATCTTGACCGGCCCTTCCGGCGCCAGCGCCGCAAAATCCGTTTTCAGCGCATCGCCTTCGATGACGTCCAGCCGGCCGGGATAGTGATCGGCGATCTCGGCAAGCGCTGGCAGACAGCGCGCATCGCGCTCGACGGCGATAACCTTGGCGGCACCAAGCGCAAGGATGGCACGCGTCAGCCCGCCTGGTCCCGGGCCGACTTCGAAGACAGTGACGCCGTCCAGCGAGCCGGCAGTGCGGGCAACCTTTTGCGTCAGATTAAGATCGAGCAGGAAGTTTTGGCCAAGTGCCTTGCGTGCGTCGAGACCGTGACGCTGGATGACGTCGCGAAGCGGCGGCAGACCGTCGAGTGCAGCCATCAGCGATTGCTTCCCGCCGCGCGGCTGATCTCGCTCGCCAGCTTGAGCGCCGCCACGAGACTGTCCTCCTTGGCAATACCCTTGCCGGCGATGCCGAAGGCCGTGCCATGGTCCGGCGAGGTGCGGACAAAGGGTAGGCCAAGCGTGACATTGACGGACTCATCGAAGCCGAGGGCCTTGGCCGGGATCAAAGCCTGATCGTGATACATGCAGACGGCGACATCGTAGCGACGGCGCGCATCCTCATGGAACATTGTGTCGGCGGGCAGGGGGCCGAAGGCGTCGATGCCTTCGTTGCGCAGCACATCGATTGCCGGACGGATGATTTCTTCATCCTCCTTACCGATCGCGCCACTCTCGCCGGCATGCGGATTGAGGCCGGCGACCGCAAGCCGCGGCGCTGCAATGCCGAAACGAGCCCTGAGGTCGTGGTCGGTAATCCGGCAGGTCTCGACAATCAGATCCGAGGTCAGCGCCTGCGGTACATCCTTCAGCGGAATATGGATGGTGACGGGTATCGCCCGCAGCTTCGGCCCGGCAAGCAGCATCACGGGCATCACCGGCTTGCCCGTCGCGCGCGTCGCCAAATCGGCAAGAAACTCGGTATGGCCGGGAAAGCCGAAGCCGGCGTCGTAAAGGACCGACTTGGCGATCGGATTGGTCACGACCGCGGAGGTCTCTCCCTTCATGCTGAGCGACACCGCCATTTCGATAGCAGCAATCGTCGCCTTGGCCGTCACCACATGCGGTTCGCCGGCAACCACATCCATGCCGGCGGCGATAGGCATTATTGGCAAAGCATCGCGAAAGATGCCGAAAGCAGTCGACGCATCGGCTTCCCGAAGCGGCACGGTCAGATTCAACTGACGCGCTCGCGCCGAAAGGACGTGTGGGTCGCCGAAAAACAGGAACGGAGATAAGCCGAGCTCGCCGCGGCGAAGCCAAGCGGCGAGCGTGATGTCAGGTCCGATACCTGCTGGATCCCCCTGCGTGAGTGCAAGGGGGCGGGAAGGGCGCGAGGGCATCGGGAACGATCAGCGATAGAGGATCTGCGCCTTGGAGCGCAGTTCGTCCATGTACTTCTTGTCGTTGGCGCTAACGCCCTGCGCGTTTGCCTTGCCGAGGTCTTCGGCGCGGAACACGGCCGCGGCGGCGACGTCGTCATTCACCTGACGCTGCGAGCAGATGGCGACATATTCGACACCGCGATCGGTGACGATCGCATCCGTAGTATTGCCCTTCGCCTTCTCCAGCAGCGGCTTCCAGGCATCCGGAAGATCGGGAGCAAGCACGCGGCCGAGGTCTTGGACGGAGACGTCATGCATCGTCGCGGCAAAGACTTTCGCCTGGTCGCAACCGGGGAACTTGGCCCGCGATGCTTCCGCCTCGGCCTTGCGTTTGCCGAGAATTGAGTTGCGCTTCGCAGCCGGTACAACGAAGACCACCTGTTTCAGGAAATATTCCGTCGTGACCGGCTTCGTCTTGTTTTCCGTCATGCGCGTCACGAGGTCGTCATTCGACATGCGGTTGCCGCCGTTCGAGCCGAAGCGGGCGTTGACGACGCGCGGCCAGCTCATGGAAATGGCGATATAGGATTTGAAGTGATCGGTGGTGACGCCCATCTTGTCCAGGATCTGTCCAAGCTGCTGCGGCGACATTTTGTTGCTGGCGGCGAAGCGGGCAAATGCATTGTCGACGTCCGTCGTCGATACCGACATACGCACGCGGGCGATTTCCGCACGCTTCAGCGTCTCGTCGACGAGCTGCTGTTGCGCCAGCTTGTTGAGGTCGCCTTTCGCATGCTGCAATTTCAGGAAGTTGACGCGCTTGGCGATATCGCCCGATGTAATCACCGTGTTGTTGACGACGACCTTCACCTCACTCGCTGCGAAGGCAACATCGCTGCTTGGCAAAGCAAAAGAGGCCATAACCAACGCTACGGCGCCGAACAGCGCAGCGCGCATCGGTGTCTTTCCAGAGAACATCAACTACCCCTTCCCAAAGGTCTTTGTCCGCACTGCGTCACATTGGGACGCCATTGGCGCAATACGGCAATTTCGCGCCAATATCTACAACAAGCACGATGAATTGCAAAATCCTTGCGGCGAAACAATGACAAGGAGGGGAATGGCGGTCCCATACAAAGCAAAGGGCCGGTTTCAGAGCCGGCCCTTTTGCAGTTGAATGATCAGAACGTCGCGTCCTGAACGTTGCCGAGATTGACGTCTCCGAGCGTACGGAACGTTATGCGGGCGCCGATCGACCAGTCGCTTCCCGATTGGTTCGTCGAATCCTTCTTATCCAGGAAGGAGACGCTGAAGATCGTGCATTCGTCCTCATAGGACAGGCCGATGCCCTGGCGGGTGATCTCGCTGTCGTTGAGGTCGTAGCTGACCGTGCCGAAGACAGACCAATAGTTCTTGAATTTGATCTGTGCGCGGGTCTGGATTTCGTCCTGATCCGAGGTGAAGCCATATTGCGGCTGAGCGGCGATATGGGTGTAGGTCACCGAGGTCTGGAAGTCGTCGTTTGCAAAGCCGACCTGGGTATCGCCGCGACGGAACGCGAAATCCTTTTCGTCAAAGCGATAGGACTGCGAAAGCGAGATGCCCTGCGGCGTCGAGAGGCCAAACATCGTGACATAGTCGGAGCGGGTGGTTTCAAGCCCCGAATCCGAACCGGCACCTACCAGATCGTCGGTTGCAAACGAGTTCCGTCCGGCAAGCTGGTACGATTGGCCGAAGATATGCTGCAACTTATAGCCACTGTCGAAGCTGCCCGTATAGCGCCAGCCCACGTTGGCACGCGTGCCGCCTTCTATACGGTCGAAGCCGGAGAACTTGTCGCGATCGAACAGGTTGGTCGCATCGAAAACAAAGCTCTGGGCGTCTTCATTCGGCAGCCGTCCCGCAAGTTGCTCATCAGGGCGCACATAGACCTGCGCGATCGGCTCGAACACATGGGTGCTGTTGCTGGTGGTGATGAGGAACGGGTACTTGGCTTCAAGGCCGGCCGTCACCATGCCGCGCGTCGCGTAATCGCTGGTGTCGTAGTTGCCGGAATAATCGCCGACGGGCGAATCCATACCGAGGCCATAGACGTCGCCGCGAGCGGCCGCAAGCGGTGTCAGGACCAGACCCTGATCGGTGGTGAAGGTACGCTGCCACTGCAGTTCGGTGCTAAGACGCGTATAGCTTCCGGAAAGACCGAGGAAGCGGTCGTTCAGGCTGGAGTCGCCGAGATTGTTGACGTTGTCTAGTGTGGAAGCCTTGTCACGCGACAAATGCGTGAAGTTCATCGTCGCGGACAACTCGCCGCCATAGACAGAGTTCGGATCCACATAGTGATAGTCGACGCTCGGATAGACGACTGCTTGCTGCTTTTCGGCGGTGCTGTTGTCGTCGGCGTCCTGAATATCGTAATAGAAGGCGCGCATATCGAAATAATTGCGCTTGCCGAGACCCGTCAAATAGATGTCGTTCGTGTGCGTGCTTTGGCTGAGACCTTGCAAGCCATAGGTGCGCGAAAAGTTATTGTCGCTTTGCGCCATGACATCCCAGCCGAATGTCCAGCGAGGATTGATTCTGAAATCGGCCTTCGACGAAACGACGCCGCGAGTTTTATGTTCGGCGTCACTTGTATTGGCGGTGAACTGGTCCGGACTCATCTGATTGATACCGGCGACGCGCAGAATGTGCGTGCCGTTTTCAAAGCGCTGCCGGAATTCACCTTCGAGCAGCAAGCCTTGGCTTGTATAGCCGGTGGCGCTGATCGTTGCGTCCATGCTGGGCGAGATAACGTAGTAGTAGGGAACCTTCACGCCGAAGCCGAGGTTCTCCGCGTAGCTCATCGACGGAAACAGGAAGCCTGACTTGCGCTTCACCGTATTGTCCGGAACTTCGATCCATGGAACGTAAGCGATCGGCTGGCCGAACAGTTCGAAGCGGGCATGCTCGAGACGGACGGTATGCGTCACGCCGTTCTGCACCACGCGCTGAGCCTTGACCTGCCATAGCGGCGCGCGGCCCTGCTCGGAGCACGGCAAACAGGCGGTGTAGACGCCCTTCGTCAGGATCAACTGGTTTCCGCCGACACGTTCGCCCTTTTCGGCGGCCATGCGCGTATTGTCTGGCATTTCGATGCGCAGAGCGTTGACGAAACCGTCCGAGAAGCTGTCGGTGACATCCATTTTGTCACCATACATGCGGTTGCCGTCCGGGCTGATCAGCTCGACATTGCCGATCGCCGTCATCCGCCCGCTTTTCTGATTATATTCAACCTTCTGCGCGACCATCTTGTAGCCGCCATAGTTGATCTGCACGGCACCGCTGGCGGTGACGATTTGTGTATCCTTATTATAGACCAATTCGTTCGACGAAAGGATCAGCTTGGAGCCTTCCGGCACCTTGACCTTAACGGGAGAGGTCGCAGCGCCAGCGCCGCCGTTATTATTGTTGTCCTGGGCGTAAGCTACGACCGGGCTCATGACAAATGCATACGCGGCCGCGCCCATGACGAGGGCAGCGACAAATTTCCTGATACTCTTGCGGTTGCCTGCCGCCACTTAGCCGTCCTCCTGATGAAGCAGGATCGTTGCTCCGAATGCCAATGCGACGATCACGGGTATCCATGTCGCCACGAAAGGAGGAACCACTCCGCTGCTCCCGAATGCCTTTACCAGCACGGTGACAACATAAAGCACGAAGCCTGAGAGGATTCCACCCAGAATCACGGAGCGCGATTGGTTGAATCTACTGAATTTTAACGAGACGGTGGCTGCGATCAGAGTCATCGCCACCAACAGGAATGGCTGCGATAGCAGAGAGTGAAATTGGGTCTCAAGAGCTTTGGTCGAGATGCCAAAAGACTTTGCTATCTTAATTCGATTAGAAAGATCATAAAAAGCAATGGTTTCAGGCTGCGCCAAACGCTCTGACACGAAATCCTGTTTCAGATTCGTACGAACCTGTGTCGTGCCTTTATGAACGGGAATTTCGCCCGGGCTGCGCTCGACGACACTGTTAAGAAGCCAGTAACCATCTTCCAACTTTGCCGACTGCGCGTCCTGTCTGAGAACGATATTCCCCTGTGAATCGAAGTGGATAAACACAACGTTCATCAGCGTCGTGCCGTTGTCGAGAACAGCTTTTGCGCCAATGATCACGTCGTCCTTGCCGTTCGATTGGCGCAGCCACGGGATCGAAAGTGTGTTGTGATAGGACGGGTCGCCGCGCAGGTCGGCTTCCATCGTTTCCGCCTGCTTTTGTCCCCATGCCGCCACCGGATTGAGAGCGAACATCGTGAGCAGGCCGACGAAGAAGGCGCCGATCACGAAGGGCGTCATGAACTGCCAGACGGAGATGCCGGCCGCACGGGCAATCACGAGTTCGCGACGCCGGTTGAGCGCGATCAGCACCGTCATGCCGACGAAAAGTGCGATGAACGGTACCGTCTGCTGCAGGATGAACGGCAGTCTGACGGCCGTCATCAGCAAGCCGGTTCTGACCGTATATCCGGGAAGACCGGCGAGCCGGCCGGCGGTCTCGCTGAAATCGACGAGATAAACGATCGAGACCACGCCGAGGAAAAACCAAAAGGTCGTCACGACGTAACGGATGAAGAAGTAGCGGCCGAGCGTATTGAAGATCATGCTCCGCCCCCATTGGAGCTGCCGGGAGCCGGCATGCGATCCTGGATCTTCTGCCGCCAGTTGCTGAAGCGGTTGCGGATTGACGTCGGCACCGACATCTTGCGGTTCCTGAACAGCAGGGCAATCGCAATCAGGGCTGCGCCGATGTTGGCCGCATAGAGGACGCCGATGAAATAAGGGGCATTCTCGATCTGGTTTGCCGCATAGAAATCCGCCCAGCGCAAAGCGAAAGCAATGGTAAGCGCCGACACCATCGGATGCAGCCGCGCTTCGCGATGGGATCGTGCATCGCCGGCAATGACCAGGGATATTAGAGCAAAGATTGCCGGCAAGGCCCAGTCGGTGAGGCGCCGGTGTAGCTCCGAGCGGTAACCTCCTGGTTTTGCTTTATAATCCGCATCGTTCGGATCCGGGTGGAGTAGAAAGCCCAGATCGCGGTCGCCGGCGCGCAGCGTTGCCTGGCCACGGCTCTGCGTCATGTCGGAAAGGTCGAAGGAATAAGAATCGAATTTGATGACGGAGACGTTGCCGTCGGGGGTCTTGCGGTGAACTTCGCCGTCCTTCATCAGCAGCGATGTGCCGCTCGCATCGACCGCGCCTTCCTTGGCATAATAGATGAGATCGAAGCCGGGGTCGCGCGAATCCACCACGAACAGCCCCTTCAGGATTCGTCCCGACATGCGCTGGGAAATCTGCACATAGAGCCCGTCTTCGATACGCCGGAAATTCTTCTCTTCGATAACGGTCGAGAGCAGGTCGGCATAGGCTTCGGCAACCATCTCGCGGGCGGCGACACGCGCCTTCGGCTCGACCATATTGTCGACGACGAATGAGAAAACGCTGATAGCTATCGCGAGAATCATGATCGGGCGGATGATGATGCTGCGTCGTGCGCCTGCCGCCTCCATGACGGTCAGCTCCGAATCGCTATTCATCGCCGTCAGCGTCTGCGTGATGCCGATCACCAGCGCGAAGGGCAGCACCACGGGAATGATCGTCGGCAGGATGAGAGTCGCCAGCTTGGCAAATGAGCCAATCGACTGGCCGCTGTCGGTCACCAGATTGATGCGCTGCAGCACCTGGGTCGTCCAAATGATGGCGAGCACCGGCAGCAGCGCTACCAGGAACATCATGCCGACACGCCGTACGATATATGTTTCGAATAATTTCATGCCGGCCCTTAAACGCAACACTCCGCCGTGCGAGCCGGCAGAGATTCATCCTCCTCTACGCTGTTTGCGTTTTTTTGGCGACAACCCACTCGCAAAAAATTCGTTAATTTTCTGAATTTCTTCTGCTGTGTGTCGTTTGGGATAACGCCATGAGTGCCGACAATATGACAAGCGAGGAAAGCCAGCCCAGAACGGCGTCCGAGAGGTAGTGACCGCCGAAAGCCACCCTTAGGGCCGGAATGAGAATCGAAACGGCTGCGATCGGCAAGGCGAAAGCTGTCCGCGCCGGCTGCGGGATGATGAAGATCAGGCAGAACAACCAGCCGGCAGCCGCTGCTTCGCCTGAAATGAAGGAACAGTTGCTGGCGCATTTTCCGGCAAAGGAACCCGCATGAACGAAATCGAGCATGCCGCCGAAGAGATCGGTCTGCCGCGGCCGGGGGCGGCCCGAAAAGGTCTTGAGCCAGAGATTGACGATCAGCACTGGGCCGAGCAGCAGCGAGCCAAGCGCGATTTTCAGATTGCGGGCTCTCAACGTTTTGAAGGTTGCGCCGTGCTGCTGCCAGCACAGGAACAGCATGCAGCATAGAGCGATCGCGACGATATAGGGTATCTGAAAGAAAATCTCTCTGAGCAGGCGCATATGCGGATCGTCATTATAAGGGAAAATGCCGCAGATCTGGCCGGGCTTGACGGGAAGAACGCATTGCTCGGGCAGGAAAAACATATCGGCGACGGCAAGATCGACCTGTGGGAGAATCGAAAACAGCCCGAGCAATACCCACCAGAGACAAAAGAGAACGACGAAAGCATCGCCTGCCGTGCGCGGTCGCAGGATTTCGGGAAAACGATCCCGGCGATCGAAGCTGGTGGAGTCTATGATCAAGGCGGAGTTCCGATAGAAGATCGCGCCGCGCAAGCGGCGATACCCAATACATGCGCGCAAGCTAGTGGAGGTAGATGACAAGGATTTGAAGGTCCCGAAGGTGTTTCTTGGCGGAATGTTTCGCCCAAAGCTTGTATTTGATAGCAAAACCTTAAATGATCCGGCGTGTATAATTCTATTTTGCACGACGCGTTTACCGGAGCAGAAATGTCTGTGAAATTCGAGATTTCCTTTGCCAAATCGGCTCGGCTGAGCGGCGGCCTGGCCATTCTTCTGAAAGACACGGACAGCGAATTGCCGGCAGGCGCCGAAAGCGCCGATCCGGCCAATGTGTTCGCCAAGGCCGCCCGGATCGCCCGCTTCACCGCCAAGGGCCTGAGCAGTCTCGATATCGTCGCACCCGAAGGCTCGCCGGTCGACCGGATCATTGTCATCGGCACGGGTAAGGCGAAGGAGCTCAGTGCGCATGATTGGCTGAAGCTCGGCGGCGGCGCTGCTGCGAAAATCCGCAGCGTGGAAAAGGTTGCAATCTTCATCGATGTACTTGGCGGCGAGACCGAGGCCAAGGCGGCTGCCGATTTCGCCCTCGGCATGTTATTGCGTGCCTATAGCTTCGATACCTACAAGACCAAGAAGAGCGACGACGAGGACAAGAACGGCACGCAGAAGCTCGTCAAGGTGACGATCGTCACCGCGAATGCGGTTGCCGCCAAGAAGCTCTTTGCCTCATCAGAGGCGATTGCCGACGGCGTGATTCTGGCGCGCAATCTCGTCAACGAGCCTCCGAATGTTCTCGGCCCGGCCGAGTTTGCCGCCAAAGCCAAGGAACTGGAAAAGCTTGGCGTCGAAGTGGAGATCCTGACCGAACGGGAAATGCGCCGGCTCGGCATGGGCGCGCTGCTTGGCGTGGCGCAGGGTTCGGTGCGTCCGCCGCGTCTGGTGATCATGCAGTGGAAGGGCGGCAAGCCGAAGGACAAACCGGTTGCCTTCATCGGCAAAGGCGTGGTGTTCGACACAGGCGGCATTTCCATCAAGCCGGCTGCCGGCATGGAGGATATGAAGGGCGATATGGGCGGGGCCGCCGCCGTTACGGGCCTGATGCACGCGCTCGCCGCCCGCGGCGCCAAGGTCAACGCCATCGGCGTGATCGGTCTGGTCGAAAACATGCCTGACGGCAATGCCCAGCGTCCCGGCGATATCGTCACCTCCATGTCGGGCCAGACGATCGAAGTGATCAACACCGACGCAGAAGGCCGGCTCGTGCTCTGCGATGCGCTCTGGTACACCAACGACCGCTTCAAGCCGCAGTTCATGATCAATCTCGCGACGCTGACCGGCGCGATTCTCGTCGCGCTCGGCAATCTGCATGCCGGCCTGTTCAGCAACGACGATAAGTTGGCGAATGAACTGACCGCCGCCGGCCTTGCCACCAATGAGCGCCTATGGCGCATGCCGCTCGGCAAGGACTACGACAAGATGATCGACAGCAAGTTCGCCGACATGAAAAACACCGGCGGACGCCATGCCGGTTCGATCACGGCCGCACAGTTCCTCAAGCGTTTCGTCCAGGAAACGCCCTGGGCGCATCTCGACATTGCCGGCACCGCCATGGGCTCGATCCAGGACGAGATCAATCAATCCTGGGGCTCGGGTTTCGGCGTGCGCCTGCTCGATGAGCTGGTCCGTCAGAACTACGAATCGTGACCTTCGAAGGTGTTTGAGATAGAAGGAGCGGCATGACCGACGTTCTCTTCTATCACCTGACCGAATCCAAGCTGGAAGATGCCCTTCCGCCGCTGATCGACAAAAGTGTCGAGCGCGGCTGGCAGGTTGCCATCCAAACGCGCGAACCAGCGCGGCGGGATGCCCTCGACGCGCACCTGTGGACCTATCGCGAGGACAGTTTCCTGCCGCATGGCACGGATGATGGAGAAATGCCGGACAAACAGCCGGTGCTGCTCACTGTCTCGCCCGGCAACCCGAACAACGCTACGGTCCGCTTTTTCATCGATGGTGCCGAAGCCTCGGATGTCGGGAATTACCAGCGCGTGGTCTTCATGTTCGATGGTTACGATCAAGAGCAGTTGGAGGGTGCCCGGGCGCAGTGGAAGAAGCTGAAAGGCGAGGGGCACAACCTCACCTATTGGCAGCAGACTCAGGATGGGCGCTGGGAGAAGAAAGCGTGACGATTCTCGTTCTCCCCGTTGGGGAGAAGATAAGGATCAATCGCTTCGCGCAACGATCTCATCGATAAAGGCTCTCTTAGCCTCCGTATAGGCAGCGCGGTCGTCGGCATACTCCTCGGCAAGCCGGATCTTCAGTGATTCGTAGGCTCTGGCGAGAGGGGTGTTTGCTCGGAGCTTGTCGCGAAACCGGATAAACCGGGTCCAGTGGGCGCCGCCATATTCGATAATATGAACGAGATGCGTGCGCGTCTCGCCTTTGATTCCGCGCCCGAAAATATGATCGTTGGGAACGATGTCGTTGCCGGCATACTCATAACCGATCTGTTCCATCGGCTCGATGCAAAGAAAACCGTCGTCGAAACGCCTAACACCCACGGCGATATCGATGATCCGCTTGGCCCTGATCGCCGGTATCGACGTACTGCCGAAATGCTGGATATCGAGAGGGAGATCGCCGAGCGCCTTCCGGATGGCGGCTTCTTCCTGCGTATAGGCTTGCTGCCATCGGGCATTCGGCTCGGCGAGTGTGACGAGCTTGTGCCTCACACCCAGCCCGAAGCTTTCCTCGCTTCCCGACGCCATCGCAATCTCCCTGATCAATGAAGATGCGCCACTTTAGCATTCCGCGCGGCGCATCTCATCGGTCAATGGAGTTTAGTCGTGGAAAGCCTCAACAAACTTGCGTTTGCCGAGCATGAAGGCGTCGGCGACATGGCGAAGAGGGGCCAGGTCCACATCAGACGTGCCGGCTTTGACGATCTCGGCGAAGCGGCGATAGAGCGAAGGATATTCCGCCTCTGGAGCAGTGAACTTCAATTCGCCGTTCACCGAGAGCTTCGAGCCACCCTCGGAGAGCACCATCTGGCCGGCCTCGGTTTCGGCGACGATATCCCAGCTCTGCTTGCCGGTCTGGCGCCAGTCGAATTCCGCATGGACGGCAAGCCCTTGGCCGCTCTTGAACTGCAGATCGGCAGCAATCGGCGAATCGCGGTTTTCGGGGAATTCCAGCACTGCGCCGGTCAGGAACAGTGGCGGCAGGATGTGGGTGACGATCGACAGAGCATTGATGCCTGGATCGAAGACGCCGAGACCGCCGGCCTGCCAGATCCATTCCTGATTCGGATGCCAGTGGCGCACGTCCTCCTTCCAGATGACATGGACGCTCTTGATCGTCGTTCCCGCGAGAAAAGCCTTCGCGGCTTCGACTGCGGGTGCATAACGCGAATGCCAGCTTGCGAAGAGTGAAACGCCCTTTGCCTTGGCAAGCGCCTCGAGATCTGCGACTTCGCTCAGCGTGGCGCCCGGCGGCTTTTCCAGGAAAACATGCTTGCCAGCCTCGAGAGCCTTGTAGGCAGCCTCGTAGCGATATTGCGGCGGCATGCAAAGCGAGACGGCATCGATCCCGGGAACGGCGTCTAGCATGGTTTCGATGCTTGTGAAGGCCGGAATACCGTCAACCGTGCCGTGGCGACTTGCCGTGGCGATCAGTTTGAAATCCGGATTGTTCGCGATGGAAGGAAGGTGCTGGTCGCGGACGATCTTGCCGACGCCGACGATGGCGAGGTTGATGGGGGACATGGGTGTCTCTCGATTAGTATGATTATTTGCATGATCTTTTATCAGAATGCAGCGGGTGGGCAAGGCCGGCAAGCGTAATTGCAAGCAATCAGCCGGACGCCCTGCCTTTCCTGCGGCTATGCCGTCACATTTGGATAACCAGCTTACGCTCTTGATTCACAGCGTGAAATCGGCACTCTGCCTATGCGCGGCAAGAAGATCTTGGGGAAGACCGCTGCGGGGGAGAAAATGATGAGAGCATTGCTCGGCCTCAGCCGGCTCATAGATGCTGTGACGGAAATCATTGGCAAGTCGGTTTCCTGGCTCATTCTGGTCGCCGTGCTGGTCAGCGCCGGAAACGCCATCGTCCGCAAGGTATTCAACACCTCGTCCAACGCCTGGCTGGAAGCGCAATGGTATCTGTTCGGCGCCGCCTTCATGCTCGCGGCCGCCTATACTCTCAGGCAGAACGAGCACATCCGCATCGATATCGTCTACGGCGCCTTGCCGAGGCGCGTTCAGCACTGGATCGATCTGCTCGGTCATTGCCTGTTCC
This sequence comes from Rhizobium sp. BR 362, assembly GCF_036528765.1. Lineage (NCBI taxonomy): Bacteria > Pseudomonadati > Pseudomonadota > Alphaproteobacteria > Hyphomicrobiales > Rhizobiaceae > Rhizobium > Rhizobium sp. BR 362. The sequence continues at coordinate 316,139 of NZ_JARWGH010000002.1, read as the reverse complement.
TCATGCCCTTCGTGCTTTTGATGGTCTATGACCTTGTGCCCTATGTGCGTATGTCCTTCATGTCCGGCGAGGTTTCGTCCAGTGCCGGGGGGCTGATCATCTGGCCGGGCAAGGCGTTGTTGCTGGCAGGCTTTTTTGTGCTGGCGGTGCAGGGTGTTTCCGAAATCATCAAGAAGATCGCCATCATGCGCGGGGATATGGAGGACCCGACGCCATATGTGCCGACGCATGCGCCCCTTGATGCCGAAACGCCGGCCGGGGAGGCGCGCTGATGATTGAATTCATTGCCGTGAACATGGCCCCGATCATGTTCGCTTCGCTGGTCATCTTCCTGCTGATTGGATATCCCGTTGCCTTTGCGCTGGCCGCTAACGGACTGCTGTTCTTCTGGATCGGCGTCGAACTGGCGCCTTATTCGGGCGGCTCCATTAACCTCTCCTGGCCTTTGCTCAATGCGCTGCCGGACCGGTTCTGGGGCGTGATGTCCAACGACACGCTGCTGGCGATCCCGTTTTTCACCTTCATGGGCATCGTGCTGGAACGCTCAGGCATGGCGGAGGATCTGCTCGACACCGTCGGCCAGCTCTTCGGCCCGATCCGCGGCGGCCTTGCCTATGCGGTGATCTTCGTCGGCGCGCTGCTCGCCGCCACCACCGGCGTCGTCGCGGCATCGGTCATCGCCATGGGGCTGATCTCGCTGCCGATCATGCTGCGCTATGGCTATGACCGCAGTCTGGCGTCCGGCGTTATCGCCGCGTCCGGCACGCTCGCGCAGATCATTCCACCGTCGCTGGTGCTGATCGTGCTGGCGGACCAGCTCGGCCGTTCGGTCGGCGACATGTATGCCGGCGCGCTGATTCCAGGACTGGTGCTGACCGGCATCTACATGCTCTATGTGCTGGTCATGTCGATCGTCCGGCCGAACTCGATGCCGGCGCTGCCGAAAGAGGCGCGCTCGCTCGGCTCCGGTGTGACCTCGCTTTTCATCGCGCTCCTGGTCTGTGCCGGCGTTGCCTATGCCGCCCACGTCTACCTGACGCCAAGCTACGGCGAAAATGCCGATATTCTCGGCGCAACCGTCGGCATCGCTTTCATCTATGTCGTCGCCGTCATCGACAAGACGATGAAGTTCAACCTGATGTCGCGGCTCGCCCAACAGGTGATCATCGTGCTGATCCCGCCGTTGGCGCTCATCTTTCTCGTGCTCGGCACCATCTTCCTCGGCATCGCAACACCGACGGAGGGCGGCGCGATGGGCGCGACCGGCGCGCTGGTGATGGCGGCGGCGAAGGGACGATTGAGCATGGATGTCGTGCGCTCAGCACTCGCGTCGACGACACGGCTCTCCTCTTTCGTGCTGTTCATCCTGATCGGCTCGCGCGTGTTTTCGCTGACCTTCTACGGCGTCAACGGCCATGTCTGGGTGGAGCATCTGCTGGTCTCGCTGCCAGGCGGGCAGGTCGGTTTCCTGATCGTCGTCAACCTTCTGGTTTTCGTGCTGGCCTTCTTCCTCGATTTCTTCGAGCTCGCCTTCATCATCGTGCCGCTGCTGGCGCCTGCTGCCGACAAGCTCGGTATCGACCTCATCTGGTTCGGCGTACTGCTCGGCGTCAACATGCAGACGAGCTTCATGCACCCGCCATTCGGCTTTGCATTGTTCTACCTGCGCTCGGTGGCTGCAAAGGTGCCTTACCTCGACAAGGTCACGGGTAAGAAGACGGCGCCGGTGACGACCGGCCAGATCTATTGGGGCGCGGTGCCTTTCGTCGGCATTCAGATCCTGATGGTGACACTGACGATCATGTTCCCGCAGATGGTGATGCACTACAAGGGAGCCGGCGCCGGCATCGATCCCAACACGATCAAGATCGAAGTGCCGGGCTTTGGTGCGCCCGGCCAGGATAATGGCGGCGGTCTCGGTTTGCCGGGCGGCCTGCAGTTTCCGGGCGCCAATCCGCTGGACAACAAGCCGGCGGATCAGGGCGGAGGAAAGAATAATCCGCCTGCGAACGATCTCAGTCAGCCGCCGTCATTCAATTGAGCAGGAGAGAGATCGCTGCGACATTCCAAAGAGAAACCCCGGAGCGGCGGCACCGCTCCGGGGTTTTCTCATTTCCAAATCCAAGGATCAAAGCTTCCCGGCGCGCTGCTGCGTCATCATGTACACGTCGTAGCTGTATTCTGCGACCTGGGCATAGAGATAGTGGCCGCCGCGGAACGCCTTGATCGATTCCCAGATCTTTTTGAAGGTCGGGTTCGATGCTTCCATTTCGGCATAGACTTCGTTCGACTTGTCGAAGCAGGCGTTCAGGATGTCGGTGCTGAACGGACGCAGCTTCGCGCCTTCGGCCACGACACGCTTGATGGCCGCCGGATTGAGGTAGTCGTATTTCTGCAGCATGTCGGCATCGGCTGCCTGGGCGGCGGTGCGCAACAGCGACTGATAGGCCTTCGGCAGGCCTTCATAGGCCGCCTTGTTGAACATGACGTGTACGGTCGGACCGCCCTCCCACCAGCCGGGATAGTAGTAATAGGGCGCGACCTTGTAGAAACCGAGCTTTTCGTCGTCATATGGGCCTACCCATTCGGCCGCATCGATCGTGCCTTTTTCGAGCGCCGGATAGATATCGCCGCCGGCGATCTGCTGCGGCACGACGCCGAGGCGCTCCACCACTTTGCCGGCAAAGCCGCCGATCCGCATCTTCAGACCCTTGAGGTCGGCTACCGTGTTGATTTCCTTGCGGAACCATCCACCCATCTGCACGCCGGTATTGCCGCTCGGAAAGCCGATCAGCCCCTGCGTCGCCAGGAATTCGTTGAACATGTCGATCCCGCCGCCATGATACTGCCAGGCGTTCATGCCGCGGGCATTGAGCGCGAAAGGAACGGCGGCACCCAGCGCCCACACCGGATCCTTGCCCCAATAATAATAGGAGACCGTGTGGCAGGCTTCGACCGTGCCCGCCGAGGTCGCGTCTGCAGCCTGGAGGCCCGGCACGATTTCGCCGGCGGCGAACACCTGGAGGGTGAAGTTGCCGTCGGTCGCTTCCGAGACGAATTTCGACAGCACCTCGGCGCCGCCATAGATCGTGTCGAGCGACTTCGGGAACGACGAGGTCAGCCGCCAGTTGATTTTCGGATTGCTCTGAGCAATAGCCGGAGCCGCAAGCGCCGCGGCGGCAACCGAGCCTGCGCCGGCAACGCCGGCTTTCCTCAGAAATGAACGACGATCCATCTATGTACTCCCCCCAGAGGTGAGCGGGCGGACTGGCCCGCTATTCGTGATCACGACGCAACTAATCATGTCATTAGACGCGTTTCAAGCGCGTCGAACAATCTTGCAACTGCTGATTTTTGTTTGACGTTTAAAGGGCTGATCTCAACTTTCACGTGGCTTCGCGATCGTCTCCCGAAGGAAACTGTAACCCAGCGCGATTCGCGCCGCGAGTTCCGTCGATGCGCCGTCGCCGCCGTGGCCGCCCGAATGGAATTCGTGGAACAGCGGCTGATGGCCGAGTTCCTCCATACGTGCTGCAAACCGGCGTGCATGCGAGGGATGGACGCGGTCGTCATTGCTGGAACTCTCGATATAGATCGGCGGATAGGTGATTTCCGAAGCCGGCTTGAGATTGTGCAGCGGCGAATAGGAAAGCAGATACTCCCGGTCAGCCTGGTGGTCTGGATTGCCATATTCGTTGATCCAGGCCTTGCCCGCCGGGAAGACATGGAAGCGGCTCATGTCGAGCACCGGCACCTGACACCAGATCGCGCCGAAGTCGCGCGGATAGCGCGTCAGCATCACGCCAGTCAGCAGTCCGCCATTGCTACCGCCATTGGCGGCTATGCGTGACGGTTTGGTATAGCCGCGAGCGACGAGATCACGGGCGACGGCGACAAAATCGGCAAAGGCTCTATGGCGGCCACGGCCCTTGGCCGAGCGATGCCAATTCGGACCGAGCTCGCCGCCGCCGCGGATATAGGCTTGCACATAGGCGCCACCCTGTTCCAGCCAGCGGCCGATGACGGCGGAATATTGCGGACGGACCGAGAAATCGAAGCCGCCATAGCCATACATCAGCACCGGCAGCTCGCCTTGCGTCCATGTCTTCGGCAATACCAGCCGGTAGGGCACCCTCGTGCCGTCTTCGGAAAAAGCTTCGAGCAATTCGGAGGTCATGCCGTCAGTATCGAAGTAGGCCGGGGAGCTTGCCGTGTGAATGAGCTCAAGCGGCTTCTTGCGGTTGGCAAGTTCCAGGCGATAGCAGGAGGGCGGCTGCAGGAAACCTTCGCCGTAGACCTGCAGCGTATCGTCGCCGAGGTGGAGGTCGGAATAGAGCGGCCAGACGGTTACCGTCTGGACATCTGCCGGCAGCGCGATTTCCTGGATCGCCGCGTCCGCCTTGGTTAGGTCGAAGACGAAAAGCCGAGGTTGCAGATTGTCGGAAACGACGAAGACGCACCATTCGCGCATCAGCAGGAATTGCGACACCGACTGCCGCTCGCCGGGCGAAAACAACACGCGCATCGCTTCGGCGCCGGGATCGGTGGCCTGCCGTGGCAAGGGTTGCACCGCCAGGCTGCCCGCCGGTATCCGCTCGTCGGTCTTGGCGAGCCAGAGACAATAGGAATAGTTGAGCTGGACGTCGATGTCCTTCGGCAGATCGATCCGCCGCAGCGAAAAATCCTGCTCCTTGATGAAAACACTGGAATTGCCGATTTCATGGCCGGTGATGAACAGCCGGATCGGCTTGGCCGTACCTTTCTTTGCAATGCCGGCAAGCACGGGATCGAAGACCAGGCAGGAGCCGTAGACGTCGGTATCGGCGGTGGCGTAGAGCAGGGGGGCCTTTGCTGGCGCCTGGCCACGTTTCAGTCGGCGGCCGACGCGTGGCCAGCCGGAGCGCGTCGAGGAGAGGCGGTCGATCGAGCCGAAATAGGCGATCTCGTCGCGGCTCAGCCAAGTGGCGTGACAACGCGTCGGCGGCGTGTCGAATCCGCCTTCGACGATGCTCTTGGTTTCGCAATCGAACTCCAAGAGACGTCCAAGATCCGAGCCGCCATCGGAGAGGCAAAGCAATACCCGCGTTGGCTCCCAAGGACAGGTGATTGCGCCGCGCCAGAGCCAAAGCTTGTTCTCCGAAGCGCAGAAAGCGTCGAGATCGAAGATCGGTTCCCACGGCGCGTCGGGCGATGGCGCAACATTGGCGGGCAATCGGAACCACATGCCGAGGGGGTGATCTGCGCTGCGGTGGAAGTCGAACAGCCACTTGCCGCGGCGCACCACCTGAATCAGCCGGTCTTTACGCTCGATCAGAGCCTTGATCGCCGCCCGGTCCGCCTCGAACTCAGGCGTCATCAGAGCCTGTTCAGACTGTGCATCCCTTTCAGCGACGAATTGCAGTGTCAGTGGATCGTCGTCATGCTCGAGATGGAGATTCATAAGGGACCTGATATGCGATTGATGCGGTGACTCATATATAATCAAATCAAAATACATGCGGGGAAGCAACAGTGCTTCCCCGAATCTGTCCCATCATGCAGTTTTCTGACGTTTATACCGTCCTCAGCGCAGAACCCTGACGCGGGCCTGTGCGATCAGGTTATTTGCAGGCGCAGGGGTGCCTTTGTACTTCAGAGTCACGACCTTGTAGCCCTCTCTTTCGAGGCGCGCCAGAAGGGTCGGCAGCATGATGGCAGTGCGCTGGTGGATATCGTGCATCAGGATGATGCCGCGGCCGCGCTGGTGCAACTGGTTCATGGTGCGGGTTACGACGACGGAAGGCGTCGAGTTGAAATAGTCCTTGCTGTCGATATCCACATCCATGACGACGAGATCACGCATGGCGACGGCAGTACGCAGGCGCTTGGAATCGGCGAGATAGGGGAAGCGGAAGAAGGAAACATCCGTCCCGATGACCTTGGCGACAGCGTGTTCGCCGCGGGCGATCTCGGCCATTGCCATGTCGAAGCTCATCTTGTCGAGATCGGGATGGCGGAAGGTGTGGCTGCCGATGGTGTCTCCGTCGGCAAAGACCCTGCGGGCGGTGGCCGGATGCGCTTCCGCCATTTCGCCAACCATCATGAAGGTCGCCTTGACGCCGAATTTGTCGAGCGTGGAGAGGATGCGCTCCGTCTTTCCTGGCGCCGGCCCGTCGTCGAAGCTGAGAATGACTTCCTTATCGTCCAGCTTGAGATCGTGCAGCGAGGACACTTCCAAGGTGCGCCCGACCAGGTGATGCGGACCGCCAGTATCGCCCGTTTCTCTGGTTTCAAGCTCCGCGCCAGCCCATTTGGTCGGCTCCATGTCGATTGGGTCGCTAGCCTTCAACGGCTTATGATGCGGCTCCTCCGCTGCAAAACTCGTCTTAAGCGAGGCATCATTGCCCGGTTTGGTTGCGCAGCCAGCAAGGGATAAGGACACGGCAAGGCCGGCCAGGAGAAGGCGGAAGGTCATCGAAATCGCTCAACAATACATTAATGAAATGTTGGGCGCATATTTTCCGATTATGGTTAATGATCGGTTAGTCCTGACGCACGAATGCCTCAGGAATTAACCATTTTTAGAGCGCTGCAAGTTCATCCAAACGAGCAAAGGTTGCTCTAAGGTTTTGAAATCGGGGCATGTTGCCGCTTTCAGGCAGTTCGATCTCAAAGCTGGATGCTTAACCGGCCATCCCGCTTTCATATTCGGACGAAAGCTCAAGCCATTGCTCTTCGGCCGCGGCAAGCTTTTCCGCAGCATCGGAGCGCTGTCTGGCCTTCTCGGCCGCCTTGGCGGGCGCCTTCTCATAGAGGGCGGGATCTGCAAGTTCCGCATCAAGCGTTTGAATCAGTTTCTCCAGCTTGCCGGTCAAGGATTCGATTTCGTTGATCTTTTTCTTGAGCGGTGCGAGCGAGGCGCGGCGGTCGGCGTTGAGCTTGCGCTGGTCCGCCTTCGAGACGGAATCGTCGGCGCCGTTTGTCTTGACCTTGTCATCCCTCGGCTTCGGGCTGGCGACGATGAGACTGCGATAGTCTTCCAGATCGCCGTCGAAAGTGGAAACCGTGCCGTCGCGCACCAGCCACAGCCGGTCGACCGTCGCCTCGATGAGATGGCGGTCGTGCGAGATCAGGATGACCGCGCCGGAATAGTCGTTCAGCGCCTGGATCAGCGCATTGCGGCTGTCGATGTCGAGATGGTTGGTCGGTTCGTCGAGGATCAGAAGATTCGGTGCATCGAAAGCAGCGAGCCCCATCAGCAGCCGCGCCTTTTCGCCGCCGGAGAGATCCTTGACCTGCGTATCCATCTTCTCCGTCGCAAGCCCCATCTGGGCGACGCGGGCGCGTACCTTCGCCTCCGGTGCGTCGGGCATACGGCGGCGTACATGCTCGACGGCGGTTTGGTTGGGCACGAGATCGTCGAGCTGATGCTGCGCAAAGAAGCCGATCTTCAGGTTCGGCGCCAGCTTCACATCGCCGCTTTCGGCATCGAGGCGGCCGGAGACGAATTTGGCAAAGGTGGATTTGCCGTTGCCGTTGGAGCCGAGCAGGGCGATGCGGTCATCGGCGTCGATGCGCAGGTTGAGGCGCTTCAGGATCGGCTTGCCGGGCTCATAGCCCACCGCGCCGCCGTTGACGGCGATGATCGGCGATGCCGCCTGCTTTTCCGGCTCGGGAAAGCTGAAACCCATCACATGATCTTCGATGACCGCGGCAACCGTGCCCATGCGCTCCAGGGCCTTGACGCGCGATTGCGCCTGCCGGGCCTTCGTCGCCTTCGCTTTGAAGCGATCGATGAAACTCTGCAGGTGCTTACGCGCTGCCTCGTTCTTGGCCTTCGCCTTCATCTGCAGCTCGTCGGCCTCCGCCTTCTGCCGCTCGAACTGGTCGTAGGAGCCGCGATAGAAGGTGAGCTTCTTCTGGTCGAGATGGACGATGGAATTGATGGCCGTGTTCAACAGGTCGCGGTCGTGCGAGATGATGATGACCGTGTGCGGGTAGCGGCGGATGTAATCTTCCAGCCAGAGCGTGCCTTCGAGGTCGAGATAGTTGGTCGGCTCGTCGAGCAGCAGCAGGTCGGGCTCGGAAAACAGCACAGCCGCGAGCGCCACGCGCATGCGCCAGCCGCCGGAAAAGGAGGAGGCGGGTCGGTGCTGTGCCTCGTGGTCGAAACCGAGGCCGGCAAGAATGCTGGCGGCGCGCGCTTCGGCCGAATGGGCGCCGATGTCGGCAAGTCGCGTCTGGATGTCGGCGATGCGATGCGGATCGGTCGCCGTTTCGGCTTCCGCAAGCAAGGCGGTGCGTTCCTTGTCCGCCTTCAGAACGATTTCGATCAGCGGCTCCTCGGTCCCCGGCGCTTCCTGCGCCACTTGGCCGATGCGGGCATTGCGCGGAATGGAGACCGAGCCGCTTTCGGCGGCGAGATCGCCGGTGATCACGCGGAACAATGTCGACTTGCCGGCGCCGTTTTTGCCGACAAGCCCCGCCTTCGTGCCCGCCGGAAGCGTCACGCTGGCGTGGTCGATGAGGAGGCGGCCGGCAATGCGGGCGGAAAGGTCGGAAATCGAAATCATGGCGCGGTTTTGGCCGAACTCCGCGCCGAAGGCAAGAGCTTGAGAGCTTAGAGGCGGCTGCCGCCCGCTCGCCGCGGCGGGCTGGCGCAGTCTCTCAGCCTCTCCGTCAGTTCGGTTTCATAGAGCAGCAGATTGCTCAGCGAGGCATTAAGACTGTCCATGGCGGCGGCGACATGGGGCGCCGTTTCGATCTCGCGGGCGAAGCTTTGTTTCTTCATCAATCCCTCGGCCAGTTGTTCGGCCACTTCGCGCAGCATCTCGGCCGCATCGGCCTCGGACTTGCGGGCGACAAGGCTGCAATGGCTGACGAGGCGATGCTTCAAGCCGATATCATCGAGGCTGGCTTGCGAAGGGGAAGGGCCGAGCGATGCGATCTCGCTGGCGATCCGGCGATCCGAGCCGTGGAGCGCTTCATGAAAGAGCTGGTAGTTGCGCGGCAAGGCCTTGACCTTCAGCTTGGCCATATAGCGACCGATCATCTCAAGGTCCGTGGTTGCATCGCTGTCGTCATTGCCGATGGGATACGCCGAAACACCTGCCTGCGAACTCTTCATGCCTACTCTCTGATCACCCGCCAACTGATATATTCTGCGAATTTGCAGGGGCGGAGGTTAAGGCAACATGAACGGAGCGTTCATAATGGCGCCATCTCGCAGCAAAATCGGACGGTCGAACAACGCCAAACTGTATCGGCGAATCCTGGCTCGCGCTGCGCTTCACATCCAGCGCTTTCCGTCCGTGCGCAGGAAATAAATCAGGTCGAGAGCAAGCGACGGTTTGCCCATCGCTGTGAGGATCATGTGGCATTGGCCGCGATGATGGGTCTGATGGTTGAAGAAATGCGCCAGCGCCGCCATCAAGGGATGGGTGATGCTTCCCGGTCGGGTCATTGGCGAATAGGTGATGTCGACGACGAGCGCGTCGTTGTCGAGCGTGTCTATCCAGTCGATGATGCGCCGGTCTTCAGCCTCGCGGGCGGCACGCAGATCTTTGAGAGTGTCGTGCAGTGTGACATCTAAGGCTGCCGGCATGTCTCCCGTGCCGGTAAAGCGATGCATCCAGGCGCGATCGCCGACCAGAATATGGTTGAGCGTGCCATGCAGCGAGCCGAAAAATGCGCCGCGGTTCTCGCGATACTCGGCGTCGCTGAGTTGAGCGGCAGCATCGTAAACCAGGGCGTTGGCCCAGCGGTTGTAATCGGCGAACATTCTGTAATGTCTCAGCATCCTGACGTTCCTCCAAGAGCAATGAAGCAAGCTTAGAATGGAAAGGAGTAAATGGGGCTGATGGCGCCCACGAAATTTGCTGATGGATGGTCAACCGGCCGTCAACCACCCTCCGAATCGGACATCCAGACTGTGACAGCAGCGTGAAATTGGCGCATACCCCTTGTTTTCAGGCTGTGGGGCGGGTAAACACCGCCCACTTTTTCTCTGACGACAAGGAATTGACCCATGGCGATTGAACGCACTTTTTCGATGATCAAGCCGGACGCAACCAAGCGTAACCTGACCGGTGCCATCACCAAGATTTTCGAGGACAATGGCCTGCGCGTCATCGCTTCCAAGCGCGTTTGGATGAGCAAGCGTGAAGCCGAAGGCTTCTACGCCGTTCACAAGGACCGTCCTTTCTTCGGCGAGCTTGTCGAAGGCATGACCTCCGGCCCGACCGTCGTTCAGGTCCTGGAAGGCGAAAACGCCATTCTGAAGAACCGCGAAATCATGGGCGCGACCAACCCGGCCAACGCTGCCGAAGGCACGATCCGTAAGATCCACGCCCTCTCGATTGGCGAAAACTCCGTTCACGGCTCGGACGCTCCGGAAACCGCCGCAATCGAAATCGCCTACTGGTTCTCCGAAACCGAAATCGTCGGCTGAATCAGTCACTCAGCCTTCGCGCGGAAGACATTGAATTGATAAATGAAAGCCGGGGTCTCGCGCCCTGGCTTTTTCATGCCGGGCAGGCCTCGTCGCGCCCATAGTCAACACTGCCATCGGTTTTGAAGATATCCGGGTTCTTCGTATAGCTCGGACCGACCACGAGCGGCCTTGTCGGCAACACGGTCTGGTCGAGATCGGATTTCACCTCGGTCTTGATGGTCTGGATCGTCTTGTCGCTGCCATCGACCAGCCTGATCGAAACGGAATAGGGGCGGTCCTTGCGCACGCAGCGCAGATCCGGGCTTTCGAGCGTGATCTTGTCCCAGAACGTATAGATCTTTTCCCGCACCACCAGGGGATCGCCGCCCATCGGGTTTTCGAATTCCGCGACCGCCGTCGTGCCTTCCGGGATCGGTGCGATCTTCTTCAGCGTAATCATGTAGGTCGCGCTTGCGACACGATAGTTGAAGACGAAGAGCCGGCCGCTGAGTTCGGTCGGACCGTTTTCGCTCTGCCGCTGGCAGCCGGCAAGCGCAAGGCTGGCAATTGCGGCCGTCAAAACGATCGCATGGGTTCTCATGGTGCACTCTCCTCCTTCTTGCGGCGATAGTGCCGGTTCGCCTTGGCGCGGTTGCCGCAGACCGCCATGTCGCACCAGGCCCGGCTTTTGTTCTTGCTGCGGTCGATGAACAGCCAGCCGCAGTTGCGGCAGATTTTCATGCGGTCCGGGTCGGGCATGGCAATGAGCCGCAGCGTCGAATGCACCGTTGCAGCATCGAGCCCATCGGGCGAGGCGGCCCGCCGCAGCACTTTCGACAATGCCTCCAACAGATCGGCCAGCAGCGCATCGGCACCACGGTCGAGAACGCGGGCGCGAAAATAGCGGTCGATCGCCTCGCGCAGATCGACAAAGCCGGATTTATTCTCCTGCCGCACCGGCAGGATATCGCGGAACAAAGCCCGCTCGGCACAGAAATTCACTGCTGCTTTCGGGAAACTTTCCATCTGTCCCTGCGCCTCGAAACGGTCGATGCGCCGCTCGTCGTCATGGCGCATGATGACGCTGTTGGCGACGTCCAGCGCCAGCGCGCCGCCGGAAAACCGATGTGGGGTCCACGAAAAGCTCATGGTCAAAATTATAACTGGTAAAATGGATTTTACTAGTTACTATTCGTCTACATTCGGAGGTTTCATGGCCTATCTCCTGCAGCAGTTGGCGAATGCCGTTCCGCTCGCCGCACTCTATGCGGCGCTGGCTTTCGGCTATGCCGTTGCCTTTGGCGTAATGAAGCGGGCCGATATCACCTATGGTGCACTTTTCGCCTTTTCCGGCCAGATGCTGGTGCTGTTCACCGATGTCGGCTACACACGGATGTTTCTCATTCTGCCGGCCGCACTCGCCTTCGGCGGCGCCATTGCGATCACCTATACGCTGGGGACAAGCTTTCTCATCGGCCGTTCGGTCATGCTGCCACTGTCGCGCAAATCGCCCAACACGATCATTGTCGCGGCGCTTGGGATGATGATCATCTTGATGGAAACGGCGCGCTTGGCCTCCAATACGCGCGGCATCTGGCTGCCGCCTTTCCTGAATGAAATGATCGTCTTCTGGGATAGCGGCGATTTCCGGGTCACATTGACCGAGATCCAGCTCCTCAATACGGCGCTGATGGTTCTGGTGATCCTCGGCGGGGCCTATGTGCTGAGATATACCGGATGGGGCCGTATCTGGCGGGCGGTGACGGATGATGCGCTGGCGGCAGAGCTTTGCGGCACAAGCGCCAATCGCGTCTTCCTCTTGGCCTATGTCGCCTCGGCATTGGTCGCAACCGCCTGTGGCCTGTTGGCGACCTGCTACTACGGCACGATGGATTTCGGCGCCGGGCTGATGTTTGGGCTGAAGGTGCTGATGATCGCCGCTGTCGGCGGCTATTCCGATCCGCTGAAATCGGCTGGTGGAGCGGCATTGCTCGGCCTGTTCGAAACCATGTGGGGCGCCTATGGGCCGTTCCTGTGGCGCGATTTCGTGATCTTCTCGCTGCTCGTCCTGCTGCTGGTGTTGAGCCGGCGAGAGCGTGTGGTTCCCTAGAGCAATACCAGGAAAAGTGCGAAGCGGTTTTCCGTCTGGAATTGCGCTCTCAAAGCCTAGCCGTTATCGGCCCATTTGCCCCGTGCGGCATCGTCCGCATCCTTGGCCGAAACCCAATCGCCTTCCTTGCCGTCTTTCGCATGTTCCTTCTTCCAGAAGGGCGCCGATGTCTTCAGGAAATCCATCAGGAAATTGGCGCCGTCGAAAGCGGGTTGCCGATGCGAGGCGGCGGCGATGACGAGGACGATGTTTTCTCCGGGTGCAATTTTGCCGTAGCGGTGAATGGCGGTCAGGCCCAGAAGCTCGAAGCGCTCGATGGCGAGCGTCGCGATGCGGGTGATCTCCGCTTCCGCCATTCCGGGATAATGTTCGAGTTCCAATGCGCCGAGCGCTCCGCCCTCGTCGCGGCAGAGGCCGGAAAAGGTGACCACCGCGCCGATATCATGACGACCTTCCGTCATGCGGTCGACCTCGGCCTGAAGGTCGAAATCGTCGCGCTGGACTTTGACGAATGGTGCAATCATTGGCAATTTCCTATCGCCCTCTGAAAGAGTTTGCGGAGACTCCCGGCCCTTCGCTAGGGCTCAGGGCGTTGGTCGCTGCAATCGATTCACTGGATCGATTGCTCGGGCTTCGCCCGACCGCTCCTCACCCACCCGTCATCGGCGGAAACAGTCCGATCTCGCGAGCTCCGGCGATCGGCTCGTCATGGTCGGCATGTTCCATATTGATGGCGACGCGGATCGCCTCGGGAAACTGAAGTGCCGTCTCGTATTCCTCGCCCAAGGTCTTCAAATGATTCAGGAGATCGCCCACGGTAATCACTTCGGCGGGAAGCGAAATCTCTTCCTCTCCCTTGCCGATCCGCTCACGTACCCAGGCGAAATAGACGAGTTTCGTCATCATTCCTCATCCACGACATGCTTCAAACCGGCGCGGAAATAGTCGTAGCCGGTGTAGATGGTCAGCAGCGCTGCGACCCAGAGCAGGACAATGCCGGTCTCCGTCGTATAGGGTAGCACCTTGTCGCCTGCCGGCCCAGCCAGCAGGAAAGCGATGGCGACGAGCTGCGCAGTCGTCTTCCATTTGGCAATGCGCGTCACGGGCACGCTGACCTTCAGCGCCGCCAGGTACTCACGCAGACCCGAGACGAGGATTTCGCGGCAAAGGATGATGATCGCGGCCCAGAGCGACCAGCCGGCAATCGTGCCGTCGGCGGCGACCAGCAGCAGGATCGCGGAGACCAGCAGCTTGTCGGCGATCGGATCGAGCATGCGGCCGATATTCGATGTCTGATTCCAGATGCGCGCAAGATAGCCATCCAGAAAGTCGGTGATCGAGGCGATGATGAAGATCCAGAGCGCGATCCAGCGCGCAAAGTCGGACCCTTCCAGTTTGCCTTCGATGAAGAAGCACAGGACGATCAATGGCACGCAGAGAATGCGGCCATAAGTGAGCAGATTGGGAATGCTATATGCGCGCGAAGCCATGGAAATCGTTTCGTTTCAGTTGTTTCACTGGACCAAAATAGCCTTCCCCAAGACGTCATCTCTTTCCAGCTATTTGATTTAGCATGATCTTATCCAAAAACCGTCCCGCGCCTCTTGGATCATGCCCTAGATGGCGGTTCGAGGAGCTTGCCGTCAATATTGTTTCTGTTTTTTCATCGTCATTGCGTGGAATTTGCGACCAGCTTCTTTTATTTCGCGGCGTCCTCGTGAAAATGGTTGTAGACCTGCCGCGCCACGGTTTCCGATATGCCTTCGACCGCCATCAGGTCGGATAGCGCCGCGCGCGACACGGCCTTGGCGGTGCCGAAGTGTTGCAGCAGCGCCCGTTTGCGCGAAGGGCCGATGCCGCCGATTTCGTCCAGCGGGTTTTTCACCATTTCCTTCTTGCGTCGTGCCCGGTGCGAGCCGATGGCGAAACGATGCGCCTCGTCGCGCAGGCGCTGGATGAAGTAGAGCACGGGATCGCGCGGCGGTAGGGTGAAGCTATCGCGGGCGGGCGCAAAGAAGCGCTCGCGCCCGGCATCGCGGTCGACACCCTTGGCAACGCCGATGGCAATGACGCTATCGGTAATTCCAAGCTCTTCGAGAATGGCGCGCACCGCCGTCATCTGCCCCTGGCCACCGTCGATGAGGATTACGTCCGGCCAGGCGGGGAAAGGCTGATCCGCCGCGTCGACGGCTGCAGCTTCCGCATCCGCGCTGCGGTCCGGCTTGCCCTCTTCCTTCAGCAGGCGAGAGAAGCGACGGGTCATGACTTCGCGCATCATGCCGAAGTCGTCGCCGGGCGTGATGTCGGTCGATTTGATGTTGAACTTACGGTATTGGCCTTTGACGAATCCTTCCGGTCCGGCCACGACCATGCCGCCGACCGCATTCGTGCCCATGATGTGCGAGTTGTCGTAGATCTCGATGCGCTGGGGCACGTAGGGAAGCTGGAATGTCTCCTTGAAGCCTTCGAGCAGCCGCGATTGCGAGGCGGTCTCGGCAAGCTTGCGGCCATGCGCCTCGCGGGCATTGGCGACGACATGATCGACGAGGTCGCGTTTTTCGCCGCGCTGCGGCACCAGGATCGTCACCTTGTGCCCTGCCTTTTCGCTGAGCGCGGCGGCCAGCAACTCGATCTCCTCGATCGTCTCCGACAGCAGGATCTGCCTCGGCACAGGCTTGTCGTCGTAGAATTGCGCGAGGAATGCATTCAGCACCTCGGCGCCAGAAAGCGAAGGGTCGGCTTTCGGGAAATAGGCGCGATTGCCCCAGTTCTGCCCGGTGCGGAAGAAAAAGACCTGGATGCAGGAGATGCCGCCTTCGTGATGAATGGCGAAGACATCGGCCTCTTCGACGCCGGCGGGATTGATGCCCTGATGGCTCTGCACATGCGACAGCGCCGCCAGCCGGTCGCGATAGACGGCGGCGCGCTCGAAATCGAGGTCCTCGGCGGCCGCATTCATCTCTTCCGCCATATGCGCCTTGACGTTCTGGCTCTTGCCGGAGAGGAAGTCCTTCGCCTCCCGCACCAGCTCCGCATAGCCTTCATCGCTGATCTCGCGGGTGCAAGGCCCCGAGCAGCGCTTGATTTGATAGAGCAAGCAGGGCCGGGTGCGGGTCTCGAAAACGCTGTCGGTGCAGGTGCGGATCAGGAAGGCGCGCTGCAGCGAGTTGATCGTGCGGCCAACGGCGCCAGCCGAAGCGAAGGGGCCGAAATACTCGCCCTTGCGGGCACGCGCGCCGCGGTGCTTGAAGATCGCCGGTGCCCGATGGTCGCCGGTGATGAGAATATAAGGAAAGGACTTGTCGTCCCGCAGTAACACGTTGAAGCGCGGCCGTAAGCGCTTGATCAGATTCGCTTCCAGCAGCAGCGCTTCGGTCTCGGTGCGGGTGGTGACGAACTCCATATTGGCGGTTTCGCGCACCATGCGGGCGATGCGATTGGAATGCACGCGGCCCATCGCATAGTTGGCGACGCGCTTCTTCAGGCTGCGCGCCTTACCGACATAGAGCACATCGCCGGCTTCGTTGAACATGCGATAAACACCGGGATTGTTCGGCAGCCGCTTGACGAATTCAGCGATCAGTTCCGCGCCCCGAAGGCCGGTCTCGTTCTTGCCGCCTTCGTTCCAGTCGACGGGCACGACAGGGGAGGCGCCGGCATCGCCTTCCACCTCGACATCGTCTTCAATGTCCTCTGATTCGTCATAGAGAATGCCGCCGTCGGGCAGCTTTCGTCCGTTCATTCCATGCTCTCCGACACATCGGGCGTTTCCCAGGCAAGATGCTGGCCACCATCGAGCGCTATCATTTGGCCCGTGATCGAAGGCGTGTCAAAAAGAAAGCGGACGGTGCGGCCGAATTCATCGAGCCCGGGCGCTGCCCTCAATATGAGACCATCAATCTGCGCCTGGAAGTCCTCTTCCGTCTGCCGAACGCTGCGTACCGTCGGGCCGGGACCGATGGCATTGACACGGATTCGCGGTGCAAAGCTCTGCGCCATCGTCTGGGTAGCCGTCCACAGGGCGGCCTTCGACAGCGTATAGGAATAGAAGCGCGGGTTCAGCGCCCAGACGCGCTGGTCGACGATGTTGACGATCAGTCCGGGAACATCCTTCGGAAGCTGCCGCACGAAATCCGCAGCGAGGATGGAGGGCGCGCGGACATGCACGGCAAAATGCGCGTCGAACGCTTCTGCGTCGAAACGGTCGGCAGAATCGCTTTGAAAAACGGAGGCGTTGTTGACCAGAAGATCCAGCGGTCCGAGCTGCGAAACAGCCCTTTCGATCAGGGTCGATGTCTCCGCCGAATTTTGCAGGTCAGCCTTGATCGCGACCGCCTTTCTGCCCTGTTGCCGCAATTTCGCCACGACTTCGGCTGCCTCGTCCAGCGACTGATTGGCATGCAGCGCCACCGCAAAGCCGTTAGCCGACAAATCCTCTGCAATCGCCCTGCCTATTCTTTTGGATGCACCTGATATCAGCGCGGTCCGTAGTTTTTCCTGGCTCAACCTTCTCGCCTTTTCGTCGCCATTACCCAACTGGCACTCATATAGGGCTTCGATACACCACATGAAAAGATGCTTCTGCATCGCGGTGGGCAGCAACAACTTATGTAAAGCTTCAGTTATATTTCGATTAAAATAAGTATACCTGCTTTAACCAATCATTATGGTTAACAATTCCTCTGTTGCGTTGAAGCAACATCGAAATTCAGCCACCTCTGTGCCACAATGATATCATATTTTAGCTCTTCGAATTCCTCAATTGCATTCCAATTTCAGTCCCGATCCGGGAGGGACATCTTGTAATTGCTCGTGGTGCTTCGAGGTCAACAGTAGACGAAGAACACGGGACTGAAAGGAGAAAAGTATGCGTACTCTCATCACGACCCTCATGGTCTCTGGTTTCGCTCTCGGCGGCTTCACCGCGGCTCATGCAGCCGATGCTGTGGAGCAGGTTCCGCAGCCGCCCGTCGCCCAGGAAGCTACGCCGGTGGTCAACAACTGGGCCGGTTTCTACATCGGTGGCGCTGGCGACTGGAATGCTGGTCACTTCAACCATAATGGCAATTCGTACGCCTTCGGCGGCGAAGCCTTCACCGGTTACAACTGGCAGCAGGGTCAGATCGTATACGGCGTTGAAGGTGACCTCGGCTACGCCGACTCCGACTCGACCCGCAACGGCCTCACCGCCAAGAACGGCGTAAACGGCTCGGTTCGTGGCCGTATCGGTTACGACTTCAACCCGTTCATGCTGTACGGCACGGCCGGTCTGGCAATCGGCCAGAACAAGCTCGAGGACGCCACTTCGTCCGAAAGCAAGACGGCTGTTGGCTACACGGTCGGTGCAGGTGCTGAAACCTTCATCACCAACAACATCACGGCTCGCCTCGAATACCGTTACACCGACTACGGCAAGAAGGACTTCAACCTCGACTCCGGCAGCTTCTCGCGCGGCTATGACGAGCAGAGCGTCAAGGTTGGTATCGGCGTCAAGTTCTAATAATTTGATGATATAATCTGACGAAAGCCGGGGTTCGCGCCCCGGCTTTTCCGTTTCATGGCCCCGAATATTCAAGCAACGCCCTTCGGGAAGTCCGTCGAGGCTGAAAGTTCACGCCAGTCGGCGAGTTCCGTGGCAACATACGCATTCTTCGTCTCGATCGCGCCGATCGTATCTGTGCCGAACGGCATGCGCAGCGGCGGGTTGGCCGAATGTGCAAGCGTGATCATCGACTTCGCAAGCCGTGCGGGATCGCCAGGCTGGCCGTGATTGTGACCGGCGGCAAAATCGCGCATTGCACCGACAGGCGTGTCCTTATAGTCGGCAATCGAACTCGGGCTGACGGCGAGGGAGCTTTCGTCGAGGAAGTCGGTCCGGAAGAAGCCGGGTTCGACGACGGTAACCTTGATGCCGAGCGGCTGCAGTTCCGCCGCCATCGCTTCGGAGAGTCCTTCGACTGCAAACTTCGTCGAGCAATAGACACCCCAACCGGCAAAGCTCTGGTAGCCACCGATGGAGGACATATTGATGACATGGCCGGAACGCTGCCGGCGCATATGCGGCAGCACGGCGCGCGTGACCTTCAGCAGGCCGAAGACGTTCGTGGCATAGAGCTTCTCGATTTCTTCAGGCGTTGCCTCTTCGACGGCACCCAACAGGCCGTAGCCGGCATTGTTGAGAAGGATGTCGATCCTGCCGAAGCGCTTGACGGCTTCCGCGGCGGCTTCATGGGCCTGCGCCTCGTTCGAAACGTCGAGCGTGACGGGCAGGAGGTTCGGATGATTGCCGAATTTTTCCGCCAGTCCGGCGGGATTGCGGGCCGTGACAACGACGGCGTCGCCGGCGGTGAGGGCTTCCTGGGCAATGAGGGCGCCGAAGCCACGGGATGCACCCGTAATGAACCAAACGCGCATGAACTTTCTCCTTGGTGGGTTTGCAATTCGTGGGTGGAATTCGCTTGCAGAAGAAAGGTAGCTTGATGGCACCGTTGAGATAATCTACTTTCCTCTCCATGAAGTGCTGAGAAAATCTCATCAATGCGACGCATCCGTTCAACCGATCTGGCGATCTTTTTGGCGATTGCAGAACACCGCAGTTTTCGCAAAGCTGCGGTAGAGCTCGGCGTGACGCCTTCCGCGCTCAGCCATTCGCTGCGGGCGATCGAGGAGAGGCTGGATGTGCGGCTGGTCAATCGAACCACCCGCGGCGTCGGATTGACGGAGGCCGGCGAGCGCCTGTTCGACCGCATTCGCCCGGCTTTCCTCGACATCGACGACGCGCTGGAGGATCTCGATAAATTCCGTGGCCAGCCTTACGGCAAGCTGCGCATCAATGCCCCGCGCCCCGCTGTCAAGATGGTGCTGCTGCCCATCGTGTCACGATTTCTGAGGGCTTACCCTGCCGTCGAAATGGAGATCGTGGTGGACGATGCGCTGGTGGACACTGTCTCGGGCGGTTTCGACGCTGGCATACGCTTCGGCGAAAGCATCGCCGCGGACATGATTGCCATCGCTATTGGCCCCCGCCAGCGGACGGCGATCGTCGGCTCGCCCGAACATTTTCAGCGTTTCCCCAAACCGGTCACGCCGCATGATCTGAAAGATCACCCCTGCATCCGCTACCGTTTTCCGAGCGGTGCGTATTATCGCTGGGAGTTCGAACGCGGCGGCATCGAGTTGGAGATCGAGGTACAGGGACCATTGACCCTCGGCGACCTCGACATGATGCTAGACGCGGCCGTCACGGGCTCCGGTCTGGCCTTCCTGTTTGAGGATCACGCGCTGCCGGCTTTGCAGGATGGCCGATTGATCCGCGTGCTGGAGGACTGGTGTCCGTACTACCCCGGCTTCTTCCTCTATTATCCAAGCCGCCGGCAGTTGCCGACGGCCTTGCGCGCCTTTGTCGATTTCGTGAAGGCCGACGTTGCCCGCAAGAGCTAAGCCTGCCTGGGTTTCATTGCCTGATAATCAGGAAAATGCTTCTCGAACTTGCGTGCCCAATCGATGAGGTCGGCGTGGTCCGCTTCCCACTGTGCCTCGAAGCGCAGTTGCAGATAGCCCAGCAAGGAGGCGAGTGCGAAATGCCCGCCATGGAGCTTCTTGCCGATCTTCGGCGGTTCGGCGTTGAGATGGGCAAGCGCGCGGCTCGCTTTCGTCCACTGCCGGTCGATCCAAGGTTGGTGCTGCTTCTCCTGATCGCGCAGGCGCCGCTCGTAGACAATCGACAGGAGGCATTCGTTGGTGCCATCGCAAAGCGCTTCCAGCACTTCGGCCTCGATGCGCTTGCTATCCCTGGCAGGATAAAGCGTCTTGCCCTTCAGCCGATGGAAATGATGCATGATCGCGCGGCTGTCGAAGATCGCGACCCCGTCTTCCGTCAGCAGCGTCGGGATCTTGCCGAGCGGATTGTTGTCGACCAGCACGGCCGGGCCGGCATTGGTCTCGACGTGGACTTCATCGAG
Source organism: Rhizobium sp. BR 362 (assembly GCF_036528765.1). Lineage (NCBI taxonomy): Bacteria > Pseudomonadati > Pseudomonadota > Alphaproteobacteria > Hyphomicrobiales > Rhizobiaceae > Rhizobium > Rhizobium sp. BR 362. Next base: position 295,657 of record NZ_JARWGH010000002.1, on the reverse strand, counting down.
TTCAATGCCGAGATGCCGGGCGGCCATCCGCACCTTGCTGGAGAAGGGGGAAGGGGGCGAGCAGAGAAGCTTCATGGGATCACCTGTGCGATGTGCAAAACAATTATCAGTGTTCGCCGCGGAGCCAGAAGGCGCGCTGCCAAGCGAAGCGGTCCTGCGCCAGCATATCCTTCAGGGCTGGCAGCAATGCATGCAGCTCGTCCTTCAGCGTAAATGGCGGATTGACGATAATCAGGCCGGAGCCGGTCAGTCCGGTGAAGCCGCGATCGCTTTTGACCGTCAGCTCGGCGCAGAGCATCTTAGGGATCTCCAACGCCTGCAAGGACTCATGAAACGCCTTGATCGGCGCATCCTTCTTCAGCGGGTACCAGAGGCAGTAGGTGCCGCCGGGAAAGCGGCGCCACGCCTTCGCAAGGCCGTCCGCCAGCCGCTCATATTCGCCGTCTTCCTCGAAAGGCGGATCGACCAGCACGATACCGCGCTTCTCCTTCGGCGGCAGATGCGCGCCGAGCGCAAGCCAGCCATCGAGTTCGGTGATGCGCGCATGGTGATCGCCCTCGAACAACCGATGCAGCCGCTGGAAGTCTTCTGGATGCAGCTCCATCGCCGATAGCCGATCCTGCGGGCGGAAAAGCATACGGGCAAGTTTGGGCGAGCCGGGGTAGAACCGCATGCCGCCCTCGGGATTGAGTTCCCGGACAGCGGTCAGATAGGGCTCAAGCAGGTCGGCCACTTGCGGCACAAGTTCGGCTTTCAGAATCCGGCCGATACCATCCTGCCATTCGCCGGTTTTCTGCGCCTCTTCCGAAGAAAGATCATAGAGGCCGATGCCGGCGTGAGTATCCAGAACACGGAAGGCCTTATCCTTGTTCTGCAGATAGCGGACGAGACGGGCAAGCACGGCGTGCTTCAGCACATCGGCGAAATTGCCCGCGTGGTAGATATGCCGATAGTTCATTGTCGGTGAAGTCCGCATGAATTGTTGCGATGGGCCAGATTATGCCTTTTGGCCGGACAAGGCATGAAATATACAAACGCTATGAACATTGCGACCCCTATTCACGCCAAATCGCGGATCGGTCACACCGCCTGTCCGCACGACTGTCCCTCCACCTGCGCGCTGGAGGTCGATCTGACCGAGGACGGAAAAATCGGCCGGGTTCGTGGCGCCAATGACCATTCCTATACGTCTGGTGTCATCTGCGCCAAGGTCGCGCGCTATGCCGAGCGGCTTTACCATCCGGACCGGCTGATGAAGCCTTTGCGCCGCGCCGGCGCCAAGGGAGAGGGCCGCTGGCGGGAGATCTCTTGGGACGATGCGCTGGACGAAATTGCCAACGCCTTCGTCAAGGCCGAGGCAAAAGACGGCAGCGAGGCGATCTGGCCCTATTACTACGCCGGCACCATGGGCTGGGTTCAGCGCGATTCCATCAACCGGCTGCGTCACGCCAAGCGCTATTCCGGTTTCTTTTCCTCGATCTGCACAAACCCCGCCTGGACAGGCTTCACCATGGCGACAGGTACGCTGCGCGGTCCCGACCCGCGCGAAATGGGGCGCACCGATTGCGTAGTCATCTGGGGCACCAACGCGGTCGCGACCCAGGTCAATGTGATGACCCATGCGGTGAAGTCGCGCAAGGAGCGCGGCGCCAAGATCGTCGTCATCGATATCTACGACAATCCGACAATGAAGCAGGCCGATATGGCGCTGATCGTCAAGCCGGGTACGGATGCAGCGCTCGCCTGCGCCGTCATGCACATCGCCTTCCGAGACGGCTATGCCGATCGTGCTTATATGGCGAAATATGCAGACGATCCGGCCGGTCTCGAAGCGCATCTCAAGACCAAGACGCCGGAATGGGCGGCAGCGATCACCGGCCTGTCCGTCGATGAAATCGAAGCCTTCGCCAAGCTCGTCGGCACGACGAAGAAGACCTATTTCCGCCTCGGCTACGGCTTCACCCGCCAGCGCAACGGTGCGGTCGCGATGCACGCGGCAGCTTCGATCGCCACCGTGCTCGGCTCCTGGCAATATGAGGGCGGCGGTGCTTTCCATTCCAACAGCGATATCTTCCGCATGGATGCGAGCGAGCTGACCGGCCGCTCTATGATGGACCCGGACATCCGCATGATCGACCAGTCGCAGATCGGCCGGGCGCTGACCGGCGATGCGGTCGCTTTGCGCCATCGTGGGCCCGTGACGGCCATGCTCATCCAGAACACCAATCCAGTGAACATCGCGCCGGAACAGCGGCTGGTGAAACGCGGCTTTGCCCGCAACGATCTCTTCGTGGCCGTGCACGAACAATTCATGACCGATACCGCCGAGATGGCCGATATCGTCATCCCCGCCACCATGTTCGTCGAGCATGATGACATCTACCGCGCCGGCGGGCAGAACCATATCCTGCTTGGCCCCAAGCTGGTCGAGCCGCCGCCGACGGTGCGCAGCAATCTCTTCGTCATCGAGGAACTGGCCAAGCGCCTCGGCGTCGCCGATCGTCCCGGTTTCGGGTTTTCAGCCCGCGAGATGATCGACCGCATTCTGGAGCGAAGCGGCCTGCCGGATTACGATCATTTCCTTGAGCATAAATGGTTCGATCGCCAGCCGGCCTTCGAGGACGCGCATTTCCTCAACGGTTTTGCCCATCCCGACGGCAAATTCCGCTTCCGTCCGGATTGGGTCAACCAGCCGGCTCCGAACCGGCCGCCGGAAGCTGTCGGTCTGCTCGGCCCCCATGTCGAGCTGCCACAGTTTCCCGATCAGGTCGACGTCATCGAAGTTGCCGATACCGATCATCCGTTCCGGCTTGCCACATCGCCGTCGCGCAATTTCTTGAATTCGAGCTTTTCGGAAACGAAGACCTCTCGCCAGAAGGAAGGCCGCCCGGAAGTGATGGTCAATCCGGCGGATGCTGCAGCCTTTGGCATATCTGATGGCGACCTCGTTCAGCTCGGCAACCTCAGAGGCGATATCCGCATCCATGCCCGCATCACGACCGAGGTGAAGCCGGGTGTGCTGATCGCCGAAGGTCTGTGGCCGAACAAGGCGCATGTGGACGGCGAGGGGATCAATGTTCTGACCGGCGCCGATCCTGTTGCTCCCTATGGCGGCGCGGCCGTCCACGACAACAAAGTCTGGCTGCGTAAGGGTGGAGCATGAACAAGTTCGAGATGGCAAAGGTCGAGATCGTCAGCGAGAAGACGCTTTCCGATCAATGGACGCGGCTCAGCACCTTCGACATCGACTACACGGATTCGACCGGCGAGACGCATCGGGTGAAGCGGGAAATCTATCACCGCACGCCGGCCGCCTGCATCCTGCTCTATGATCCCAAGCGCGAACAAGTGATCCTCGTGCGGCAGTTCCGTCTGCCGGCCCATCTCACCGGCTTTCCCGCCTGGATGATCGAAGTACCCGCCGGCTTGCTCGACGGCGATCACCCGGAAGAGGCGATCCGCCGCGAGGCGATAGAAGAAACCGGCTTTCGCGTCCGCGATGTCCGCTTTCTGTTCAAGGCGTTCACCTCGCCGGGCGCCATCACCGAAATCATCCATTTCTTTGCCGCCATGGTCGATACGGCCGACCGCATCGGCGATGGCGGCGGCCTCGCCCAGGAACATGAGGATATCGAGGTGCTAGAGGTGCCGCTCGCCAAAGCGATGGCGATGATCGAAGCCGGTGAGATCTACGATGCCAAGACGATCATGCTGCTGCAGTGGGCAATGTTGAACGAGGCCAGCCTGAAATATTGATCACTCCCACGAACGCTGATCTTTCGGTAGGCGGCCCGTCGGATCGATCACCACCACGCAATGAGGTGGTTTGTCTGACCACGTCCATAACCCCAGATTGCTGATCGCCGGCTCGGCGCGGTGGGCAAACGATGGCACGAGCACGCCGGCATGCTTTGCGTGCAGCCTGTCGTAGATGCCCCAGGATTCTGGGCGCTGGCCTTCCGACAAGGTGGTGGCCCAGGCTGAACTCATGCTCTCGAGGGAAATACCCAATGCCTCGCGATCCGTGGGGTTGGTCAGGTCGGCAACCCCTTCGCAATCTATTTCATATGAGCAGATTGTCAGCGGATGGATTTTGTGGCCAAAACCTTGGCTCGCCTCCGTGATTGCGCCTTCGATGGAGGTAGAGAGATAAAGTGCTGCGACGCCCTTGGGGTTGAAGCGTGCTCCGCGGAGCGCCGCTCCGTCACCGGAACTCGGGCTCATCGCCCATCGCGGATCGTGGGCGCGATAACAGACGCCGGTAAACCTCAAGCAAAGCCGCCGAGCGCAAGATGATCAAGATAGTCGCGCAGCGCAGCCGCCTTTCCGTTCTTAACGATGCTTTCTGCGGTCCGGCCACCAAAGGCGGGAATGGGTTCGGCACGATACCAGGCAAGGGCTTGCCGCTCGCTGCCGGCCCATTCGGAAACACGATGAATGATCTCCGCCATCTCGCCGATACGGGCCGTGACGGCAGGGCCTTGCGCCCGCGTCTTGCGGTGCAGAGTCGATGTCGCCAGTCCTGCGGTTTCGGCCAATTCACGCTTGGAAATTCCAAGCCGTTCCGAAACTGCATCGATTCCTAACGCCGGCCATGCCGCCATGCTCTTCTGCCTTTGCATTCGTCAGCTTTCTGTACAGAGAGTATGTGCAGTATATATGACTTCGGCTTTGTATTGTCCATGCGCGGAGCAGATCGCAGGTCGCCAATATCTGCGCGAAACAATTTAGTCATGGTCATACCCATGTCACGAATCGCGACTACCGAGGGGCGCTCGCCGGACAGGTCCGGCCACCACCTTCTCTTCAAAATGATCGATGCTATTTCAGGAGAAAGCCGATGTGGCTCAGCAATTTCACGCTTGTTCTTCCCGATGAAGTCGTCGATCAGGGGTCTGTCCGCATCGAGGATGGTGTGATCGCGGAGATCCGGCCCGAGTTGGTGGAGGCTGCGACATTCGATGGTGGCGGGCGGCTGCTGATGCCGGGCTTCGTCGATCTGCACGGCGACATGATCGAGCGCGAAATCGCGCCGCGGCCGAATGCGACGATGCCGATTGATTTCGGTATCCATGAACTCGACAAGAAACTCGCCGCAGCCGGTGTCACCACCGCCTATGCCGCGGTCTCCTTCGCCACCGAAAGCGTCTACGGCCACGTGCGTTCGCTGGAGACCACCTCCGCAGTGATCAAGGGCATCAACAGCCTGCGAGACCATCTGCTGATCGACCATCGCGTCCACGCCCGCTACGAGATCACCAATGTCGGCGCGGCGCCGACGCTGGAGCGGCTGCTGGAAGATGGTTTCGTCGATATGGTGTCCCTGACGGACCATACGCCGGGGCAGGGGCAATACAACAATATCGAAGCCTACCTTCTCAGCATGTCGGAGCGCCGCGGCATCACCCGCGAAGCTGCCGAGGAGGTGCTGGCCCGGCGTATCGCCTTGCGGCACGACCCGGATATCGAACACAAGCTCCGCCATATCATTGGCCTATCCTTGAAGCACAAGCTGTCGCTCGCCTCGCATGACGATGACAGCCCTGAAAAGGTGGCCGAGATGTTCGATCTCGGTGTGACGATCAGCGAATTCCCGGTAACGCTGCCGGCCGCCGAAGAGGCGCGTCGCCGTGGTCTCTGGACGCTGATGGGCGCGCCGAATGCCTTGCGCGGCCAGTCCATGTCCGGGAATCTGAGCGCGCTCGATGCCGCCGGCGCCGGCCTGCTCGGCATCATTGCCGCCGATTATCACCCGGCCGCCTTCGTGCCGGCGATTTTCAAGATTGCTGAGGTTGCCAAGGGTGGTCTCCCGGCAGCCGTGGCCATGGCGACGGCTGGTGCCGCGCGCGCGGCGGGGCTCACGGATCGCGGCGAGATCGCCGTCGGTCAGCAGGCCGATCTGGTGGCCGTCGAGCATGGCGCTGTTCACCGCATCCGCGCAACCTTCCGCAACGGTCGCGTTGTCTACAGCGACGGCACGCTGCATCCGTTGATGGCAATGGCGGCTTGAGGAAAGACAATTGAAAGGGGCAAATTGAGGCAATCCGCGGCCCCCTCATCCGCCCTTTCGGGCACCTTCTCCCCGAGGGGAGAAGGGGTTTTGCTAGACGCGCAATCCCGACAAAATGCCTCACAGAGAGGATGAAGTTTCCGCCTTTGAACGATATGGGACTCTCGTCGAAACGGGAGCATCGGAAGCGCTCCCTCCTTCTCCCCTCGGGGAGAAGGTGCCCGAAGGGCGGATGAGGGGGGTGCCGTCGAGCGACGTAATTGCCCTACTTAACCCACATCGCCAAGCAGTGACAAAATCTGCCGTCCATGCGTGGCGGGCGCGCTGCCAAAGCTTATGGCTTTGCCGTCCTCCATCCTGACTTTGCCCTCTGCCAGCAACCGCAGCGACTGCGGATAAAGCTGATGTTCGATCGTCAGCACGCGGGCAGCAAGGCTTTCGGCCGTGTCGTCCGTCAGCACCGGCACGGCAGCCTGGCCGATCGCCGGTCCTTCGTCCATGCCTTCAGTCACGAAATGCACTGTGCAGCCGGCAATCCGCTGGCCGGCGTCGATGGCGCGCTGATGCGTGTGCAGGCCGGGGAAAAGCGGCAGCAGCGACGGATGGATATTGATGATCCGGCCTTCATAGCGCTGGATGAAACGGCCGGAGAGCAGACGCATATAGCCGGCAAGGCAGATGATGTCGGGTGACAGTGCATCGAGTTGCGCGAGGATCGCCTCCTCATGCGCGTCCTTGCTAACAAAATCCTTGCGAACGAAGGCGAAGGTAGCGATGCCCTCGGCAGCCGCTTTCGCCAGACCGCCGGCATCCGCTTTGTCGGAGATCACACCGACGATCTCGGCCGGATAATCCGAAGCTGCCGCAGCCTTGACCAGCGCCATCATGTTGGAACCGCTGCCCGAGATGAAAACGACGACGCGTTTGCGGGGCGAACTCATATCGCCAGCGTGCCCTTATAGACGGTGCCGGCCGCGCCTTCATCGCGGGCGATCATGCGGCCCAGCGTGACGATGCTCTCGCCTTCGGCCTCAAGCGCTGCCTTGACAGTTCCGACATTCTCGGCCGCGACGACGGCGATCATGCCGACGCCGCAGTTGAAGGTGCGCAGCATTTCCTTGGCTTCGACGCCGCCCGTCTTGGCAAGCCAGGAGAAGACCGGCGGCACCTTGACGGCGGCAAGATCTATCTCGGCGGCAAGATGCTTCGGCAGCACCCGCGGTATATTCTCCGGGAAGCCGCCGCCGGTGATATGGGCGAGCGCCTTGACGGCATGCGTCTCGCGGATCGCCTTCAAAAGCGGCTTCACATAAATACGCGTCGGCGTCAGCAGGGCTTCGCCGAGCGCCTTGCCATCGGCAAAGGGAGCCGGCGCGTCCCAATCAAGGCCGGAGAGGGCGACGATCTTGCGAACCAGCGAGAAACCGTTGGAATGCACGCCGGAGGAGGCGAGACCTAAAATGACGTCGCCTTCGGCAATGTCGCCGGAGGGCAGAAGTTGTCCGCGCTCGGCCGCACCCACGGCAAAGCCCGCCAGATCGTAGTCGCCATCGGAATACATGCCCGGCATTTCCGCCGTCTCGCCGCCGATCAGCGCGCAACCCGCCTCGCGGCACCCGGCCGCAATGCCGCCGACGATGGCGGCACCCTGGTCGGGATCGAGCTTGCCGGTGGCAAAATAGTCGAGGAAGAACAGCGGCTCGGCGCCTTGAACGACGAGATCGTTGACGCACATGGCGACAAGGTCGATGCCGACGGTGTCGTGATAATTCGCGTCGATGGCGATCTTCAGCTTGGTGCCGACACCGTCATTGGCGGCAACCAGCACCGGATCGGTGAAGCCGGCGGCCTTCAGGTCGAAGAGGCCGCCGAAGCCGCCGATTTCGCCGTCGGCGCCGGGGCGGCGGGTCGACCGAACCGCCGGCTTGATCTTTTCGACCAGCAGATTGCCGGCATCGATATCGACGCCCGCGTCGCTATAGGTCAGACCGTTTTTTCCAGACTGGCTCATGCTTTCGCCTCCGGTGGCCATCGTTCCAGTTGGAACAATTTTAATCGGGTCGCCATTGCATGACAGCAGCCTTTATGCAAGGCGCCAGCGCAGGCAAACCCTCGATTTTCCCCGCTTCACAGCGCTCCAAACCCGATTTCCGGCCGCAGGCTTGACCATAATTGCGGCGTCATCCTATGTCCTAAGCGAGCGGCAGTAGGCGGCGAAGAGTGGGAAAGTCGATGGAGCAGCAAGTCAGCGGGGCGAGCCTCAAGCGCCAGGTCATCTTCTGGGTGATCGTGCTCGTCGTCTTCATTGTTTTTCTCTATCTCTTCAGCTCGATCCTCTTGCCCTTTATCGCCGGCATGTCGGTCGCCTATTTCCTCGATCCGGTCGCCGACCGGCTGGAAAGGATCGGTCTCAGCCGCTTCATGGCGACGGTGGTGATCCTTGTTGCCTTCGTGCTGGTCTTTGCGCTGGCACTGACGATCTTCATTCCGATCATCATCAATCAGTTCAATGATTTTATTCAACATATACCGGGCTATGTGCAGCAATTCCAGAAGTTCATCGCCCATACGCAGACGACGATGCTGCCGGCTTGGATTCGCGATCAGCTCGGTGCCATCAAGGATAATTTCTCCAACATACTGTCTGAGGGCCTGAGTTTCGTCGGCGGTCTGTTCGCGCAGATCTGGAGTTCCGGCAAAGCATTGGTCAACATCATTTCGCTGATGATCGTCACTCCGGTCGTCGCTTTCTATATATTGCTCGACTGGGATCGCATGATCGCCAAGGTCGATGCCTGGATACCGCGCGATCATGTCTCGACCGTGCGCCAGATCGCCCGGGAAGTGGACCAGGCGATCGCCGGCTTCATCCGCGGCCAGGGCTCGCTCTGCATCATCCTCGGTGTCTATTACGGCGTCGGCCTGTCGCTGGTGGGTTTGAACTTCGGCCTGTTGATCGGCCTCTTCGCCGGCATGATCAGCTTCATTCCTTATGTCGGATCGCTCGTCGGCCTGTTTCTGGCGCTGAGCGTCGCCCTGGTGCAGTTCTGGCCGGACTATCTCTGGGTCGGCCTCACGCTCGCCGTCTTCTTCACTGGCCAGTTCCTGGAGGGCAATGTGCTGCAGCCGAAGCTGGTCGGCGAAAGCGTCGGCCTGCATCCGGTCTGGCTGATGTTCGCCCTTTTTGCCTTCGGCGCGCTCTTCGGTTTTGTCGGCCTGCTGATCGCCGTTCCGGCTGCAGCCGCCTGCGGCGTCCTTGTCCGGTTCGCCCTTTCGCGCTACCTTCAAAGCGACCTCTATTATGGACGCTCGGAAGCCGGCAAGGCGCGCAGAACCAAGGCCGGCAATCCTGAGAACAAATAGCATGACCGATGCAAAGAATGCTGATTTGAGGTGGAAGCCCGCCGAACAGCTACCCCTGGCTTTTACTCACGATGCCGCGAGCGGCCGCGACGACCTGCTGGTCGCCGATCCCCTCAGCGCGGCGGTGAAGATCGTCGATTCATGGCCGCACTGGCCATCGCCGGTAGTCATTCTCGCCGGTCCCGTCGGTTCGGGAAAATCGCATCTCGCCAGTATCTGGCGCGAGAGGAGCGGCGCGATTGCCGTTCATCCGAAAGCGGGCTCCGGAGCAGCGGTAGCGGCCGCGAACGGCCCGGTCATCTTCGAGGATGTCGACCGCCTGGGCTTTGACGATACCGAGCTTTTCCACGTCATCAACAGTGTCAGGGAAAACGGCACGGGCTTGCTGATGACCAGCCGGCTGTGGCCGATGTCCTGGCCGGTGACGCTCCCCGATCTGCGTTCACGCTTGAAGGCGGCGACGGTGGTCGAGATCGGCGAACCGGACGAGGAATTGTTGTCGCAGGTCATCGTCAAGCTTTTTGCCGACCGCCAGCTTTATATCGATGACAAACTTGTTCTCTATATCGTCAATCGCATGGAACGTTCGTTGAATGCTGCCCAGTTGATCGTCGACCGGCTGGACCGTCTCGCGCTCGGCCGCGGCACCAGGATCACCCGCATCTTGGCCGCTGAAGTATTGAATGAATTGGGTAATTCCGCCCCGGCTGATTGACCGACGGGTGAACTGTCACAGTTCCGTCGTCAAACTGATATACGTGGCGCAAGGTTCTAAGATGAGGCAGGTGGAACATGGACTCGGCATTAACGGAACATCAGGACGCCAATCAGCAGGCCCCGGAGATCGCGCCGCCGATCAATGAGTTGCTGACCAGCCCCGAACGCTTCATCAACCGCGAATTCTCCTGGCTGCAGTTCAATCGCCGCGTTCTCGAGGAGACTCTGAACACGGCGCATCCGCTTCTGGAGCGCATCCGTTTCCTCTCCATTTCCGCCGCCAACCTCGATGAGTTCTTCATGGTGCGCGTCGCCGGCCTCGAGGGCCAGGTCCGCCAGAAGATTCTGATGCGTACGCCGGATGGCAAGACACCGGCCGAGCAGCTCGACGACATCCTGCGCGAAATCGACAATCTGCAGATGGAACAGCAGGCCTCGCTTGCCGTCCTGCAGCAGTATCTCGCCAAGGAAGATATTCTGATCGTCCGCCCGCCGGCACTTTCCGAGCCCGACCGGCATTGGCTTGCCAACGAATTCGATCAGGCGATCTTTCCGGTCCTGACGCCACTGTCCATCGATCCGGCGCATCCGTTCCCGTTCATCCCGAATCTCGGCTTCTCGATCGCGCTGCAACTGAACAGCATGAACGGCCGCGAGCCGATGACTGCGCTGCTGCGTCTGCCGCCGGCGCTCGACCGCTTCGTCCGCTTGCCGGATGCGAGCAACGTCATTCGCTACATCACCCTGGAAGATGTGGTGAACATCTTTATTCACCGCCTCTATCCCGGCTATGAGGTGCAGGGTTCGGGTACCTTCCGCATCATCCGAGACAGCGATATCGAAGTCGAGGAAGAAGCCGAAGATCTGGTGCGCTTCTTCGAAACAGCGCTGAAGCGCCGCCGCCGTGGATCGGTGATCCGCATCGAGACGGACTCCGAAATGCCGCTGGAGCTGCGCCAGTTCGTCGTGGAATCGCTGAACGTGCCGGAAAACCGCATCGCCGTTCTGCCGGGCCTTTTGGCGCTTAACACGCTATCCGAAATCGCCAAGGCGCCGCGCGATGACCTGCGCTTCGAGCCGTACAATGCCCGATTTCCTGAGCGCGTCCGCGAACATGCCGGCGATTGCTTCGCCGCGATCCGCGAAAAGGACATGGTGGTCCACCACCCCTACGAATCCTTCGACGTGGTCGTCCAATTTCTTCTCCAGGCTGCGCGCGATCCTGATGTTCTGGCGATAAAGCAGACGCTTTACCGCACCTCTAACGACAGCCCGATCGTGCGGGCGCTGATCGACGCCGCCGACACGGGTAAATCGGTCACGGCGCTGGTCGAACTCAAGGCTCGCTTCGATGAAGAGGCCAATATCCGCTGGGCGCGCGATCTGGAACGCGCCGGCGTGCAGGTCGTCTTCGGCTTCATCGAGCTGAAGACCCATGCAAAGATGTCGATGGTCGTGCGCCGTGAAGACGGCAAGCTGCGCACCTATTGCCATCTCGGCACCGGCAACTACCACCCGATCACCGCCAAGATCTATACCGACCTGTCCTATTTCACCTGCGACCCGAAGATCGCCCACGACATGGCGAATATCTTCAACTTCATCACCGGTTACGGTGAACCGGAAGAGGGCATGAAGATCGCGGTGTCGCCCTATACGCTGCGTTCGCGCATCCTCCAGCATATCGAGGAGGAGATCGAGCACGCCAGGAATGGCCGGCCGGCGGCGATCTGGATGAAGATGAATTCGCTGGTGGATCCCGACATCATCGATGCGCTCTACCGCGCCAGCAACGCCGGCGTCGAGATCGACCTCGTCGTGCGCGGCATTTGCTGCCTGCGTCCGCAGGTGCCGGGGCTCTCCGAGAATATCCGCGTCAAGTCCATCGTCGGCCGTTTCCTCGAACACAGCCGCATCTTCTGCTTCGGCAATGGCCAGGGCCTGCCGTCGGAGAAGGCACTGGTTTATATCGGCTCCGCCGACATGATGCCGAGAAACCTTGACCGCCGCGTCGAAACCCTCGTTCCGCTGACCAACAAGACCGTGCATGAGCAGGTGCTTTCACAGATCATGCTGGGCAATATCATTGACAATCAGCAGAGCTACGAGATATTGCCGGACGGTACTTCGCGGCGCATGGAGGTGCGCAAGGGTGAGGAGCCATTCAACGCGCAGCAGTATTTCATGACCAATCCGAGCCTCTCGGGCCGCGGTGAAGCCTTGAAATCCAGTGCGCCGAAACTGATCGCCGGGCTGTTGTCAGGCCGCAAGAAATAAACTGGACCTGCATGGTTGAATCAGAAGCCCAGGGGCGCCTTCCCGGTATAGCCCCTGTCTCCGTCGTCGATATCGGATCGAACTCGGTTCGTCTTGTCGTCTATGAAGGCCATTCGCGGTCGCCAACCATTCTTTTCAACGAGAAAGTGCTTTGCGGCCTCGGCAAGGGCATAGCGCTGACCGGAAAGATGGATGAGGAGAGCGTCGCGCGCGCACTCGCGGCTTTGCATCGGTTCAAGGCGCTATCCGATCAGGCGCGCGCATCGACCATCTATGTCCTGGCGACGGCTGCTGCCCGCGAGGCAAGCAACGGTCCGGAATTCATCCATCAGGCCGAATCGATCCTGCAGCGCAAGGTGCGTGTGCTTTCGGGCGAGGAAGAGGCGCGTTTTTCTGCGCTCGGCATCATCAGCGGCTTTTTCAGTCCGGACGGCATTGCCGGCGACCTCGGCGGCGGCTCGCTCGAACTGATCGACATCAAGGGCAAGGAAATCGGCAAGGGCATCACCCTGCCGCTGGGCGGCCTGAGGCTTTCGGAATATGCGGACGGCTCGCTCGCGAGGGCACGCAGCTTTGCCCGCAAGCATGTGAAAACAGCGAAATTGCTAGGCAAAGGCGAGGGACGCACCTTTTATGCGGTCGGCGGCACGTGGCGAAACATCGCCAAGCTGCACATGGAAATCCGCAAATATGCGCTGCATATGATGCAGGGCTACGAGGTGCCGCTGGACGAGATGATTCGTTTCCTCGATCAGATCAGCGAAGCAAAGGAATCGAAGGAGCCGGCGCTGCTAGCCATCTCAAAGCATCGCCGTTCGCTGCTGCCTTTTGGCGCGGTGGCGATGCGCGAGGTGCTGGCGGAAATGAAGCCCTCCATCATCTCCTTCTCGGCCCAGGGCGTGCGTGAAGGTTACCTCTATTCACTGCTGACCGAGGCGGAACGCCATAGCGACCCGCTGCTGGTCGCCGCCGGCGAACTTGCCATCCTGCGCGCCCGCTCTCCGGAACATGCTCGCGAGCTTGCCGAATGGACCGGTCGCATGATGCCCTTCTTCGGCGTGACCGAGACGGAGGAGGAGAGCCGCTATCGTCAGGCCGCTTGCCTGCTTGCGGACATCAGTTGGCGCGCCCACCCGGATTATCGCGGTCTGCAGGCTTTGAACATCATCGCCCACACGTCATTCGTCGGCATCACCCATGCTGGCCGCGCCTTTATTGCGCTCGCCAACTACTATCGTTTCGAGGGCCTCCACGACGACGGCGCCACCGAACCGTTGGCAGCGATCGCCACGCCGCTCTTCGTCGAACGCGCCAAACTGCTCGGTGGCCTGTTGCGCGTCGTCTATCTCTTTTCGGCTTCCATGCCGGGCGTCGTTCGCGCCCTGACATTTCGACGCTCGTCGAACCCCGATCTCGATCTCGAATTCGTCGTGCCCGCCGAATACCATGATTTCGCCGGCGAACGGCTGGAAGGTCGGCTGCAGCAACTGGGTCGGCTGACGAATAGACGGCTGGCATTTCGGTTCGAGTAGAAAACCTTCTCCCCGGATGGGGAGAAGGTTTACTGCCTAAATTACTTAGCGTTCAGAAAATCGCCGACTTCGAGAATGCTGAACTCGTTATCGTCTGCCTTGTCGACAGCGCGACCAGCCGAGAAGGGCAGGTTGTTGTCGTTGCCGATAATGATGTGGGTGGCATCGACGCGGTCGACGTTTTCGATAGTGACGAAGGGCATGTCGTAAAAGCCTTCACCGCCGCCCTGACGACGCTTGTGGTCGGGATCTTCGATATGCAGCAGATCGATGTAGCCGATCTTGCGGACGGCTTTGCCAGCATTGGCGTCGTTGAATTCGATCTTATAGACCCGCTTCAGTTCGGCAGGGGCTTCGAAGCAATCCGGCTTCGGCTGCTTTGGATCGGCGCAGGCCTTGTCCTTCGTGCCGGCGCCGTTGTCACGCTCGATCACCAGGGCGGTGCTGTCGTCCAGCATGTTGAAGTCCCCGATGGACGTACCCTTGTCTGCAAAAGGATAAAGCCAACTGCGGCCGGTCCAGCTCTTCGAAGCGACGTCGAATTCGATGATGCGGATCGCCGTATGACCGTCGACGCTCTCCATCTGACCGTCATCCTGATAGATCGCGCCTTCCAGCAGACCGTAGAGCTTGCTGCCGTCCTTGGACATGGCAAGACCTTCGAAGCCGCCGGAGCGCCTCAGGTTGAAGGCTGGCATTTTCTGCGTCGGATTGCCGGGCAGTTGCAGCAGCGGATTGTCGGGAGACATGACCGGCTTGCCGTTGAGCGCGGTCGGGAAAACGTCGGCGAGATGGCCGTTGGTCTCGAACTTCAGGAGATAAGGGCCGAATTCATCACCGATCCAGAAGCCGTCGCCGACCGGCTGAATCGACTCGATGTCGAAGTCGGCGCCGGTGAGATAGCGCGTATCGGTACCTTCGAGGACGATCGGGAAGGGGGCCTTCTTGTTCGGGTCGGACAGGAACAGGTTGTTGACGACATTGACCTTGCCATTGTCCCAGTCGAATTTGAGCTGGTGCAGGAACAGCATGGCGTCACTGGAATTCTGCTTGGAGCCGAAGCCGTTGTCCGTCAGCGTCCAGAAGGTGCCGTCCGGCATGGTCTTGATGCCGGAAAAGCCCTGGATCGCCTGGCCGTTGAAAGGCAGCTTCAGATCGGTCACGCGTGCGCCGTCCTTGCCCGGAACAGTGCCGAGGGCTTCCGTGCGCTTGCGATCCGGCGTCGTGAACTTGCCGGAAGTCTTCAGGAAATCCGGCGCATCGGCGGGTGCTGCGACGATGGTGTTGGCCGGCAGAATGGCCTGCGAGGTCAGCTTTGCGGGAAATTGCGTTTCATCGGCCCGGGCCGAGGCGGCAATCAGAACAAAAAGTGCCGTGGAAGCGAAAAGAATTCGGGTCATCGTGTCACCGTGTTGGGGGGATTGGCAAACGACCCCCGCTTAGCAGGCAAGCTATGGCGGTGAATTAACGTTTAGGTGAAGCTTTGGTGACTGTGGACAACTCATAGGGTGTGCGTCTTGGGCAATAGACATTAGGCAGGCGTTTGGAGTGTCCTTTCCATGAAAATCGTGATGGGCTCCAGGCTTTGGGGAACGGCTCGGAAATGGCTGCTGCGCTTGAAACCAAAGCCTTCGTACAGAGCTATGGCATCACTCATAAATGTAACGGTTTCCAACCTCACACTTGCGTATCCATCTTCGCGCATTCCGTTCAGGCAGGCCGTCATCAGGCTCTTCGCAACGCCTTTGCCCCTTGCCTCGGGGCGAACGTACATTTTCTGCAATTCGGCAATACCGTCATCTGACTTCGAATAGCCAGCGCACCCGGCAACATATTTATCCACGCTGGCTAGGAAGAATCCCGCACCGTGCTGCGTGAACTTTTCCATTAGAGTTTCTATGGTGTGTCCGTAGATGTAATCCATCAATACAGCATCGGGCACCCCGAACTTGCGTGACTCTTCGGCGTCCCATTTGCCCATGGCGTTGATGAGCGCATGTGCCTCTTCAAAGTCAGACAGAGAAATGATCGCACGGACTTCCATAACCGCCCCCAAAGGTAGTGTCTGCCTGGTGGCAGTTACTACCTTACAGCGTAATATCGCTACTGCCTACTGCCGATTGCCTTCTGCACCGGCCTTCTCGCCATATGCAGCGCAATCACCCCCAGAGTCTGGTCGCGGCCTCGAACGGCATGATCGCCAAGGTCCTCGCTGGCGATATCGTCTGGAAGTTCGAGCCGTCTTGCAAGATCAGTAGAGATCAGCACCTGCCGCTCCAGCGTCTTGCACAGAGATTCCAGCCTGGCGGTGGTGTTCACCGTGTCGCCGAAATAGGCGATCTTGTGGTGGTCGACGCCGATTTCGGCAGTGACGATGCTGCCGCCGTGCAAGGCGGCCCTCAGCCGCGGCACCCTGCCGTAGGATTTCAACCATGTCTCCGCATTCGCCTCGATATCGGCGAGAATGTCGAAAACGCAGCGAATGCAGCGCGCATTCTTCACCCCACGTTCGAGCGGCCAGGTGATGATGGCGGCATCGCCGATATAATCATCGATCGCACCCTTGTGTCGCCGCACCGGGTCGGCAAGCGCACCGAACACCGAGCCCAAGAATTGCTGCGTCCTGAGGTCGCCACGCTCCTCGGCAAAGGCCGTCGAACCGACGAGGTCGATGAAGAGAAACACGCGCTCTTCCTGCACCGGATTGCGATAGCGGCCGGTCAGCAGGCTGAGGAAGACGTCGCGGCCGAGCAACTCCCGCACACGCCCGACAAAAATGATGATCGCGGTCACCACGACGGCGTAGATGTAGACGTCCATCTTCAGCAACATGACGTCAGCCCAGCTATCGGTAATCACGTGCAGGGATTTCATCAGGCCGCCGGCCATTGCAAAGCCGATGGCGATCAAGGCGAAATCGACAATCAGGGCCGAGACGATAAACGCCGGCGTGGGCAGGCCATGCATCCAACGATTGAAGCGCGGCAGGATCATGCGGCGTTCAAAGGCCAGCGCGGGCATACCGCAGAACAGCGCGTAGATTGCACCGATATACAGCGACGACGAGTGGAAAAATATCTTGCCGTAGATGACGCCGCTTGCGGCGACGACCATCGCGGTCACTATCCAGTTGAGCGCCGAAGGGAACCTTCCCATGCTGCCGATCCGCCAAGAGCCGGCGCGGGCCCCCGAACCGGAATTGGCTCGGGTAAAGACTCGTGCGCCATCGAATATATGATTGCGCTAAGGGCCCATTCTGTCGGATGTGCGGCGCAATCGCGTTCGCAACCAGCATCTCTATTTTTAGACGCCGCGCAACCGCCAAATGTTCGGCATCGTCGCGCGGCCGCCAAGGGCGCGCGGCTACAGGCTGACCGTCTCGACCCGTTTGCCGACGAAGCGCAGGGCCACCTGGCCCTGGATGAGCTGCAACGCCGTCTCGCCAAAAAGATCGCGTCGCCAGCCGGTGAGGGCGGCTACTTCGGCTTTCTCACCTTCGGCGGCGATCTTGTCCAGATCTTCGCTGTTAGCGATGACTTTCGGAGCCACGCCGTGCTTTTCAGCGGTCAGCTTCAGCAGAACCTTCAGCAGTTCGGCCGCCGCGGCCGTGCCTTCCGGCGCCTGCTGATGACGCGGCACATGCGGCATCTCGGCCTTGGGCAGCGCCAGGGCGTGATTGATTGCCTCCAGCACGGCCGCGCCTGAGGCGGATCGTTCCCATCCCTTCGGGATCGTGCGCAGACGCCCGAGCGCTTCCATGTCCTTAGGCTGCTGCTGGGCGATTTCGTAGATGCCGTCATCCTTCAGCACACGGGCACGCGGCACGTTACGCGCCCGCGCCTCGCGTTCGCGCCAGGCGGCGACGTATTTCAAAACGGCCAGTTCCTGCGGCTTGCGCAGCCGCATCTTCAGCCGCTGCCAGGCATCGTCGGGGTGCAGATCATAGGTCTCGCGCGCTTCGAGGATCGCCATTTCTTCGAGGAGCCAGGAGGCACGGCCTTCGCGCTCGAGCTGTTGTTTCAGTGAAAGATAGACGTCGCGCAGATGGGTGACATCGGCGAGCGCATAGTCGAGCTGTTTTTCCGACAACGGCCGGCGGCTCCAGTCGGTGAAGCGCGAGGATTTGTCGATATGAACGTTCTTGATGCGGCTGACGAGCTGGTCGTAGGAAACCGAATCGCCGAAGCCGCAGACCATCGCCGCAACCTGCGTGTCGAAGATAGGATGCGGAATGAGGTTGCCGCGATTGAAGATGATTTCGATGTCCTGGCGGGCGGCATGAAATACCTTCATGACGGCGGGATTGGCCATCAGCTCAAAAAAGGGTTTCAGGTCGAGGCCCTTGGCCAGCGGATCGACCAGCACTTCGGTCGTGGGGCTCGCCATCTGGATCAGGCAAAGCTCCGGCCAGAAGGTCGTCTCTCGCAGAAATTCGGTGTCGATGGTAATGAATTCTGACTTGGCCAGCTCTTGGCAGGCCGCCTCCAATTGGGCGGTAGTTTCGATCATATCAACACATTCACGGTAAAATACTTCGTTAACCTTCCTTCTCCTTTCGACCGGATATGTCAATACGCCGAAAGGGAAAGCCCCGGCTCGACGCCGCTTTTAAATGGAATCGTCGAAAGCAAATGGACTAACGTTATCGAGCATGCAGCACGTTGCGCTCATGCCTAGGCCACACGCACATAGCTCGTCATGCCCGTCTTCTGATGTTCGATGATGTGGCAGTGCAACACCCAGTCGCCCGGATTGTCAGCGACGAAGCCGAGCTGCACCTTTTCATTGGGTTGGATAAGGTAGGTGTCGGAAACGAACGGCTGCACCTGACGCGTCGAAGAGGAGAGCACGGTGAAGCTCATGCCATGCAGATGAATCGGATGCGTATGCGGCGTCACGTTTTCCATGTCTATGATATAGCTCCTACCGAGTTTCAATTCGGCAAGCGGCGCCGTCGGATCCGGCGTGTCGCCCGGCCACGGCACCTTGTTGATGGCCCAGAAGCTGTAGCCAAGCGAGCCGCAAATGCTGTTGTCAGCAGTATTTTCCGCCGTGGCGCTGAGGATCAGCGGTATTTGCTCCGCCGCGCCGATATCGGCCCTTGCGACCGGATTGTCTTCAAGGGGCGCCAGATCGCGAACGTCGCGCTTCAACGAGCGACCGACCGAACGTAGCGTCGCGAGCACCTTCGGATCGGTGCCCCTGATATCCTCCAGCTTGACGATCGCGCCTTCGTCATCGGGCATGCGCACGGCCAATTCCAGGCGCTGACCAGGCCCGAGCTGCAGCAAATCGAGCGGGAAGCGCTGCGGCACCGGATTGCCGTCGATGGCGATCACCGTCGCCTCGGCTCCGTTGACGCGGAAAGAATAGATGCGCGTAACGTCGGTGATGGCAAGGCGCAGCCGCACGAGGCCGCCGGAGGGCGCGTCATATTGCGGCTGCTGCTGCCAATTGGCCGTCCGCACCGTTCCATAGGTGCCCGACTTGGCGGAGTCGCGCGGGCGGAATGGAGCAATGAACTGGCCGTCGCCACCGAGCCGCCAATCGCGCAAATTGAGGACGATTTCCGAATCGAAGGCCGGATCCTTCGGATTCTCCACGATGATGACGCCTGTCATGCCGTGTCCCATCTGGACCAGAGTGTTGCAATGCGGATGATACCAGAAGGTGCCGGCGTCCGGGGGCGTGAAGGCGTAGTCGAAATGATCGCCGGCATAGACGTAAGGCTGCGTCAGGAAGGGCACGCCGTCCATCTTGTTCGGCAGGCGAATGCCGTGCCAATGAATTGTCGTCGGATCGTCGATGCCGTTGATAAGGCGTGCCGCGAAGGGCTCGCCCTTCTTCATGCGCACGACCGGCGGCATGCCGGCGTCGCCATAGGTCAGGACATCCTTGGTCGCCCCGGCATCCATAAAATTGGCTTGGATCTTTGCCGTCTTCAGCACCAGCGGCTCCGGCGCTGCCATAGCATTGCCGCCGAACCTGCCGGCAATGCCGAGGCCCACACCATAGGCACCGGCGACGGCCGAGGCTTTCAGAAGATTGCGGCGGGTAAGAATGGGCATGCGAGGCTCCGGAGGCGCGGGGATACGCACGCCTGTTTAAAGTTGACCGTGGTGTTCAGCAATAGCACCGGGGTGGCTGAATTGCCGCATGGACACTGAGGGTAGTGATAGTCATTGGCGAGCAGTTCTCGTAATGCTAGAAGTCTACCTGGCTTGATGCCTTTCACATGGAAACGAGAGAACTCTTGCATCGCAATGTTCCTGATCGACATAGGCAATTTGCCAGAGCGATGCGCAACGATGCCACCAAGGCAGAGAATATGCTTTGGCAGGCCTTGCGGGGCAGGCAACTTGAAGGATTGAAATTCAAGCGACAAATGCCGATTGATGGCTATATCCTGGACTTTGTATGTTTCGAAGCGCGGTTGATTGTTGAAGTCGATGGCGCGCAACATGCTGAAAGCGTGACTGATCGCAAGAGAGACGCGTATTTTTCTAAATCAGGGCTTTCGCATTTTGCGGGTCTGGAACCATGAGGTCATCACGAATCTCGATGGAATCTGTCTGACGATCTTGGGAGAACTGAAAAACACTGGAGTATGAGCTGGAGAGTGCGGCAAGCTCGAAGCCTATCTCGCCCTTGGCGGGCGAGAAAGCAATTTCATTGGTTTAGGAATTGCGCGACAAGAAGTTCCATGCACTCAAAAGCTAGGCGCAATTTCTAAGCCATTGAAATTGCAAGAGCGGGGGTCCGCTGCTTGCGTAACCTGGTTCAAGAGTTCTGTACCTCCCTGCCTACCCCCTCTCTTGCAAAAACTAAGACTTAGAAGAGGGACGAGCCCTCGTCTAAGCCTAAGTTTTTGCTTTCTCGCCCGCCGGGGGCGAGATAGAAGCGGCGTTCCAGCCTTGACAAATCAGGCGCACCATGCGCTTTTCCGCCCGATTTTCTCGTCGGCGGGCGAGGGGTCTGCGTGTCCTTTCGCCACCGTCCGCCAAGTCCAGGATAAATACTATGCATCGCTATCGCAGCCACACATGCGCCGCCCTGCGCAAGTCCGACGTCGGTTCGACCGTCCGCATCTCCGGCTGGGTTCATCGCGTCCGAGATCATGGTGGCGTGCTCTTCATCGATCTGCGTGATCACTACGGCATCACCCAAGTTGTCGCCGATCCGGATTCTCCAGCCTTCAAGCTGGCCGAGACAGTGCGCGGCGAATGGGTCATTCGCATTGACGGCCTTGTGAAGGCCCGTACTGAAGACACGATCAACAAGAACATGCCGACCGGCGAGATCGAGCTTTATGCGCAGGAGATCGAAGTGCTCTCCGCGGCCAAGGAATTGCCGCTGCCGGTCTTTGGCGAGCCGGACTATCCGGAAGACGTGCGCCTGAAGTACCGCTTCCTCGATCTGCGCCGCGAAACACTGCACAAGAACATCGTCAAGCGCACGCAGGTCATTTCCTCGATGCGCCGCCATATGGGTGAAGTCGGCTTCACCGAATACACGACCCCGATCCTGACGGCCTCCTCGCCGGAAGGTGCGCGCGACTTTCTGGTGCCGAGCCGCATCCATCCCGGCACCTTCTATGCCCTGCCGCAGGCGCCGCAGCAGTATAAGCAGCTCCTGATGGTCGCCGGCTTCGACCGCTACTTCCAAATCGCCCCGTGCTTCCGTGACGAAGACCCGCGCGCCGACCGTCTGCCGGGCGAATTCTACCAGCTCGACCTGGAAATGAGCTTCGTGACCCAGGAAGACGTCTGGAACACCATGGGTCCGCTGATGACCCAGGTGTTCGAGGAGTTTGCCGACGGCAAGCCGGTCACCAAGGAATGGCCGCGCATTCCCTATGACGAAGCCGTCCGCAAGTATGGCTCCGACAAGCCGGACCTGCGCAACCCGATCGTCATGGAAGCGGTCACCGAGCATTTCGCCGGCTCCGGCTTCAAGGTCTTCGCCAACATGATCGCCTCGAACCCGAAGGTTCAGGTCTGGGCAATCCCGGCCAAGACCGGTGGCTCCAGAGCTTTCTGCGACCGCATGAACGCCTGGGCGCAGAGCCAGGGCCAGCCCGGCCTCGGCTATATCTTCTGGCGCAAGGAAGGCGAGAAGCTCGAAGGCGCCGGCCCGCTTGCCAAGAACATCGGCGAGGAGCGCACGGATGCGATCCGCACACAGCTTGGCCTCGGCGATGGCGATGCCTGCTTCTTTGTCGCCGGCGATCCGGACAAGTTCTACAAGTTCGCCGGCGAAGCCCGCACCAAGGCCGGCGAGGAGTTGAACCTCATCGATCGCGACCGTTTCGAGCTTTGCTGGATCGTCGACTTTCCGTTCTTCGAATGGAGCGAGGAAGAAAAGAAGGTCGATTTCGCGCATAACCCGTTCTCGATGCCGCAGGGCGGCCTTGAAGCGCTGCAGACCCAGGATCCGCTGACGATCAAGGCATTCCAATACGACGCCGTCTGCAACGGTTTCGAAATTGCCTCGGGCTCGATCCGTAACCAGTCGCCGGAAACCATGGTCGCCGCCTTCGAAAAGGTCGGCCTCAGTCAGGCGGATGTCGAAGAACGCTTCGGCGGCCTTTACCGCGCCTTCCAGTATGGCGCGCCTCCGCACGGCGGTGCGGCCTTCGGTATTGACCGCATCGTCATGCTGCTGGTCGGCGCCAAGAACCTGCGCGAAATCTCGCTGTTCCCGATGAACCAGCAGGCGCAGGACTTGTTGATGGGCGCTCCGTCACCGGCAACACCGACGCAACTGCGCGAACTGGCGATCCGGCCCGTGCCGCCGGTGAAGAAGGACTGAGGCCCCCCGCGCACTTCGATGGACATGTAAAACCCGGCGATTTCGGTCGCCGGGTTTTCTATGGGTCATCGGTTTCGGCCAATTGAGTGCAAACGCTCACGAAAAAACCCGGCGACCGAAATCGCCGGGTTGCTGATCGTCAGGATCGAGCGGGCGATCAGTCGTTGGACGAAACCTTGAGGCCGATAACCTGCGGGATCGACGATGGAGCGCCCATTGCGGCGCCGATGATCATCGGCAGCGGCACCGGCTTGTCCGGCGAAGCCTTGACCGTCAGGCTCTTTGGGTTGTCGAGATAGGCGCTGACGGCAGCGGAAACGGCATTCTGCAGCTCGGGAATGTTGAGCTGTGCCATCATGATCGGCGTCATCGCCTTCAGCGTGTCGGCCAACTGCTTTCCGGAAACGCCCTGCTGCTTGCCGGCAAATTCGAGCGCGCGGGACGTGATCGAACTGTCGTCGAAGCGGATCTCTGCGCTATTGAAGGTCAACTGCTGCAGAAGACCGAGCATGGCGAGACCGGCGGACTGCTGCGCATCCTGCTGGTTCGGATTGGACTGAACGGTCTTGAGTGCTTCCTGAAGCGACTTTGCGAAGGCAGGCGTATAGCCGGAAAGGCTGAGCGCGATGTTCAGCTTGCCCACATCCTTGAAGTCGAAGGAATATTCGGTGATGTCGATCTTGCCTGGCGCCATCTCCCAACTGCCCTTCATGGCGATCTTGCCGTTTAGCTGCTGCAGGTTGAGCTGGCTGATCGCCTCTTTGGTCTGCGGATCGTCGACCTTGCTGAGATCGGCCTTGACGCCGTTGATTTCGGCATCGAAATCAAGACCGGACTTGTCGGCGCGCTTGTTCATCGTGGCGTCGGCATTGGCGATTGCAAAGACCTGCGTGCCGTTCTGGGTGAAGGAGAGAGCGCCTGCATGGGCGCTCTTGTAAAGCAGCAGGGAATCAAGATCGCCCTTGGTTGCGTCGGCCGGAATTTCGATCCCGTTTATCTTGAGGTCGGACGCTGCGATAGTGACGCCGTCCTTGGTCGTGGCGACGTCCGGGAAGGCGATCTGATCGACCGTGTAGCCGCCACCTGCTTCGGCAACGCCAGTCAAGGTGAGGTCGCCCAGCTTGATGCCATCGGCCGAGCCCGCCGGTTTGACGCTTATGCCTTTCAGCGTCACCGTCGTACCGCTGACATCGACGCTGTCGGCGGCGATGGAACCGCCTTGCAGAGCGTAGACGTCATTGATCTTCTTCAGGAGATCGTTACCGTCGAGCGCGAAGGCGGAGCTGGCAAAAGACAGTAAGGCGGCACTGGACAGCATCAGCCGTGTTGTCCGATAAAAAGTCATGGTGGCTTTTCCTCATTGAGCTGGTGTAGGCGGTGTACATATTTTGCGTGTACTGCCGCGAGTTATATTCACGTTCGTCTAAATTTCCAATGGCAATGGCGATCGCAAATACATGCACGAGAAGTGTGTCTGCTATTACGTCAAATCATGGTTGAACCGTGGCGTCATCCACAAGTGCTTTCCACTGTTTTCTTGCCGGGAATCGGCTTCTCCGCTAGTCAAGGGCCATGGGACAAAATCTTTTACCGCCCGGTGGCGGCGACGACGACAGCATCCTTCCGGTCGATCTCAAGGCCGCGCTCGAAGAGCGCTATCTGGCCTATGCCCTTTCGACGATCATGCATCGTGCCCTGCCGGATGTTCGCGATGGCTTGAAGCCGGTCCATCGCCGCATTGTTTATGCGATGAGCGAGATGGGCCTGCGCCCCAACGCCGCCTTCCGCAAATGCGCCAAGATCGTCGGCGAGGTGATGGGTAACTATCACCCGCATGGCGACCAATCGATCTATGACGCATTGGCCCGCCTGGCGCAGGATTTCTCGCAACGCTATACGCTGGTCAACGGCCAGGGCAATTTCGGCAACATCGACGGCGATAGCCCCGCCGCCATGCGTTACACCGAATCCAAGATGACGGCGGTCTCCGAACTGCTGCTCGAAGGCATCGACCAGGATGCCGTGGATTTTCGCGATACCTACGACGAGTCGAATTCCGAGCCGGTCGTCCTGCCGGGCGCGTTCCCGAACCTGCTTGCCAACGGCTCCTCGGGCATCGCCGTTGGCATGGCGACCTCCATCCCGCCGCACAACGCCCACGAACTCTGTGACGCTGCGCTGCATCTGATCCGTGATCGCGACGCGACCGTCGAAAAGCTGGTGGAGTTCATTCCCGGTCCGGATTTCCCGACCGGCGGCATCATCATCGACGATCGCGACAGCATTATCGAAAGCTACAGGACCGGCCGCGGCGGCTTCCGCGTGCGCGCCAAATGGGAAACGGAAGATCTGGGCCGCGGCGGCTATCAGATCGTCATTACCGAAATTCCGTTTCAGGTGCAGAAGTCGCGGTTGATCGAAAAGATCGCCGAGCTGCTTCTGGCGCGCAAGCTGCCGCTGCTTGAGGACGTTCGCGATGAATCCGCCGAGGATATCCGCGTCGTTCTCATGCCGAAGAGCCGCACCGTCGACCCGACGATTCTCATGGAATCGATGTTCAAGCTGACGGAGCTGGAAAGCCGCTTTCCGCTGAACATGAACGTTCTCTCCATGGGCCGCATCCCGAAGGTCATGGCGCTGAACGACGTGCTGAGGGAATGGCTGGATCATCGGCGGGAAGTTTTGCTGCGCCGCTCGCGCTTCCGGCTTGCGGCCATTGAAAAACGCCTGGAGATCCTCGGCGGTTTTCTGATCGCGTACCTCAACATCGACGAGGTCATCGCCATCATCCGCGAGGAGGATGAGCCGAAACCCGTGATGATGGAGCGGTTCGGTCTGACGGACAACCAGGTCGAAGCGATCCTCAATATGCGACTGCGCTCCCTGCGCAAGCTCGAGGAATTCGAGATCCGCAAGGAGTTCGACGGCCTGACCAAGGAAAAGGCCGATATCGAGGCCTTGCTCGCCTCGGAAGAGAAGCAGTGGCAGACAGTCGCCTGGGAAATCGGCGAGGTGAAGAAGAAATTTGCCAAGGCGACCGAGATCGGCCGCCGCCGCACGCAGTTCGCCGAAGCGCCCGAGACCGATGATGCTGCGGTCCAGCAGGCGATGATCGAGAAGGAACCGATCACAGTCGTCGTCTCGGAAAAGGGCTGGATTCGCGCCCTTAAGGGCCACATCTCCGATACGTCGACGCTCACCTTCAAGGAAGGCGATGGGCTGAAGGTGGCATTCCCGGCGCAGACGACGGACAAGATCCTGATCGTCACGACCGGCGGCAAGGCCTATACGCTTGGCGGCGACAAGCTGCCCGGCGGCCGTGGCCACGGCGAGCCGCTGCGTATCATGGTCGACATGGAAAACGACCAGGATGTGCTCACCGCCTTCGTCCACGACCCGCAGCGCAAGCAACTGGTCGCCTCGACCGCCGGCAACGGCTTTATCGTGCCGGAAATCGAACTGGTGGCCAATACCCGCAAGGGCAAGCAGATCATGAACTTGACGACGCCGGATGAGACGAAGTTGCTCGTGCCGGTCACGGGCGATCACGTCGCAGTTGTCGGCGAGAACCGCAAGATGGTGGTTTTCCCGTTGTCGCAGATCCCGGAAATGTCGCGCGGCAAGGGCGTGCGCCTGCAGCGTTACAAGGATGGCGGCGTCGGCGATATCAAGTGCTTCACCATCGCCGACGGCCTGACATGGGAAGACAGTGCCGGCCGCACGTTCACGAAGACCAAGGACGAGCTGATAGAATGGCTAGGTGACCGCGCCGGTGCCGGCCGGGGAGTGCCGAAGGGCTTCCCCAGAAGCGGCAGGTTTTCGGGGTGAGGAGCGGTCGGCATAGCCGACGAAACGCCCGGTGGGGCGTTTCGAGCGACGAACGCTCTGAGCTCAAGCGAAAGGCCGGGGTGGAGCGGCAAGTGGAGAGCCTTTCCCCACGTCCACTATGTGCGCGGTTTCGCAAAATCCCTGAAAAAACGGGTGGCGCCTTCCTCGTCGATCTCACCGTTCGCAACACCAAGTGTGAGCGCATACAGGTGCGCGTCTGTTGCTTCGATCTCGTAACCGTTTTCTTTGAGAAAGACGGTGGCTATCAAAAGCGATGCGCGCTTGTTGCCATCCACGAAGGCCATATTTTTGCTGATGCCAAATAGATAAGCGGCCGCCAATTCGCAAATATCATGACAGCCGTAAGTCGCCTTTTGACGCGCTCGCGCCAACGCGGATATCAGCAGATTGTCGTCGCGTAACCCTGAAATGCCGCCAAACCGCTTGACCAGCTTGGAATGCGAGCGGATCACAAGTTTCTGATCCAGGAAAATTATCGGCATCACGACTCGGAGAGTTTCTTAAATGCAATTTTGTATTTTTCCATAAAGATGCGGGCCGCTTCGATCTGCCGTGCAAAGTCCGCGTCGGTGGGCTGCAGGCGCAGTTCGCCGTCTTGCATGCTGAGCTCAAGCGTATCGCCGGCTTCAAGGCCCATTCGATCAAGAACTTCCTTCGGAATAATCACGCCTTCGGAATTGCCAATCTTGCGGATCACGACGTTCATGGTTCTGCTCCCAATGTAATAACGGCGTTATAACATCTTGATTTGGCTGCCGCAATATACGGTTCGCTTCACCCCACCGTCGCCACTCTCGCTC
The DNA here is from genome assembly GCF_036528765.1 of Rhizobium sp. BR 362. NCBI lineage: Bacteria > Pseudomonadati > Pseudomonadota > Alphaproteobacteria > Hyphomicrobiales > Rhizobiaceae > Rhizobium > Rhizobium sp. BR 362. Next base: position 268,298 of record NZ_JARWGH010000002.1, on the reverse strand, counting down.
TGACCCGCACCTGCCACAGCGAATGCGCCGCCAGCGCCATGATCAACACCAGTCCGCCGGCGAGTGTCATGTTGCTCGGCGCCTCGGCGAAGATCAGCCAGACCCAGATCGGCGCCAGGATCGTTTCCAGTAGATAGAACATCGCCACTTCCGGCGCCGAGAGAAAGCGCGTGCCGGTGGCGAGGCACCAGAAGGAGAGGGGCATCAGGATCGCGCCGTCAAGCAGGATCCAGCCGGGATGGTTGATTACGATGCCCGAAGGCATGACATGGTAGAGCCCGACCGCGGCAGGGATAATGGCGGACAACAGAGACGCAAAGCCCATGTCTTTGCGTGATGCCCGGCCGATCGTAATCGCACAGGCAATGGAAAAAGAAGCAAGAACCGACAGCGCATCGCCGAGGAAATGACCGCCTTCCATGCCGTCCCGCACGATTAGGCCGACGCCGAAGATCATCGCGATCATGGTGACGATGGTGGAACGAGCCGGACGCTCCTTCAGGAAAATCCAGGAGAGCAGTGCCGCGAACATCGGATTGAGAGCGATGATGAACACGACATTTGCCGCCGTCGTATAGTAGATGGCGAGGAGAAAAGTGATGGTCGTCATGCCATAGAAGAGACCGACGGGAAGTCCGATCCAGCCCGGCAGCGCGTTGCGCAGCGATCCTGTAAAGCGGCGGATGAGGATCAGTGCGACAAGCGCTACGACGACCGTCGCAACGCTACGCGCCGACAGTACGGACCAGACGTCGCCGCTCGAAAGCCGGATCAGCGGAATGTCCATCGACAGCGTAAGGCCGCCGATGGTGGTCAGCAGCAAGCCTTTTCTGTGATCCGAGAGATGGGAGACCATTTAGCGAGCAGGGGCTTCGCTGACATCGGCGGGATTGAAGCGTTCCCACCCGCGCGGCGTCAGGTGCTCCTGCGGCTGAAATCGCGTCTTGTAGTCCATCTTTCGCGAGCCCTTGACCCAATAGCCGAGATAGACGTGCGGCAGCCCAAGCGCCTTGGTCCGCTTGATATGATCGAGGATCATAAAGGTGCCGAGTGAACGTTGGTCGAGATCCGGGTTGAAATAGGAATAGACCATGGACAACCCGTCGCTCATCACATCCGTCAATGCCGCCGCCAGCAGCTCTCCTTTCGGCCGCTGCTCCAGCCCGGAACCTTCTTCGCGCCGGCGATATTCGATGATGCGAGTGTTGACGTGGGTATCCTCGACCATGATCGCGTAGTCGAGCACGGTCATGTCGGACATGCCGCCCTGCTGGTGACGATAGTCGAGATAGCGGCGGAAGAGGGAATATTGCTCGCTGGACGGCTGCGCCGGAAATTCCGTGGCGATGATATCGCTATTGGATGACAGCACGCGCTTCATCGACCGGCTGGGCTCGAATTCCTGCGCGAGAATGCGAACGGAAATACAGGCGCGGCAGGATTCGCAAGCGGGCCGGTAAGCGATATTCTGCGAGCGGCGAAAGCCGCCTTGGGTCAATATATCGTTCATTTCCGCCGCGCGCGGCCCGACGAGATGGGTGAAGACTTTGCGCTCCATCTCACGCGGCAGGTACGGGCAGGCGGCCGGTGCCGTCAGATAAAACTGCGGGGATGGCGTCGACTGCGTATTCATCTGCCGTTGATTAACCTTCCATTCGGCATTCGACTTCTCACAAGCATGGCCCAAGTTTAGAAAACGTCAACTATGTCCTTTGTCCAAGGCCACAGTTTCCCAGCTTCTTCAGAAGCAAACGGGCTTCGTTACGGTGATACGGCGGACCACCAAATTGTTGGGGTCTGACGTTGAGCGAAATAGCCTTGGTTTACGCCGTTCGGACGATGACCGTGCCGAGCAGCAGGTCATGTACCAAGCGGCTGCGTTCGATGAACAGGCCTGCAAGCAGGATGAGCGGCGTCAGGACGGAGTTCAGGATCCAGAACAGCGCCAGATGCACGATCGCGGTGAGAAAATCCATCGGCCGGCCATCGATCCGCACCATGGCGATGCTCAAGGCGCGCATACCAAGCGAGGCCTGATGCGGCCCGCCGAGCGTCCAGCCGAAATAGAGGCCCGCGACGATGATGAAGAGGGCAGGGTAGAGCAGAAAACCGAGGCCAAGCGTCAGGATCGAGACGAAAAACAGCACGACCGCTGCCGGAATGCAGAGCAGGCCGACGATGACATAGTCGAGGATGAAGGCAAAGATGCGCCGGCTCAGCACACCACTATAGGCGCGCCAGTCGTCCGGTGCTGCGTAAAGCGGGCTGGGGTTCAGGCTCATTGTCTTCCTCCTTCGCGCATAACCCCTTCAATCGTTCCGATTTAAGGAAAGGCTTATGGGCAGGTTAAAGATTCTGCTGCGACCTTTGCGTGTCCGACAGGGCGCGCGGTGCAGTAGGGAAACATTTGCCGAACATATGGTGTGGGGTCCGGCAAATGCAATAAGCTCTGTGGCCGGTGACTACCTCTTTGCCAGCAGTTTCGCCACTTCCGGCGCGAAATAGGTGAGAATACCGTCGCAGCCGGCGCGCTTGAAGGCGAGCAAGGTTTCCAGCATCACTCGTTCGCCGTCGATCCAGCCATTGGCCGCGGCGGCTTTGATCATCGAATATTCGCCGGAGACCTGATAGGCGAAGGTCGGGAGGCCGAATGCCTCTTTCAGCCGCCAGCAGATATCGAGATAGGGCAGGCCGGGCTTGACCATCAGCATGTCGGCGCCTTCTTCAACGTCGAGCGCAGCATCGCGCACGGCTTCGGTGCCGTTGGCCGGGTCGATATAGTAGGTTTTCTTATCGCCCTTCAGCAGGCCGCCGGTCGAAATCGCCTCGCGATAGGGGCCGTAGAAGGCGGAGCTGAACTTGGTGGCGTAACTCATGATGCCGACGCTCTGGTGACCGGCAGCATCGAGCGCACGGCGGATCACGCCGATGCGCCCATCCATCATTTCCGAGGGCGCGATGATATCGGCGCCGGCATCGGCCTGGTAGACGGCGGCGCGCGCCACCTGTTCGACCGTCTCGTCATTGACGATTTCGTTGCCGCGCAAAATGCCGTCATGGCCGTGGCTGGTGAAGGGGTCGAGGGCGACGTCGGTAATGACGCCGATATTCGGCACGGCTTTCTTGATGGCGGCGGTGGCAAGATTGATGAGGTTGTTCTTTTCCAGGCTGTTTGAGCCGGTCTCGTCGCGCAGCTCCATTTCGATATTCGGGAAGGTGGCGAGCGCTGGGATGCCGAGGTCGGCCGCTTCCTTTGCCGCCTCGACCGCTTTATCCACCGTCAGCCTGGAGACGCCAGGCATGGCCGGGATCGGCTCGGCAATACCGCTGCCGGGGATCAGGAAGATCGGCCAGATCAGATCGTCGACGGTCAGGCGGTTTTCCTGCACTAGGCGGCGCGTCCAGTCGGCCTTGCGGTTGCGCCGCATGCGCCGATGCCCGGTGATCTCGTCAACAAGATGCGTCTTGTCCTGCATGGTGCCGCCATCCTTTTTAGTCTATCTATGGCCTCAGTTGTCGGCAGCGTACCTATCATGCTGTCCCCAGGATTCAAAACCCGGCGAAAGGCCGCAGCCATTATAGCGCTGGCGGGCCTTTGGCCTTCTACTTATTGTTCGCGCATGGAACCCGATTCTCCGACCATACCCAAGAACACGCTGACGGACATTCTGTTCGTCCTGTTCCTGCGGCTGATTGCCATCGCCTGTTTCTGGCTTGGCCTGCAATATTGGTCGATGCTGGTCGGCTATTCGCTGGACGGCCAGGCGCGTTTCGATCTTCTCAATCTGCCTTGGAAAGTGGCGGGTGCAGGCCTGGCCGTCGTCTTCCCCGTCGCGGCCCTCGGCCTGTGGCTGACGGTCTCCTGGGGGCCGGTGATCTGGGTGCTGGCGGCTGGCAGTCAGGCGCTGATGTATGGGCTCTGGCCGCAGATTTTCGGCTCCAATCCATTGATCGTGATCCTGCATGCCGGCGTCGCCGTGCTCTACTGTATTTTCCGTATTTTGCTCTGGCTGGAAAAGCGCCGGCGCGAGCAGCAGGTAATGGTTGATTTACCCTGAGACACCAAGACTTCCTGGTAAGGTGCTGTTAAGCCTGCAGTTTAAGTAGAATTTTATGTGTATTCGATAGGGTCTCACTCAAGGCGGGAAGAAAACGACACCGCCAAACAAAACAGTGAGGCCAAGTCATGATGAACACGAAAATCAAGCCGCAGGCAGTTGCGAATGCTCGGGACCAGCAGATCGAAGATATCCGTGGTCTGTATATGGAATCGCTCCACCTGGTGGAGCGCCTCCACCGCCGTCTCCTCGATGTTATCAAGGACGAGTTCGACCGCCAAGGCCGCGACGATGTCAACGCTGTCCAGGCGCTGCTCCTCTTCAACATCGGCAATTCCGAACTGACTGCCGGCGAACTGCGCTCCCGCGGTTTCTATCTCGGCTCCAACGTTTCCTACAACGTCAAGAAGCTGGTCGACCTCGGCTTCATCAACCATCAGCGCTCGCGCATCGACCGCCGCTCGGTCCGCATCAGCCTGACGGAAAGCGGCCAGGACATCGCCGAAACCGTCGCCAAGCTCTACGAGCGCCATATCGCCTCCATCGACAAGGTCGGCGGCATCGGCACGGACGAGTTCACCCAGATGAACAAGCTCCTGCAGCGCCTCGACCGCTTCTGGAACGACCAGATCCTCTATCGCCTGTAAGTTACTGCGGCGGAGCTGCCGCTTGACTCTCCAGCAAAGCAAGCCGGACACGTTCCCTGCGTGTCTGGCTTGAATCTTTTACCGGCTTGCAATTGTGCGCTTTTTGCCACGCTCCCGCTGCGACGTTGCATTGCACACCGTGTATGCTGCATCTGCGCCATTGACGCCGGATGAGCAAACGGTATGAACCACATTTAGTGGTATTTTAGCAACGCAAAATAGTCTTTCTTCCGCTACGGCAGGCCAAAGCAAGTTTCATGCCGGGCGACACGAATTGGCCATATTGCTATGACAGCGGAAACGAACGGCAAACGGCGCTTTTCAAGTCTTGATCTTCATGCCTTAGCGCTTTGGGCTCGCAATATTGTGATGGTCCGGAGCGAAGTTTTAGTGGTGCTCTAAGGCAACGGATTGATAAGGACCTGCGTTAGTTGGCGCGAGCTGCAGTATTTACTGCTTTCTCTCTTGGCTGCGGATGAATTGGGTCGCAGCGTCGAACGGTGGGATATGTCGAAGAAAACCGGAATTGAATCTTTCTCGCGCCGCTCCTTCCTGCGGTCTGCGGCAACTTTTGGCGTGGCCGCTTTGGCAGCCCCGGCTCTTGCACAGGACCAGACGCCTCTTGATGCGCTGATTAACAACCGTGCTCGCGGCAACTGGGACGATCAGTTCGATGCGAAGGCCGCCGCGCGTACCGCCGCAGCGGTTGTTTCCAATACGCCGATCCTCGGGCCTGATTCCGTACCGAACATCCAGCAGGCGATCGCCCAGTATCAGAGCATCGCTGCGAGTGGCGGCTGGCCGCAGATCAATCCCGGTGAGCAGCAACTTCAGCTCGGCGTCACCGATCCTTCCGTGCAGGCCCTCCGCCAGCGTCTGATGGTCACAGGCGACCTGCCGAAGGAAGCCGGCATGTCCTCGGCGTTCGATTCTTATGTCGACGGTGCCGTCAAGCGCTTCCAGGCCCGCCATGGTCTGCCGCCGGATGGCGTTATCGGCGAGTTCACGCTGAAGGCGATGAATATCCCCGCGGAAGTCCGCCTGCAGCAATTGAACACCAACCTCGTTCGCCTGCAGACGTTCCCGGCCGATCTTGGCCGCCGTCACGTCATGGTCAATGTTCCGGCGACCTATATCGAAGCTGTTGAGGATGGTCAGGTGGCGCTGCGTCACGAGGCGATCGTCGGCCGCATCTCCCGCCCGACGCACCTTATCAACTCCAAGATTTACGAGGTCATTCTCAACCCGTACTGGACGGCGCCGCGCTCGATCGTCGTTAAGGACATCGTGCCGCTGATGCGCAAGGACCCGACCTACCTGACGAAGAACAACATCCGCCTCATCGACGGCAAAGGTCAGGAAGTTGCGCCCGAGACTATCGACTGGAATTCGGACAAGGCCCCGGACCTGATGTTCCGCCAGGACCCGGGCAAGAACAACGCCATGGCGTCCACGAAGATCAACTTCCACAACCCCAACAACGAATATATGCACGACACGCCGGAGCAGGGCCTGTTCAACAAGCTGATGCGCTTCGACAGCTCGGGCTGCGTGCGCGTGCAGAACGTGCGCGATTTGACGAACTGGCTGCTCGCCGAAACGCCGGGCTGGCCGCGTCAGCACATCGAGCAGGTCATTTCGACCCGCGTCAACACGCCGATCACATTGGCGACGGAAGTTCCGGTCTATTTCGTCTATATTTCCGCATGGGGCGCTGGCAACGGCATCGTTCAGTTCCGCGACGATATCTATCAGCTCGACGGCAATTCCCAGCTCGCGCTGGATACGACGCAGGGCATGGAGCAGCCGGTGCAATAATCCGGCGCCACGGCGACAATAGTCACGGAAAGCCGCGTCCTCGGATGCGGCTTTTCCTTTGCTGGGGACCTCATCGTAGAATGCCCAGCAAATGTCGCTGATTGTATTGCTCTTGCGCGACCCTGACGTTAATACCGTCTCCATTGCCGTTCCGGCCCGTTCAGGAGCTCCCACGATGACCAATGCTTCAACCGAACTTTTCTTCAATCGCTCGCTCGCAGATACCGATGCGGAAATCTTTGGCGCGATCGGCAAGGAATTAGGTCGTCAGCGGCATGAGATCGAACTGATTGCCTCGGAAAACATCGTTTCCCGCGCCGTATTGGAAGCGCAGGGTTCGATCATGACGAACAAATATGCCGAGGGCTATCCGGGCAAGCGCTATTATGGCGGCTGCCAATTCGTCGACATCGCCGAAGAGCTTGCCATCGAGCGCGCCAAGAAGCTGTTCGGCGTCAATTTCGCCAACGTTCAGCCGAACTCCGGTTCGCAGATGAACCAGGCCGTCTTCCTCGCGCTGCTGCAGCCGGGCGACACCTTCATGGGCCTGGACCTCAATTCGGGTGGTCACCTGACGCACGGCTCGCCGGTCAACATGTCCGGCAAGTGGTTCAACGTCGTTTCCTACGGCGTGCGCGAAGGCGACAACCTGCTCGACATGGACGAAGTGCAGCGCAAGGCCGAACAGCACAAGCCGAAGCTGATCATCGCCGGCGGCACGGCGTATTCCCGCATCTGGGACTGGAAGCGCTTCCGCGAGATCGCCGACAGCGTCGGCGCTTATCTGATGGTCGATATGGCCCATATTGCCGGTCTCGTTGCCGGTGGCCAGCATCCGTCGCCGTTCCCGCATTGCCATGTTGCCACCTCCACCACCCACAAGTCGCTGCGCGGCCCGCGCGGCGGCATGATCCTCACCAATGACGAGGATCTGGCGAAGAAGTTCAACTCGGCCGTTTTCCCAGGTCTCCAGGGCGGCCCGCTGATGCACGTCATCGCTGCGAAGGCCGTGGCGCTCGGCGAAGCACTGCAGCCGGAGTTCAAGGACTATACGGCGCAGATCGTCAAGAATGCCAAGGCGCTCGCCGAAACGCTGATTTCCGGCGGTGTCGACGTCGTCTCCGGCGGCACCGACAACCACCTGATGCTGGTCGACCTGCGCAAGAAGAACGCCACCGGCAAGCGCGCTGAGGCAGCGCTCGGCCGCGCCTATGTGACCTGCAACAAGAACGGCATCCCCTTCGATCCGGAAAAGCCTTTTGTCACCTCCGGCGTCCGTCTCGGCACGCCCGCCGGTACGACGCGCGGTTTCAAGGAAGCCGAATTTCGTGAAATCGGCAATCTCATCATCGAAGTGCTTGACGGCCTGAAGGTCGCTAATTCCGATGAAGGCAATGCCGCCGTCGAGGCCGCAGTGCGCGAAAAGGTGGTCAACCTCACCGGCCGCTTCCCCATGTATGGTTACATGGGCTAAGGAGAGCGAATGCGCTGCCCTTATTGCGGTTCGGAAGATACCCAGGTCAAGGATTCGCGACCGGCGGAGGACAATACGTCCATCCGCCGGCGGCGTATTTGTCCGGATTGCGGCGGCCGCTTCACCACTTTCGAACGTGTGCAACTGCGTGAGCTGATGGTCATCAAGAAGACCGGCCGCAAAGTGCCGTTCGACCGGGACAAGTTGGTGCGGTCCTTCGAGATCGCGCTGCGCAAACGCCCCGTCGACCGCGATCGCATCGAACGTGCCGTCTCCGGCATCGTCCGCCGCCTTGAAAGTTCTGGCGAGACGGAAATCAGTTCGGAGCAGATTGGCCTGCAGGTGCTCGAAGCCTTGAAGAGCCTCGATGATGTCGCCTTCGTGCGCTATGCTTCCGTCTATCGCGATTTCTCGCATGCGGAGGATTTCGAGCAGGTGATTACCGAGATCAACGCCAAGATCGCCCGCGATCCGCTGGATCCCTGACCATGGCGCTCCGGCCTGACGACGAGCGTTTCATGGCCGCGGCGATCCGTCTGTCGCGCACGCATCGGGGGCTTACCTCCACCAACCCGTCCGTCGGCTGCCTGATCGTCAAGGATGGTGCCGTCATCGGCCGTGCCGTGACCGCGCTTGGCGGCAGGCCGCATGCCGAGCCGCAGGCTTTGGCTGAGGCCGGCGAAGCGGCGAGGGGAGCTACGGCCTACGTCACGCTCGAACCCTGTTCCCACCACGGCAAGACGCCGCCCTGCGCCGAGGCGCTCATCGCTTATGGCGTCGCCCGCGTCGTCGTCAGCGTCACCGATCCCGATCAGCGCGTTTCCGGCCGCGGCATTGCGCTGTTGCGGGATGCCGGGATCGAGGTTGACGCCGGTATTCTCGAGGAGGAAGGCAGACGCGCGCTTGCCGGCTACCTCATGCGTCAGACGAGAAATCGGCCGTATGTGACTCTCAAACTTGCTGTTTCGGCAGACGGGATGATCGGCAAGACAGGCGAGGGGCAAGTGCGCATCACCGGCGATATCGCCCGCGCCCAGGTGCAGGTTTTGCGTGCCGAAAGCGACGCCATTCTCGTCGGGATCGGCACGGCGATGGCAGACGATCCGGAATTGACCTGTCGTCTGCCGGGGCTGGAAAGCCGTACGCCGCTGCGCATCGTCATCGACGACCAGCTTCAGCTTCCACTCGGCAGCAAGCTCGTAAAGACTGCGTCTCAGTATGGCCTCATGATAGTTGCCGGTAATCCGCCGCCCTTTGATGAGAATACAGACAAGGCCTTCCTGGGTCGCCGCGCCGCTCTGGATGCCGCCGGCGCTGAAGTGCTGCAATCCAATTCCGGCGAACCGGGGGAACTGCTTGAAGCGCTGGGAACGCGCGGCATCTCCTCTCTGCTGGTCGAAGGCGGCGCAAGGACGGCGCAGCGCTTCCTCGCTGCCGATCTCGTCGACCGCATCCTTCTATACGAAGGGCCGATTACCATCGGAGAGGGCGGTATTGAATCGCCGATCACGAAGACTAATATCCCAGCGAGTTTCAGGCATATCCGCGCGAGCCGGTTTGGCGATGATCGCTGCGACGAATTTGAAAGAGGTTTTTGATGTTTACCGGAATTGTCACCGATATCGGCAGGGTCGAATCCGTTTCCCCCCTCAAGGAAGGCATCAAGCTGCGCGTCGCCACCAATTACGATCCGGCGACGATCGATATGGGCGCCTCGATCTCCCATTCCGGAATCTGCCTGACGGTGACGGGCCTTCCCGAAGCTGGCAGCAACGGCCGCTGGTTCGAAGTGGAGGCCTGGGAAGAAGCTCTGCGGCTGACCACCATCGGCACCTGGCAGGCCGGCAGCAATATCAACCTCGAGCGCTCGCTGAAGATCGGCGATGAGCTCGGCGGCCACATCGTCTCCGGCCATGTCGATGGCAGGGCGGAGATCCTGTCTGTGACGACGGAAGGCGACGCCACCCGCTTTCGCCTGCGTGCCCCGGCGCATCTCGCCAAATTCGTCGCTCCCAAGGGCTCGATCGCGCTCGATGGCACATCGCTGACGGTCAACGCCGTCGACGGCACCGATTTCGACGTACTCCTGATCCGCCACACGCTGGAGGTCACGACCTGGGGCGAACGCAAGGCCGGCGATTTCGTCAATTTCGAAGTCGATACCATGGCTCGCTATGCCGCTCGGCTGGCGGAATTCCCGACGGCGCGGGAAAGCTGATCCAAGGCGCTTCGCAGCCGCCGTTACCGCTCGAACATGACGTTGGGTTTGCCCTTGTAAAACACTTCGCCAATGCGCCGGAAGCCGACCTTTTCGGCGACCCGCAGCGACGGCCTATTTTCCGGATCGACGATGCAGGTCATCCGTCGGCCCGGAAATGTGTCGTCCGCCCAGGCGATTGCGGCCTTGACGGCTTCCGTCGCGTAGCCTTTGCCCTGCAGCGCTGGCGTGATCCCCCAACCGGATTCCAACGTCCCTTCCGTGGTGACCGGGCTCATGTCGCGATGCAGGTCGAGAAAGCCGACTTCGCCGATGAAGCGGCCGCTGTGACGTTCTTCGACGGCGAAGAAACCGAAGCCCAGGTGATGCCACATGCCGGCATAGCGCAACAGGCGCGTCCAGGCCTGTTCGCGCGTCGACGTCTCGCCGCCGATGTAGCGGACAAGGTCCTCCTGCGTCCAGAACAGGGCGTATTCCTCGAAATCCTCCAACCGATGCGAGCGGAGGATGAGACGTTCGGTCATCAATGTGGGAATTATGGTCATGGCGGGAGCAGCTTCCTTCTTGTCTGCCATTTCTGCATTCATGCGCATCTGTTTTATGCTCCCGGTTCGCCGTCCCAATAATCCACGGCGCTGCCTTCGCGCCCGATGAAACTGAAGCGCCGCGACGCCTCGCCGGCGCGATTGGTTTTCGCCATGAACTTGCCGGAGTCGGGATATTCGACGATCTCCGTCCCGGCCTTGGTCGAGATGACGAGATAGGTCAGTACGCTGGGGCCGATATTGATGAGCTGATGAGCGGTTTCATGACCGCCGGCGGGCGCTCCGAGGACATCGCCTTTCGCGACCAGGATCCGGTCGTTCCCCAAGCGATATTCGCCTTCGCCCTCGAGAATGACGAAGAGTTCTTCTTCGACGTGATGATTGTGAAACGGACAGCCGGATTTGCCGGGCGGCACTTCATTATAGCTGATGCCGAGATCCTTCAGCCCGAGCAGCGCGCCGAAGGAGACATCGCTGCCCGCAAAAAAATCTCCCTGCTGCCAATGGTCGAGCTGCAGCTCGCCAAGGTTGACAGCGCGTCTGGTTTTCTCCGTCATCAGGTTCCTCCCTGCCAGGACCAAATTATTATCGAAGCGAGTGAGCTGGCGGAAGATACAATTTCTGGCACAGATCAATGTTCCTCAAATCGGGATTAGAATCGGCGCAGGCATCCGAAAAACACTTGCCAAGCGCGGCCCGCCGTGGTTTGACCCGCCCTTAATCAAGGTGCTGCCCGCCCTCTCACTTAGCAGGTGACGTATGTCCAGCTCTACCAATGCCCACATCCTCATCGTCGAAGCCCGCTTCTACGATGACATGGCCGACGCTCTTCTCGACGGCGCCAAGACAGCGCTCGAAGAAGCCGGCGCGACCTATGACGTCGTCACCGTGCCCGGCGCCCTGGAGATCCCGGCCGCCATCGCCATGGCGCTCGACGGCGCCGACAATGGCGGCACCGAATATGACGGCTATGTCGCCCTCGGCATGGTCATCCGCGGCGAGACCTATCATTTCGATATCGTCGCCAACGAATCTTCGCGTGCGCTGATGGATCTGGCCGTCAGCGAATCTCTGGCGATCGGCAACGGAATCCTGACGGTCGAAAACGACGATCAGGCCTGGGTGCGTGCGCGCCGCTCGGACAAGGACAAGGGCGGTTTCGCCGCCCGCGCAGCGCTGACGATGATCGCGCTAAAACAAAAGTTGGGTGCATAAGTTCATGAGCAATCAGGATAACGAGCGACCGGCAAAGACCGCGAACCAGCGGGGCGCAGCGCGCCTTGCTGCCGTTCAGGCGCTCTATCAGATGGATATCGGCGGCACCGGCGTGCTGGAGGTGGTGGCCGAATACGAGGCACACCGTCTCGGGCAGGAGCTGGACGGTGACACCTATCTGAAGGCCGACGCATCCTGGTTTCGCTCCATCGTCTCCGGCGTCGTGCGCGAGCAGACCCGGCTCGATCCGCTGATCGGCTCCGCCCTGCAGGATGATTGGGCGCTGTCCCGCCTCGACAGCACCGTGCGCGCCATCCTGCGCGCCGGCACCTTCGAGCTTCTCGACCGAAAGGACGTGCCGGTCCCGGTCATCGTCACCGAATATGTCGAGATCGCCCACGCCTTCTTTGAAGAGGATGAGCCGAAGCTCGTCAACGCCGTGCTCGATCGAATCGCCAAGCAGGTTCGCGGCGAAGCCAAGAAATAAGGATCGATGTCAGCGCCGGTGCTTCTTCCCGCTGCTTTCGTTTCCTTCGCTCGCGCCTGATTTCAGCCAGCGACATTCTTTTGAACCTCCTTCGGGTGTTTTACCTGCGGGCGGTCTTGACGCGACGTTTTCGCAAACGCAATCTCCCCTTGCACATTTGCCGACCCCCTTGGGAGGAGGGGGCTGGCCGTTGTCGCAGGCGGCCGGAGGGGGAGTGAACCGCCGGCTTTTTTGGAGGGAAAAAGCGAAATGTCGATTCTTTTAGGAGTTATCGCGTGCGGACTGCTCTCGGTGATCTACGCCGTCTGGGCAACCCGGTCGGTGCTATCAGCCGATCAGGGCAACGCACGCATGCAGGAAATCGCAGGCTATATCCGAGAAGGCGCGCAAGCCTATCTGGCGCGTCAATACAGAACCATCGCCATTGTCGGCATCATCGTTTTCATCCTGGCCTGGCTGCTCCTGTCGGGCGAAGCCGCCATCGGTTTCCTGATCGGCGCCATTCTGTCGGGTTCCGCTGGCTTCATCGGCATGCATGTCTCCGTGCGCGCCAATGTCCGCACCGCACAAGCCTCCTCGCATAGCCTGTCGGCCGGTCTCGACATCGCTTTCAAGTCGGGCGCCATCACCGGCATGCTGGTCGCCGGTCTCGCTTTGCTCGGCGTCTCCATTTATTTCTACGTGCTGACCGGTATTCTCGGCCATGAGCCGGGCTCGCGCGACGTCGTCGATGCGCTGGTGGCGCTTGGTTTCGGCGCGTCGCTGATTTCGATCTTCGCCCGTCTCGGCGGCGGTATCTTCACCAAGGGCGCCGATGTCGGCGGCGACCTCGTCGGCAAAGTGGAAGCCGGCATTCCGGAAGACGATCCGCGCAACCCCGCGACCATCGCTGATAACGTCGGCGACAATGTCGGCGACTGCGCCGGCATGGCTGCCGACCTCTTCGAAACCTATGCGGTCTCCGTCGTGGCCACCATGGTTCTTGCCGCGATCTTCTTCGCCGGTACGCCTATTCTCACCTCCGCCATGATCTATCCGCTGGCGGTCTGCGGCGCCTGCATCATCACCTCGATCATCGGCACCTTTTTCGTCAAGCTCGGAGCAAACGGCTCAATCATGGGCGCACTCTACAAGGGCCTGATTGCCACGGGCATCCTGTCGATCATTGGCCTTGCGGCCGCCACCTCGCTGACCGTCGGCTGGGGTTCGATCGGCGCCGCGGCAGGTTTCGATGTCACCGGCGCGAAGCTGTTCGTTTGCGGCATTCTCGGCCTGATCGTCACTGCGCTGATCGTCGTCATCACTGAATATTATACCGGCACCAACAAGCGCCCGGTCAATTCCATCGCCCAGGCCTCGGTCACCGGCCATGGGACCAACGTCATCCAGGGCCTTGCCGTTTCACTCGAATCGACGGCGCTGCCGGCAATCGTCATCGTCGGTGGCATTCTTGCCACCTATCAGCTCGGCGGCCTGTTCGGCATTGGCATTGCGGTCACCGCCATGCTCGGGCTTGCCGGCATGATCGTCGCGCTCGACGCCTTCGGTCCGGTTACCGACAATGCCGGCGGCATCGCCGAAATGTCGCACCTTCCGCCGGAAGTGCGCAAATCGACTGATGCGCTGGATGCGGTGGGCAACACCACCAAGGCGGTGACGAAAGGCTATGCCATCGGCTCGGCCGGCCTCGGTGCGCTGGTGCTCTTCGCCGCCTATTCGAACGATCTGAAATATTTCGCAGCCCATGGCGATCTGTTCCCTTATTTCAAAGATGTGGGTGCGATCTCCTTCGATCTCTCCAATCCCTATGTCGTCGCCGGCCTATTGTTTGGTGGTTTGATTCCCTATCTTTTCGGCGGCATCGCCATGACGGCCGTCGGCCGTGCGGCCGGCGCGATCGTTGAAGAGGTGCGCAAGCAGTTCCGCGAAAAGCCGGGTATCATGAAGGGTTCCGAGCGTCCCGATTACGGCCGTGCCGTCGACCTTCTGACCAAGGCCGCCATCCGTGAGATGATCATTCCGTCGCTGCTGCCGGTATTGGCGCCGATCGTCGTCTATTTCGGCGTGCTGCTGATCTCGGGCTCGAAAGCCTCGGCCTTCGCCGCGCTCGGCGCCTCCTTGCTCGGCGTCATCATCAACGGCCTGTTCGTCGCCATCTCCATGACGTCGGGCGGCGGTGCCTGGGACAATGCCAAGAAGAGCTTCGAAGACGGTTTTGTCGATAAGGACGGCGTGCGTCACCTGAAGGGCTCGGAGGCGCACAAGGCTTCCGTCACGGGCGATACCGTCGGCGATCCCTACAAGGATACGGCCGGTCCTGCCGTCAATCCGGCGATCAAGATCACCAACATCGTCGCCCTGCTGCTCCTTGCAATTCTCGCTGGATAAGGGCGGAAGCCATACAAACGAAAAAACCCGCGAAGCCTGAGCTTCGCGGGTTTTTTGATGGGATCTCGCCAGCTTATTGGCCGGCGTTGAGGTTGTTGAGGAAGTTCTTCGCGCCGTTGATGCCGTTGCCGCCGCCCTGCAGGATTTGTTGCAGGAAGGTCATGTCGCGGCCGCCGGTCGGCGTCGTGCGGCTGATCATGTCGAAGACCCTGCCGTCCTTCAGCGTGTAATTGGCTTCCTGCTTCACCACGCCGTCCTTGTCGAAATAGATCGCCAGGATGTTCTGGTCGACCAGCTTCGGCTTCATGAAGGCCACGGCGCGCGTGCGCTTCTGGGAGATGTAGTAGAAGACTTCGCCATCGAAGGTCGCCGTCGTCGACGGTGTGCCGAGCGAAAGCAGCACCTGCTCGCGGCTCGAGCCGACAGGCACGAGATTAAGCGATTGCTGGTCGAAGATGTAGCCGTTGTTCATGACCTCGCTGGTCTGGCAGCCCGCGAGTCCCGCGGTGGCAATCACCAGAGCGATGGCGGCACTGCTGATGAAAGTTCTGTCAGACTTGAAATACCGTCTCGTCAACGACATCTCATCTCCCCTAATGAATCAAACCGATGGCCGAACGGCCGATGTGACCTTGCTGTGCACATCATTGTGGCCATTCCGCGATTGCGGACGGCTGCGTGATGTTGTTCGGCACTCTTCATTGCCAATCATGCACAGAGTGACGACGGCTTGGGGCGGGACCTTTGAAGCGGGCACAAACGGCATTGCAATTCGCGCCTGCTTCGGTAAACCAGCTTTCAAGTGGATGCAACAAGGCCAAGCGCAACGGGGCGCTCTGAATGAGCCAATTCCGGGAATTTTCATGATTTTTGGGCTCTTCCGCAAAAGAAATCACAACCAGATCATCGTCGTCAGGCAATACGACGCCCTGACCTCGATGGCGCGGCAGCCTGTTTTCTATACGGATTATGACGTACCGGATACGGTCATGGGTCGTTTCGAGCTGCTATCGGCTGTGATGATCCTGTTTTTCCGCCGTACGCGCTCGTCGGAAACCAGCGGCCAGGAGCTTGCCCAGGAAATCGTCGATGCCTTTTTCGAGGATATCGATTATTCCATCCGCGAACTCGGAATCGGCGATAACAGCGTGCCGAAGCGCATGAAGAAACTGGCCGGCATGTTCTACGGGCGGCTGGAAAGCTACGCCGCGGCGATGGACGGGAACGACCGCGATGCACTGGCCGCCGCCCTCCGGCGCAATATCTATCCCAAGGCAGGCGAGGAAGCTCCCTCGATGATCGGCCTGGCGGATTGGATGATCGCAGCCGAGGGCCATCTGTCGGGGATCGCGGAAGCCGAGATCGCCACCGGCTCCGCAACCCTCCCGCAGCCGCCGCGCAAGGCCATCGGCGAAGACGCACTCTAGGAGACAAAAATGAAAAGACTGAACTCCGACGAAACACCCTTTTCCTATCCCGTGAAGGTCGGTCATATCTCCGCCAACCCGGTGGACGTGCATCTCGAAGCCGATGAGAGGGAGCTTGTCGGCCTGGCTGCGCTTTGGGATGTGCTTTCCGTCGACAAGCTCTCGGCGGATCTGATGATTTCCCGCTGGAAACGCGACGGCGTCCGCATCAAGGGCAATGTTCACGCGAAGATCGTTCAGGCTTGCGTGGTCACGCTCGAGCCGGTCGAATCCGAGATCGACGAGGATTTCGAACATATTTTCATCCCTGAGGATTCGAAGCTTGCGCGGGCGCCCGCCGTGGATGCCGGCGAAATGGTGCTTGACCCCGACGGTCCGGATCTTCCGGAAACCTTCACTGGCGATACGATCGATGCCGGAGCCGTCGTCGCCGAATTTGCCGCCCTTGCCATCGATCCCTATCCGCGCAAGCCCGGTATCGAGTTCGAAGGCCACATCGAGGACAGCGGTGAAGATGACAAGAAACCGTCGCCTTTCGCTGTTCTGAAAGACTGGAAAAAGGAATAGACCCCTCTGGCAATTGAACACAATTCAGTTGTAACGCGAGGAGAAACCGGTATTTTGACGCCAAATTCGCCAGGCCTGGCGGACAAAAAGGACTAGGGACGCGTGATCAGAATTTCTCTTGACCTAATGGGTGGCGACTTCGGCCCTGAGGTTGTCATTCCTGGCGCGGCCAAGGCGCTGGATAGGCATCCCGATATAACGTTCGTCATGTACGGCATGAAGGATCGTTGTGAAGCGATCCTCGGCAAATATCCGAAACTCCGGGAAAAATCCGTCTTTCACGAATGCGATGTCGCGATCAGCATGGATGAAAAGCCGAGCCAGGCCCTGCGCCGCGGCCGCTACATATCCAGCATGTGGCGTTCGATCGAGGCGGTGAAGGTTGGCGACGCCGATGTCGTCGTCTCCGCCGGCAATACCGGCGCGCTGATGGCCATGGCAAAATTCTGTCTGCGCACCATGGCCAACATCGAACGTCCCGCGATCGCCGCAATCTGGCCGACGCTGCGCGGCGAAAGCATCGTGCTCGATGTGGGCGCGACCATCGGCGCCGATTCGCAGCAATTGCTGGATTTCGCCTTGATGGGTGGCGCCATGGCGCGCGCGCTCTTCGAAATCGAACGACCGACCATCGGCCTCCTGAATGTCGGCGTCGAGGAAATCAAGGGTCAGGAAGACGTCAAGGAAGCCGGCCGCTTAATCCGCGAGGCAAACCTCGAATCGCTCGAATATTTCGGCTTCGTCGAGGGCGACGATATCGGCAAGGGCACGGTCGATGTGGTGGTGACGGAGGGCTTTTCCGGCAATATCGCATTGAAGGCGGCCGAGGGTACGGCAAAGCAGATCGGCGCTTATCTACGCGCCGCCATGACGCGCACGCTGCTCGCCCGCATCGGCTATGTCTTCGCCAAGGGCGCCTTTGATCTTTTGCGCGAGAAGCTCGATCCGAGCAAGGTCAATGGCGGCGTCTTCCTCGGCCTCAACGGCATCGTTATCAAGAGCCATGGCGGCGCCAATGCCGAGGCCTTCGCAGCCGCCATCGATGTCGGCTATGACATGGCCAAGAATGGCCTCACCCAGAAAATCGAAAACGATCTGAAAAAATATCATGCCAAACGGCAGCCGCCGATAGGACCGGAAGCGGCATGAGCGACGGGGTATAACAAGAATGATCCGTTCAATTGTTCGCGGATTTGGATCGGCGCTCCCCAAGCGCGCCATGACCAATCGCGAGATGGAGCAAGTCGTCGACACGAGCGACGACTGGATTATCCAGCGCACCGGCATCCGCCAGCGTTACATCGCCGGCGAGGGTGAGACGACCGCCTCGCTCGGCGAGCAGGCGGCGCGGGCAGCCCTTACCAATGCCGGCCTCACGGCTGACGATATCGACCTGATCATCGTTGCCACCTCGACGCCGGACAATACCTTTCCCGCCACTGCGGTGAACATCCAGAATCGTCTCGGCATGCATCATGGCTTCGCCTTCGATGTCCAGGCTGTCTGTTCAGGCTTCGTCTACGCGGTGACCACCGCAGACGCCTACATTCGGGGCGGCGTTGCCAAGCGCGTGCTCGTCATCGGCGCGGAAACATTTTCCCGCATTCTCGACTGGACGGACCGCACGACCTGCGTCCTCTTCGGAGACGGCGCCGGTGCGCTCATCCTCGAAGCAGGCGAGGGGACGGGCGCCAGCACCGATCGCGGCGTGCTGACGGCCAGCTTGCGGTCCGACGGCGCACACAAGGACAAACTCTACGTCGATGGTGGTCCTTCCTCGACAGGAACGGTCGGCGTGCTGCACATGGCGGGCCGGGAAGTGTTCAAACATGCCGTCGGCATGATCACCGATGTCATCCAGGCAACCTTCGACGCGGCAAAAGTGACGGCCGACGATCTCGATTGGCTGGTGCCGCATCAGGCGAACCGCCGCATCATCGACGGCTCGGCCAAAAAGCTCGGAATTGCTCCCGAGAAGGTTGTGGTAACCGTGGACCTCCATGGCAACACTTCAGCAGCGTCGATCCCGCTCGCGCTTTCCGTAGCGGCAGGCGACGGCCGGATCAAGACAGGCGATCTGGTGATGCTGGAAGCCATGGGCGGCGGTTTTACCTGGGGCGCCGTGCTGCTGCGCTGGTAGGCCGCGTCTCTAAAATCCGATTCCTAACAAGAGCTTGACCGTTTGGTGCAAGGGCAATAGTCTCTTGCAGCTTAGATAAAATTACGTAGCAATATGGGCGGGGAACTATGACTGGCAAGACAGTGACGCGCGCGGACTTGGCGGAGTCGGTATTCCGGAAAGTCGGCCTCTCCCGGACTGAGTCAGCGGAACTGGTTGAGACGGTGATCGACGAAATTTGCAACGCCATCGTGCGTGGCGAAACTGTAAAACTCTCCTCCTTCGCGACGTTTCAGGTGCGCGACAAGAATGAGCGCATCGGTCGAAATCCGAAGACCGGCGAAGAAGTGCCCATCTCTCCGCGCCGTGTCATGACGTTCAAGGCGTCCAATGTTCTGAAGACACGTATCCTGAAGGCCCATGCCAGCCGCAAGGCGAAAGCCCGGCCGGCAAATCCCGTTTCCTGATCCACCGAGACAGACATTGGCAGTGCCGGTGGTATGTGCACCGGCACGTCGTTTTCCGCGCCATTCGCGGTTATTTTTCGGCTTGCTTGTGAAAGAGCTGAAGAGGCGACTTGAATTTCTCCCGGCAAACCGTTGAAATATGATGAGTCGTATCGCGATGAGCTGCGGTGCGGATGTGCGGTTTCGCATGATCTGGCCTGATAGCGCCGGAGTCATGCTGTGGGAGTATGACGATGGACAAGAGCCCGGATGCATTTCGCACGATCAGCGAAGTCGCGGAAGACCTTGATCTGCCTCAGCATGTCCTGCGTTTCTGGGAGACCCGTTTCCCGCAGATCAAGCCGATGAAGCGCGGCGGCGGCCGGCGTTATTACCGGCCGGAAGACGTCGATCTGCTGAACGGCATCCGCCATCTGCTTTATGACCATGGCTATACGATCAAAGGCGTTCAGAAGCTTCTGAAGACCAATGGCAATAAATTCGTCATTGCCGTCGGCCATGGCGATCTCGCGAGCGTCGAGGCGTTGGCCACCGCGCAGGAGCCGCCCGTGGCCGAGCCACGCGTCGGATCTCCGGACGACGACCAAATCGTCGGCCGTCCCAAGGCGCCGATCAGCCGTCGCTTCTTCAATTTCGTCAGCGGTGAAGACGAGGCTCCCGATGTTTCCATCGGGAAATCGAGCGTCGGCAAGGAAGACCGGGCGCTGCTGCAGGAAACGCTTTATGACCTGCTGGAATGCAAGCGGCTGCTCGATCAGGTGCGTTAAGATAAAAAGGCCGCGCCGGAAAAGCTGACAACCTGCAACGTTCGAGTTTCCGCTGCGATTTTCAGAGGTCAGTTGCACCTTCGTGGAACAGTGGGATTAGCCTGGCTCGGCGCAACGATGGATTTTCCATCGGCGGAGCGAGGGAGCGTCCAGCATGCGTTCGGATCCTTTTCCACCGTGTCGCTCGTGCCGCGATCACCGACAATGGTGTTGCGATAATTGCCAGGGTCGTCCGCCCCCGGACTGTCGCCCCACCCACCGCGATCGCCGCCAGCTCCATGACCGCTTGACGCTGCCATTGCAGGCGTGACCATGCCGACAGTGAGGAGAGATATGCTGAGCACTCTGAGAAACATGGGCTTTTCCCGCTGATCTGGTCATCTGCACCGTTCCGGTTGCAGCAGACGATGGTAATCCCGACCGGCGGAGTGTAATTATTTATTGCTGCCATTCAATACAGCTAAAATACGTGGCGGGTAAAATGAGGGCAGCTTTTAGGCGCGGTGTGTGAGCAATTGCCAATCGATTGATCAAAAGTAAGTGTGATTTTTGTCACAATGAAATTCGACATTAATGTGACGATCGATTTGTTTCCCTTATTAACTTGCAAGCTGTCGATGCTGGGTCCAGCTTCAGCGCCGGAGCTTCGTTGCTTCGCCCCACCATGAGGGGACTTAAATCAGGTTCTGGAGCGGCCCGACATTGTCAGCCGCAAAACCCGCCCTGATATTCGAATGGAGACACCATGAACATCAAGAGCCTTCTTCTCGGCTCCGCCGCCGCACTGGCAACGGTGAGCGGCGCCCATGCGGCCGACGCAATCGTCGCGGCCGAACCCGAGCCGCTGGAATATGTGCGCATTTGCGATGCTTACGGGACGGGCTATTTCTTCATCCCCGGCACGGAAACCTGCCTCAAGATCGGCGGCAAAATCCGCACCGAAGGTGAATGGTACGACGCCTATAATCCGAAGAGTAGGGTCGGCACGCTCTGGCATGACCGCGCAGAGCTCAATGTCGATACGGCGACGGATACCGAATACGGTGCTCTGAAGACAAATCTTATCCTGCGCTGGGAATGGAACGATGGAGGGGATACCGCCTCGAAGCTGCTGTTTGCCAATATCAGCCTTGGCGGCTTTACCGTCGGCAAGCTCGATTCGCAGTATAACCTCTATGCTGGTTACGCCGGTGACGTCATCAACGACGATGCGATCTATGACGGCCCCTATGAGCTCAACCAGTTGACGTACAACTATGACGCCGGCAATGGCTTCACCGGCGTCATTTCGCTGGAAGACAGCAACTCGACGTCGGATTCGGATAGCTATGGCGGCGCCTGGGTGACGTCGAAGGCCGACCACTATGCGCCGAACGTCGTCGCCGGCTTCGGCTACAAGACCGACACCCTCGGCTTCAAGGTCGTCGGCGGTTATGATTCCATTGTAGAGGAGGGCGCCATCAAAGCCCGCATCGATGCCAAGTTCGGCGGCGTGGAAGCATTCCTGATGGGCGGCTGGAACACCGATGGTGACAAGCTCAACCAGTATGCCGGTTCCTATCAGAATGAATCGGCCTGCACGACGTCGGACGGTGTCGTTCATGGCGCAAAGTGCGGCTGGGGTGATTGGGCCGTGTGGGGCGGCGTGGGCGTGCCCATCAATGAAAAGCTGAAGTGGAACCTGCAGCTCGCCTATACCGACTCGAAGATTTTCGAGGCCACCACCAACGTGAAGTTCAATCCGGTCAAGAACCTGCTCATCGAGCCGGAAGTGACCTATATGCACTATGACTTCATCAACGATGATACCGTTGCCGGCATTCTCCGTTTTGAGCGAAATTTCTAAGCGGACGCAATTTTCGACGGAAAGCTAACTTCGCGGCCTGCCGCCATTTTAGATAGGCGAAGGCGCAAACAACGGAAAAGGGTCTGGCGTGCAAACCGGGCCCTTTATTTTTGAGTCGGCGGCCGGTTCTTCAAATCAATTTTCGCCTGCCCTTGACTGCGCTGCATTTGCTCGAACCAGTAATGCTAACTGATTAACCACTTGGTATAAGAAAACTTGTGTTCGCTTACTCCTGGCTGTAGTGCGCTGTGTCGGGACTACACTCCAAATTGCCGGAGAGAAATATGCGCATACGTGCTGCCATGGCGATCAGTCTTTTCGCCATATCGACCATTTTGTCTAGTTGCCAGACGCCGGAGCAATCCGCCACCAGTGCTGAAATGACCTGTCAGGCCCAAGGGCTGCGCCCGGGCACGCAGCGCTATGGCCGTTGCGTCGGCGCCACCTATCAGGCCAATCGCGCTCAGGCGCAGCAGGCAGAAAATCAGGCTGCTGCGGGCATCGCCGCCGGGATCATAGGCGGCGTCCTCGTCGGCGCTGCGGTCAGCGACAATCATTACCATCATGGCTATTACGGCCGTCCCTATTATCGCCGTTGCTATCGCTGCTGGTAAGCCGGCGATCATCTCGCAGAAAACGAAAACTCCGCCAGCGCTCAGCCGGCGGAGTTTCTTAATCGAGGGTTTCCGCCGCCATCAGAACGGCCGCGTCATCTCTTCTCTGCTGACGAGCTTCAGGCTGCGATCGGGCTGAATGATGTAGGTTTCGTAGACGTCCTGGCCCCATTGATTGACGAAATGGTGCGGCAATCGGGTGCCCGGAGGCGATTGCGTCAGCTTCAAATGCGGCTGGCCGTGATAGGTGATGCTGCCAGGAACCGGCTGCAGTGATGACTCGGTTATTGTGCATGCCGCAAGCAGCGGTCCGCATAGCAGAAGGGCAATCAATGGCTTCATCGCCGTAACCTTCTAATCACTTCTTATTGAATGAAAATCCGTCGCAGAAGAAAGGCGTAAAGGCATCTGTGAGTGCGGCTCGAAGCCACTATAT
This sequence comes from Rhizobium sp. BR 362, assembly GCF_036528765.1. Classification (NCBI taxonomy): domain Bacteria; kingdom Pseudomonadati; phylum Pseudomonadota; class Alphaproteobacteria; order Hyphomicrobiales; family Rhizobiaceae; genus Rhizobium; species Rhizobium sp. BR 362. The sequence continues at coordinate 245,205 of NZ_JARWGH010000002.1, read as the reverse complement.
AGAAATAATGCCGGAGCGGTCGGTGGCAAGGTTTTCACGCACATGTGCTTTGATCCGCCGCCATCGGAATTCGAAGGAGTCACACATGCGAACGATCACAAGGTCGATAGCAGTCGCGGGTTTCGGCGCATTGCTGGCGGCAAGCGCCGCTGTGCCCGCCGGCGCCATTACCATGCCTGCGCTTTCAGCGCCGGAGCAATCCGATATCATCCAGGTCCACGATCATGGACACCATAGCCATAACCGTTGGCACGAAGGCCATAAATTCCATGGCTTCGACGGTTACTATGACGATGATTCCGACAGTGGTGTGCTGTTCAAATCCTTCGTGACGGGCACGCTCTTCAATAGGCAGCGCACGGTAGGCTATTACGACAGCCATGCGCAAGCCTGCGCCGACCGCTATCCGTCTTACCGAGCCTCGGACAATACATACCAACCGAACTACGGACCGCGGCGGCAATGCAGGTGATTGGAGCGAGGACTTTTCTCGCTCTCGACGCCATTTTTATCCCGACCTGCGATTTTACCTCTTGCGCTGCCATGCCCGAAAGTCTAACAGGATCAGGCCTTTTCGGCAGGTCGGGGCGTAGCGCAGCCCGGTAGCGCACTTGACTGGGGGTCAAGGGGTCGCTGGTTCGAGTCCAGTCGCCCCGACCATTAAAATCAATCACTTAGCCCCAGATGAGTGATTTGGCTGAAATATTTACAACCAAAATATAGGCCAAAGCCCCGACGCTTAGGCTTGCGGTATCTATCTCGCTTAGATCGTTCCGATGCGCCGAGGACGGCGGCCCTTGACCGTCCTACTCCGATTTGCCTATTGCACAATCTCGCAGAAGCGCCATACTTTCCTCATGAACCACTTCTGATCGCTGACCGCGGAGGTACCGGCAGCATCGAAATGGAGCAAGGAAGGCCGGCGAGAACATCGTTCGGCCTTCCTGTTTTTTAATGGTCCAGTCACTCGGGCCTTTTTGAGCCCCCAATTGGCTCTATTGGCTTAGCTGCACCACGAGGTTGTCTGCCCGGTCCAGCGGCGGGCCAATCCTTCGGCAACCAGTTGATCGCCGATCGACCTTCCGGCGCGCATGGCGATGCGGAATTTGCCGCCCTGCTGATCGTCGCCGCGTCCGCTGGCGGAGAGCACGAAAGTGTCGTTGTTGAGAAGGGTTTGCAGTCGCAGCTTTGCGGCGGTGGCTTTTTGCCGTTCGCCGGCACAATGCGATGGCTCGATGTCAGGTACGTCGATATCCGCCAGGCGGATTTTGATTCCATTCTGCCAAAAGGTATTTCCGTCGACGACACAGTTGATGCCGGTTTCGCCGCCGCAGAGGCCGAATCGCCCGGCGGTTTCGGGCCGGGCAGCGGCCAGCTTCCGATCCGCCGGCACGGCAGCGACGGGGATAACGTTTGGGGGAACCGGCAGCGTCGAAGTCGGGCGTTCGGGCATGACGGCAGCCGTTTTTACCTTCGGCTTGGCAGTCGGCAGCGGCGCGTCCTGCGGCTCGTGCCGAACGCCGGCGCCGCCGGTGTAGGCCTGCAAGGAAGGCATATCCCGGCGATGTTCATAGGCGAAAATGCCGGCCGCGGCTGCCAGGCCGACCATGCCCCATAGCCACATCGAATTGCCCGCTTTGGGCTGTGGCTTGCGCCGTGTGCGTCGTTTCGCTTTTGCCATGGCTTCATTCCTCGATTGCGAGGAAATTATCGCCAAGATTTCTTACCGATCCGTTGGCTTCCCGCTGCCGGATGCCGCGCGGAGCCTTTATTCACTTCGCGGCGCCGGCGACAGGTTTCAGCTTGACCGCCATGGTGACCTGGCCGCGAACCATCAGCTTCGGGCCGCGGCCATCCATGTTGGTGACGTCGGTGTTGCTGGAAAGACCGTTGATCTGGCAATCGTCGGCAAGGGTGTCCAGCAGCACGGCGCAGTTGCTGGCGGCAATGCGATAGAAGGATTTGATCGCATCCTGCTGCTGCTTCTCATCGCTGCCATCAATGATCGGGATGGAAAGCGATATCCCCGATTGCACGGAGATATAGCCGTCGGGAATCTGGTGCTGATTGCGCAGCGGCAATCCCGAAAGGGATTGCGAGAACGCCGGGGCGGCGCCCAGCAGAAGCATGCAAAGTGTTGGCTGGATCAGGCGCTTGTTCATCAGAAAGCCTCCGTTTCCAGCCCTTATGTCAGGCATCGGTGAAAGCTTGGTGATGACGTAACTTAAAAGTGTAATCTTGTGAGAGTTGCGAGCATATTTTCCCGAATCAGCAGGCTCTCAAGATAAAGAGCCGTTCGCATAAAACCTCGCTTGCCAAGCCTCTGAGCAGGGAGCATAGTCACTTTCTGTATCGTCGGTTAAACAAACGGGCACCGGCGACCGTATCTGCGTGCTGCCCGGCGGACGAGGCGGCGCCATGTTAGAAACCTCCATTCATCCACAGGATTTACCCTTGTTTTCGGACGATCTGGATCGTTTGGAAAAGGTGTTGGATGCCGTCTGCATGGATCGCGGCATCAGTCTGCGCAGCCAGGAAGCCGAGCGCCTGGGCGCCCTGATGATCCAGCTCTATCGCCAGGGCGTGAAAGAGGATGCAAAGCTCCTCGCGCTCGCGAAAGCCTATCTCTAACGCTTTTTCTGCCAGCCATTTAATCGGTTAACGCCGATTTCACATAGCAGCAATGACGCATTGTGCGTGCTCGAATGGGTGTCGCTGCCTTATATTTGCTGCATCGCACAAGGAGAGTCGATTGCTCGATCTCGTCACCCTGCGGGGTCGATGTGCGGCCCGCCCGCCCAATAAAATCCACTTCGGTGAGCGCGGATAATTTGAAAGGTCTATGATGAATTTCAAAGTTCCGAGCCGGCTTCGCCGTTTGCTCGTTGAATCCGTTGAGTTGCCACAGCTCAAATTCCCCGTAACAAGGCCGCGATCGCAGCCGGCGCGCCGGCGCGTCCCGACGCAACCCGCACCGCAGCGCCTGACGGAGGTCCTGTGGTTCGGACGCAACCCTGGCGATCTGCACATGCTGGAATATGTCCCGGCCGGCGTCAAAGGTCCGATGCCGCTCGTCGTTGTCCTGCATGGCTGTCACCAGAATGCCGAGGATTTCGATCGTGCCAGCGGCTGGACGGCCTTGGCGCGCCAGCATGGTTTCGCCGTGCTCTACGCCGAGCAGAAGCCCTCCAACAATGCGAATCTCTGTTTCAATTGGTTCCGCCCGAGCCTGGTGACGCGCGATCGCGGCGAACTGGGTTCGATCCGCGAGATGATCGATTTTAGCAGCCGGCTGCATGACATCGATGAGAGCAAGATCTTCGTCATGGGCCTGTCGGCTGGCGGCGCCATGGCCTCGGCGCTGCTTGCCACCTATCCGGAGCTGTTCGCTGCCGGCGCCATCATCGGCGGTCTGCCCTTCGGTGCCGCCCGCGATGCCATGTCCGCGCTGGATGTCATGAAGAGAGCCGCTGTGCGCCCGGCCGAAAAATGGGCCGAACTCGTTCGCGAAGTCTCCCCGGATGCCGCCCGTTTTCCCGCGGTCTCCATCTGGCACGGGACCGGTGACGACGTCGTTTCGTTCGGCAATGCCGAAGCGTCGGTGGCGCAGTGGCTCGCCGTGCATCGGCGTCCGCAGACCAAGGGCAGGCTGCGTCTGTTCGAAGGCGGCGAGCGGCGCGAATGGCGCGATGACTATGGCGATGTGGTGCTGGAGCTGGTGACCCTCAACGACTTCGGCCATGGCCTGCCCGTCAGTTCCGTCGCCGAGGGCAGGGAGCCGGCCAACGAAACCGAACGCTTCATCTTGCCCGCCGCTCTTTCGGCGCCCGAGCAACTGGTTCGGAGGTGGGGGCTGGCTTAATGCGTAGCGCCCGAACCTTCAGCCTAGATCGGTTTGGGCAAAATCGTCGCCTTTATAGAGAAGGCCGCTTCCATGCGCCTTTGCGCAGGCATAAGCGAACCAGTCACCAAAATTGAGATCGGCCGGATGGCCGATTGCCTTTCCATACATCGCCGCTGCGTCCATAGCTCCGTTACCGATGGTATCCGTGATGGTGATTTCCCTTGCGCCAATTTCGGCGATCAGATCATCCACCAGTTTGCGAGCCTCCAGCAGTATTGCGGGATTTAGTTTCGCATTTGGTCCACGCCGCTTATGAACGACGGCACGCGCGATACCGAGCATCGCCTCAAAACGAACAAGCGGAGACACCGCACACGCGTTTTCGATATCGGAAAGCCTTCTGGTGAGTTCTTGCCAACCAGGTTCCTGATTGATGATTGCGACGATGACCGATGCGTCGATGAACATCAGGTGTCATCCCACATTTCATCCGTAAATGTTTTGAAGTCGAAATCTGAATTAGGCAGACCGAGTTTCGTGGCCTCCGCCTGAATCTTGGCGATGCGATCACGTAGCGGTACGGCCTGCCGCATTCGGTCGATTTCGTGGCGAAGAGCGGTGCGTACGGCTTCAGTTTTGGTACGTGCCTTGCTTAATGCCTGCAGTTCCACTGCTAAAGCGTCGATATCATCATCTCTGATGTAGAGAGGCATTTGCATATCCCACAACGAATATCCAAATATATCCTAACGAATATTCCTTAGTGTCCCAATGCCGCGATTTCAATCATCGTTGGTAGCGTTCAGGTTTTCCGGCCGGATGCCGCCGTCTTCCGCCCAATGCTTGAAGCGAATGCCGGCGCCGCCGGCTTCGTCGCTCCCGCTGGCAAGGAACGATATGCCGCGAGCTTCGAGGGCGGTACGAGCAGCGACAAGCGCCTTGGCGTCCGCCGAGCTGACGTCCTTTTCCAGCGTTTCGATCGTTGTTACGGAGAGGTTGCTCTCGGCGGCAAGCGTTTCTGTCGTCAGTCCGAGCATGGCGCGTGCGCCGCGTAATTGCGCTGATGTGATCATGTCTGAAATTTAGCGCATAAATCTGAAAATCGGAACCGATTTTCGGATGGGATCATATGCGAAGTCAAAATGAAGTTGCAGTCTTCAGGATGCGCTGCGCAGCACAACCTTTTCAGGCGTTCTTAGGAAGTTGGGAACGCGATGACCAAGTAATTCGAAGTAGATTTCCTCCGTCGCATCGGCCATGCCGGCGAGCGTATAGCCATCCTTGCGCCGCCGGGCTTCGGCGGTGAAGCTCCGCAGCAATTTGGGATCGGCAAAGCGCGTCATCGCCGCCGCCAGTTCCGATGGGTCGTCGCTGTTGGCGACGATATAGCCGTTCTTGCCCGGCTCGATCACCGTGCGTGCGCCGCCGACATCGGTCAGCAGCAGTGGCTTGCCGCCGGCTGCAGCCTCGAGCATGACATAGGACATGGCCTCGTAGCGGCTCGGCATGACGACGACATCGAAGGCGTCGACAGCGGTGGCGCCGGGGATGGAGCCATCGAGATAGGCGCGGTCTTCCAAGCCGGCAGCCTTGATCATATCGCCAACAGTGCCGGCCAGTTCACCGACCCCAATCATCAGCAGATGCGCTTGCGGCAAGTGCGCGGCGACGCGGGCAAAGGCTTCGACCAGCCGCTGCGGCGCTTTCTGTGGCGTCAAGCGGCCGACGAAGCCGAAGAGCAGCGCGTCCTGTGGTATCCCATAACGCGCGCGGATGGTGGCACGTTGACCGGACGGCGGCGCGCTGACGCCGTTGACGACGATACGCAGCCGCTCCTGCGGAATGCCGAGCGACAGCGCATGATTATATTCATCCCTGGACACGCAGATCAGGCGATCGGAAAGCCAGTTGCCGAGCAGCCTCTCGATACCGCCGTAGATTATCCGGCCCCTGGAATTGAGCGTCGGATCCATGGTGCGGAAGGCATGCGGCGTGTAGAGCACCGGGATATGCGGGCCTGGTAATCTCAGCCGCGTCAGCGCTCCAGCTTTGGAGCTGTGGCCATGGATCAGATGAAACGGCCCGTGCTGTGCGACGATCTTGCGAATTTGCCACCAAGCGGTGACATCCCATGGCCCGGGCGCGCGCCGCATGGCAAGTGAGATGACATTGTCGAGGCCCATGCCCTCCAGCTCGGCGACGAAAGCCGCTTCGGCGCGCAAAGGCGAATAGATCGCGGTCACCGAATGGCCGCGACGCTGCATGGCGCGACAAAGATCGAGGAAATGTCGCCCGGAACCGCCGCCGCCGGGTTCGAGAACTTGCAGCAGCGACAGGCGTTTGATGCCCACATTGATGGTCACGGTGCTGCTTCCCTTCGGGCCAAGCTACGCTGATACTGTTGCTCGAGTGCGCCGCAGCCCCAGACGATGCCGATCAGCATGTAGAGATGGCGCCAATGATCGGTGTCGATGACATTGCCGATGCCGACATGGCCGAGAATGACGATCCAGGCGATCGTCAAATAGGGCTGCCAGGGCCGGTCCTTCAAAAAGTTGCGGAAGCCGATATAGATGGTCCAGCAGATCATGCTGACCCAGCAGAAGAAGCCGAGCCAACCGTAGGTGGTCAGCGTCTTCAGCCAGATATTGTGCTCGTCCTCGCGGAACAGAGTGGAAAAGACGAGTGGTCCGATGCCGAGCGGCCTTTCCATCGACAGCATGAATCCGATGCGATGGCGCTCGAAACGGCCGAGATGACCACCATCATAGTCCTGCACGAGCTGTGTGCGCGTCGAGAAGAGGTCGCTCACCTGATGAAACTGCAGCGCGACGACCAGGAGGAGGACCATGAAAATGATCGCCGCCAGCGACATCACCAGGATGCGCAGCCGGAAGGCATTGCTGCGGTGCTGCAGCAGCATACAGAAGATCAGCATCGCCGACGCGAAGGAGAACAGGCCCCATGCGGCGCGAGAGAAGGAAAGAAAGATTCCGAAGGCCAGCACGAGCAGGCAGAGCGCCTTGACCGGCGCCTTCTTCAGGTCGCCGATCAGGATGCCGTGCATGAGATAGATGCTTGGTGTCACCAAGTAGGGACCAAAGACGTTAGGGTCCTGGAACACGCCCATGGCGCGGTCATAGCGGGTGAAGATTTCAGCGCCCGGAAAGGCGTGGAAATAGCCGAGAATGCCGAGACTCGCGGTGATCAGCGCGGCGATGACCCAGGTGTTGAAGATCAGCTTCAGCCGCTTTTCGCTGTCTTCGATGATCGCGGCATAGAAGACGGAACTGAGTGCCAGGAAGGTGGAGACGGCAATATAGATCGGTCCGTCGAGATGGGAACTTGCGCCAAGGTCGCGCATCTGCGTCAGCGACAGCATGCCGCCGACGTTGAACGTCAGGAACAGTGCCAAAAGCGGCGCGACATTGCGCGAGAGTTTCAGCCCGAGGATGAACCAGGTGCCGATGAGAAACGCAACCCACAGCTCATAGGGCGCCGGTTCGGCGATGACGAAGCCCGACAGAAAGACCCCGAAAGCAACGCAAGCCGTGCCGATCAGCCGCAATGCTGCGAGCTGAGGCCGGTCGACACGCCGATAGGGGAGATCGATCGCGGTCAATAGGCGTTTTCCGTGTTGAGGAGACGGAAAGGCGTCAGGAAGAGGATCTTCAGATCGAAATACAGCGACCAATTCTCAATGTAATAGAGATCGTAAGCCGTGCGAAACTTGATCTTGTCGTCACTGTCGATCTCGCCGCGCCAGCCATTGATCTGCGCCCAGCCCGTGACGCCGGGCTTGACGCGATGGCGGGCGAAATAGCCTTCGACCACATCGGCATAGATGCGATTGTGACTTGCCGCCAGTACGGCATGCGGGCGCGGACCGACCAGCGACAGGTTGCCGAGCAGCACGTTGAAGAGCTGCGGCAATTCGTCGATCGAGGTCTTGCGGATGAAACGGCCGACGGGCGTCACTCGGGGATCATTCTTCGTCACGGCAATGCGCGCTGTCGGGTCGCTCATGTTGGTGTACATCGAGCGGAACTTGAAGACGCTGATGATCTCGTTGTTGAAGCCATGGCGCTTCTGCATGAAGAAGACCGGCCCCTTCGACGTCGTCTTCACGGCGATTGCGGCTCCAAGCATGATCGGCCAGAGAAGGCAGAGTGCCAGCAGGCTGAAGAAGATATCGAAAACGCGCTTGGCGACACCGTCCCAATCACGGATCGGCTTGTTGAAGATGTCGAGCATCGGCACTGCGCCGACATGCGAATAGGCACGCGGACGGAAGCGCAACTTGTTGGCATGCGCGGCCAGTCTGATATCGACCGGCAGCACCCAAAGCTTTTTGAGAAGCTGCAGAATGCGATCTTCGGCGCTGATCGGCAGCGCGATGATCAGCATGTCGATGCGTGTCAGCCGGGCGAATTCGACCAACTCGGCGACGGTACCGAGCTTCGGATAGCCGGCGACCATCACGGGCGAACGCTTCTCGCCGCGATCATCGAAGATGCCGCAGATGCGGATATCGTTATCGGATTGATGCTCCAGCGCGCGGATCAGTTCCTTGGCCGGCTCGCCGCCGCCAACGATGACAGCGCGCCGTTCCATGAGGCCGTTGCGGGCCCAGTTGCGGATGCCATAGGCGAACACGGCGCGTGCGGCGACGAGGAAGACTGTCCCGGCGGCAAGCCAGATCCCGAGAGCGCGGATCGAATAGATATGGTTGACGTCGAAGGGCAGGAGGGCAAGAACCATCACCGCAAACGCGGCCACCCATGACACCAGGATGCGCTGCGGGAAACGGTGCGGGGCGCGCAGTATCGGGATCTGATAGGCGTCGGCCACCTGCAGAAAGACGATGGCGAGACCGCAAAGCGCGATCGTCACCGCCGCCTGCGACAGGAAAGGGTGAGTGCCGGGTGTGGTCTGGAAGAAGAGAACCGCAAGCCCTACGGCAAGCAATGACAGGAATTCGAAAAGCCGGTATTGGCCGATGATGATTGCCGGCGTCTGATTGCTTTCACGAAACTGTTCGGCGATCTGGCGGGCATAGGCATTGATGTCGCCGGCTTGATGATCGCTGCTCTGTTCCTCGCTGCCGCGAGTGCGAATTTCCGAGACCTGCTTGCGAATATTGTCCAAGTTAAATTGCTTGGAATCTTCAATATGGTTCATGGCAATTCATCCGGTCGTTACCGGAGATGGCCTAGCAGATATGAGCTAATAAACGTTTACAACACTTGTTTGTATTCTAATGTTCGCTCTGCAATTCGAGTATCTCATAATATAAATTTATAGTGTCCCTCGCCATCACCGACGCCGAAAATGCCGACCGGATCCTCTCGATATTCGGCATGGTATGCTGACGCCATTGCGGCTCGGTGATCGCCGCCGCCATGACCCTTGCAAGATCGTCCGCATCGCCTGCCTCGGCGAGCGCAGGGCTTTGCTCACCAAGCGCTTCGGCAATGCCGCCGACGCGCGAGGCGATCACCGCCTTCTCAGCGGCCAGCGCTTCCAGTACGATATAAGGCATGGCTTCTGCGCGGGAGGGGACGACCACATTCTGCGACATGGCGAAGGCTTCATGCACGCGCATGGCCGGCAGCATGCCGATGCGGTGGCCAAGGCCGCGCTGTATCATCATGGTACGGTATTTGTCCTTGTCCGGCCCGTCGCCGATCATCAGAGCGGAGAGAGGCCGGCCAATCCGCCGTTCGGTCTTGGCGAAGGCGTCCACAAACAGATCGGGACCCTTCAGGTCCCGAAGCATGCCGATATAAACGAAGTGCACCGAGTCCGATCGCGTAGGTATGTTTCGGAAATCGCGCCCGCTGATGCCGTTGTAGATCATGACGGTGCGCGTGCGCGGCTTGCCGATCTTGCTTTCGTAACTTCGGCGCTCGAATTCGCAGATGAAGATCAACCCGTCGGTCAGGAATTCCAGCATCCGCTCCAAGCTGTGCACGAGCAGGCCTTGCGGCGAGGCGCGCGAGAAATGCAGGCTGCCGCCATGCGCGGTATAAAGGCGGGCTACGCGATACTTGTTCACCCGCAAGGCTGAGCCGAGGATGCGTGCGAGCAGGCCGCCTTTGGCGCCGTGCCCATGCAGCACATCCGGCCGCAAACCTTTGACTTTGTTGTAGCTGTCCCAGAGCGTCGTGGCATCAGACAGGCTGATCTGACGCCGGATCGGCAGGCGCGTCACGCCGAGCGACAGGAAAGGTCTGACATCGTCGAACAGCCGGTCCTCATGCGCCCCGCCGGTGAGGCTGTCGCAGAGAATGCCGACCTCATGTCCTGCCTTGCTCTGTTCCTCCGCCAGATCACGGACATGGCGGAATATCCCGCCGACCGGAGACCTGAAGCAATGAAGGATGCGGAGCGGTCTTGCCATGATCGAGAGCGGTCAGAATAGCCGTTCGCGGACATAGATCGTGTCGCCCGCAAGGACCGGATCGGAGATGCCAACCCGACCGGTCATGACATGGCCATTGATCTTGCGGGTAACGTCGGCATTGGATTGGTTTGCACGGCTGCTGAAGCCGCCGGCAACCGCGATGGCGTTCTGTATCGTCATGCCCGGCACATAGGAATACTGACCCGGCTGGCCGACCTCGCCCATGATGTAGACGGACCGGTAGCGGTCGATGTCGATGGTGACGTCGGGATCGCGGATATAGCCCTGACGAAGTTTCTGCGCGATCTGGCCGGAGAGCTGCTGCAGCGTGCGGCCGCGGGCAGCGACCTGGCCGATCAGCGGGAAGGCGATGTAGCCGGCCTGATCGACCGTATAGGTATTCGTCAAACCTTCCTGGTCGAAGACGGTAACACGCAGGCGGTCGCCGCTGTCCAGCATATAGGGCTGAATGGTTGCTTCACTGAAGGCTTTCGGCGCCGGCTGGTAGGTATTGCAGCCACTGAGCGCAGCGCTCACGGCAGCCATGCCGAGTGCCAGAACAATTTTTGGCGTTGCGAAGGACATTTCGCGCTCACAGGAGAGGAAATCACTGTCGCCGTTATCGATCTGTTAGGGTTAACGGGCGGTAAAGAGGAAGAAAAATTCTATGTTCTTTATTAGCTCTTCCGAAAATAATACACGAAAATACTATTAACGCTTGGGTTACCATAGTCGTTTACGCTTAATTCGGCTTTATATTACGGAGTTCTTGTATATGCCCGGCGTAAGCAGCAGCCAGCAGGATGTCGATATTGACCTCGCGCAGCTTTTTCGCGCCGTCTGGCAGCGCCGCGTGCGCGTCATTGCCATCACGCTGGTCGGCGCTTGCCTGGCCTTTGCCGTCGCCAAGATCGTCTCGCCGGAATATCGCAGCGAAACGCGCATTCTGATCGAACAGCGTGCGCCGGCTTTTGCAACCACCACACAGAATAATGATGCCAGCTCCGGCCCGCTGCTCGATGAACTCAACATCGCGAGCCAGGTGCAGATCCTGCAATCGGCCGATCTTATCAAGCAGGTGATTACCAACCTGAAGCTCTATGAGCGCCCGGAGTTCGATGACGCCACCAAGAGTTCGGCCTTTTCCGACATTCTTGTCATGCTGCACCTGAAAAAGAGCCCGCTGGACAAGGCGCCGGAAGAGCGGATGCTCGACGCTTTCACCAGCAAGCTCCAGGTCTATCAGATCAACAGCTCGCGCGTCATCGGCATCAGCTTTACCTCCCGCAGTCCGGACTTGGCGGCCAGCGTTCCGAACGCGATGGCGCAGGTCTATCTGTCGATGCAGAGCGGCGCCAAGCTCGATTCCAATACGGAGGCGACGCGCTGGCTGGAGCCTGAGATCGCCAATCTGCGCGAGAAGGTCAACGAAGCCGAGAAGAAGGTCGCAGACTATCGCTCCGCCAACGGTCTGCTGCAGACCAGCGACAACAATACCTTCGCGACGCAACAGCTTGCCGATATTTCCGGCCAATTGGCGCAGGTGCGCGGCGAAAGGGCAAATGCCGAGGCGCGGGCTCAGGCCGTGCGCAACGCGCTCGCCACCGGCCGCTCCACCGATACGCTCGCCGATGTTTCGGGGTCGCAGACCATCCAGCGCCTGAAGGCGACGGAATCCAGTCTGGAGTCGCAGATTTCGGATCTCTCGACGACGCTGATGGATGGGCACCCAAAGCTGAAGAGCCTGCGTGCCCAACTCGCGGACATTCGTCAGCAGATCGACCGTGAAACAAAGAAGATTCTTGCCAGCATCGAGAACGAAGCTAAGGTGGCGCAATTGCGCGAGCAGCAGCTTGTCGGCCAGTCGAACACGCTGAAGGCCGACAGCGCCCGGGCAGGGGAAGATGCAGTCGGCCTCAATGCGCTGGAACGCGAGGCGGCGGCAGAGCGGCAATTGCTGGAAACCTATCTCGCCCGTTATCGCGAAGCCGCTTCCCGTGTCGATAAGAATTCGAGCCCGGCGGATGCCCGTGTGGTCTCGCAGGCCGTCGAGCCGGTCGATCCTTATTTCCCCAAGGTCGGCCCGATCGTCGTCGTTGCTACGCTCGCAACCTTCATTCTGACCGCCATCGTCATCATGCTGGCCGAACTCTTCAGCGGCCGCGCCTTGCGTCCGGTCGGTCCCACCGATCGCGACGTCCAGGTGCGGATGGAAACGGCCACTCACCCGGAAACAGCATTCGAAGCCGCTCCTACCAAAATCGTCCCCGCCTCACGTCAAGGCGACGTGCCGGCAAGCATGCTCTCCGTCGTCGCCGATGAGGCATTGGCACGGGAGATGGAGGAAGCGGTCGATCTTCGGCATTCGCCGCAAGAGGCTGTCGAAGAGGCGGAACATGAAGAGGATTTTTCGATCCAGTCGGTTGCCGATTATCTGATCGAACGCGACTCTCGTCTTGCCATCGCCATATCACCGACCGGCGACAATGGATCCACGGCGACGGTGATGCTGGCCCGCACCATTGCGGATGCCGGACGCCGTATCGTGCTGGTCGACATGACCGGAACGGGATGCCCCTCGCGGCTGATGGCCGAAACGGCCGGTCTTTCCGGGGTAACCGATCTGCTTTGCGGCGAGGCGGCCTTTGCCGATACCATTCATCCCGACCGTCTTTCCGATGCCCATCTCGTGCCGCAGGGCACCAGCGATCTCGGCCGGGCCATGCGCGGCGCCGACCGCCTCTCGCTCATCCTCGATGCGCTCGGCTCGGCCTATGACATCGTCCTGGTCGAATGCGGCGCTGCCGATGTTTCAGGCGTCGCCCGCCTGACGCGCAGCAAGGACACGGAAATCATTCTCTCCATGCCGGAGCCGGACGAAAACCAGTTCATGACGGCCATGACAGAATTCCAGAAGGCGGGCTACGAGCACATCATCCTGATGTCCGGCTGGCGTGAGCAACAAGGCCCCAAGGCTCGTCAGCATGCGGCCTGATCAATCCTTTTCGGCCTCTTCCACCGAGGTATCGCTGACGCCTCGCCGGGCTCGCAGCCGCTGGACAAATCCATAGAACTGCGGATTCGCCTTGATGGCCGCCTTGGCGCGCGTCATCCCCCGTTGCGCGAAAGCCGCCGCATACCCGATCCCGGAAACCGGCAGGATCAGGTCATGCTGGGTCGTTTCCATCGGGCACCAGGAGCGCTTGTAGGTTTGGTCGCCAATGCCGAAATCGAAAAGTGCGACACCCTCGCGATGAAACCGCTCGATCATCAGCCAGAACAGCAGTTCGCCGGGGCTCGCCTCGGGAACCAGCGTCTCATCGATCGAGGCAAACTGGCAGATGACATGATCGCCCTTACGCGAGAGGGCGGCGACTGCGGGGATATGTCCTTCATGCTCGCCCTTCAGCCGCAACGCATGCATCTCCAGCGCCGCGTAGGATTGCTCCTCGCTGCCAAGCTCCAACAGCCTGTGCAGCACTGTTTGGGTGGGCGCATCCTGAAACACATCCGGCAGGCCGGCCGCTTCGAAGCGGACGGCTTTCTGCCGGAAGAAGAGGTCTAGCAGAGCATCCCGCTGATCAGGAGCCGCGATCACATAGTCGTAACCGCCTTTGTCGTTGAGAATTCGCGTCTGATGTTTGAATTTCTTGCGCCGCCGTTTGGCATTCACCTGCTTCAGGGTCGCCTCGAAGGCGCCGAGGAAAGGCAATTGAAACGCGTGGTTCTGATTTTCGACGGCGGGCATCGAGGCGAGGGGGCTTTTGCGACCGCGCCATTCCAACGGCACGTTGCGCAGGACCATCAGATCGGCCCTGCCTCGTAGTGCCCGCACAATCTCTTCCTGCTGCGATGCCGAAAGGCAGCCCTCCGCCGTTTCCAAAAATTCGCCGGAGAATAGACCGGTATTGATATTGCTATGACGGGCGCCGATGAATTCCGCGCGACGGACGCCGTGGGTGCGGATGATTTCGAGGGGCAGAATAAAGGCGGTGCGGCCATCGAAAGAGCCGCGGATGATGGCCAGCGGATACCGAAAGGTTTCCACCCAGGCGGCGCACCAGTCATAGCTCTGATGGAGCGAGGCGAGATTGTCCCGTTCCAGCGCCCGCCACTCGGCCTCCAGCGGCGCCATGCTGTCGAAGATGTCGACGCGCACGCCGTCGCCTGTCCCGGCCGCAACGGGCATGGCTGCGATATCGGGCTTCTGCGTCTGCACCTTCTGCGCCTGCATTTCGGCGTCTCCAATCGGACAGCTTTTGCATGCAGTCTTCAGGGCAGGCGGCTTATTTTTGGTTTAAGGCATGCTGATCAGGCGGATTTCCCGTTGATCACGGTTATCTCCACGTAAATCCGAAATCGCTTGAATAAGGAGGCGTCTATTGCGGACGCGGCCCGGCCATCCACTTGATGATGCCCATCGCCGGCAGCACCCAGATGATGCCGCTGAAGAGGAAATAGAGGAAATGCACCCAGCCCGGCTGGTCGCCGAGCGTGCGCACCGCCACGATCATCGCCACGATCGCATAGATGACGACCAGCAGCACGAGCAGGATCATGCCGATGAATTTGCGCAGGCGAAGGGGCAAGGGTGATCTCTCCTCTCTTAACGGCGTGCCGCGACGGCATGCCGCAAAGTCTCAGGACTTGTTTTGCACGCCCCTATCAGGCAAATCAACAGCCGGATTGAAGGGAGATCCCATGGTTGTCGCTAATTTCACGTCGGAACAGGCCGTTTTGAACGAAGTGGCCCGCCAGGACCGCAATCGCCGCGCTATCCGCATCTGGCTTGCCTGCGTGCTTTTGGCACTCTTTGCGCTGGTGCTCGTCGGAGGTGCGACTCGCCTGACCAATTCTGGCCTGTCGATTACGGAATGGCAGCCGATCCATGGTGTTATCCCGCCGCTCAATGCGCAGGAATGGCAGGAGGAGTTCGACCTCTACAAACGCATCCCGCAATTCCAGCAGTTGAATAAGGACATGACGGTCGATGAGTTCAAAGGCATCTTCTGGTGGGAATGGGCGCATCGGCTGCTCGCCCGCGCCATGGGCGTCATCTTCGGCTTGCCGTTGCTGTTCTTCGTTTTGACGGGCCGCGTCGAGCGTAAGCTGTGGCTGCCGCTCGGCGGTATTTTCATACTCGGCGGCCTGCAGGGCGCAATCGGCTGGTGGATGGTGTCGTCAGGGCTGGAAGCGCGCACTGACGTCAGCCAATATCGTCTCGCCACCCATCTCGTCACTGCCTGCCTGATCTTTGCCGCCTGCATGTGGTTCATGCGGGCGCTGTCGCCGCATTCGAATGACCCGGCGCCGACGCGCTATTCGGCAAAGCTTGCCGGCCTCATCGCCATCATGGCCTTGTTCCAGATCTATCTCGGCGCACTAGTTGCCGGTCTCGATGCTGGTCTTTCTTATAATACCTGGCCGCTGATGGATGGCGCGGTGGTGCCGGGCGGGCTGTTTGCGCAATCACCTTGGTGGATCAATTTCTTCGAAAACCCGAAGATGGTGCAATATGTCCACCGTCTGGGCGCTTATGCGCTTTTCACCGTGGTTGCCATCAACATGATCATCTCGCTGCGATCCGCCGCACAGACGACGCATGCCCGCCGTTCGGTCGTGCTGTTCGTGCTGGTGCTGATCCAGGCGATCCTCGGCATTTCGACGCTGCTCTTGCAGGTGCCGCTGCATCTGGCATTGGCTCATCAGGCCGGTGCTCTCATTGTCTTCGGCTTTGCCGTCGCCAATTGGCGCGGTTTCTATGGCGAATATCCGCACCAAACGGTCATCGCCATAGGGAACTGAGTGGGGCGATCGCCTCGCCCCTGTTTTGTCAAAACTCAGCGTGAGGCAACATTGGCGGGGGCCGATGACAGACGCGCCACCACCTGCAGACGCTTGATTTCGCCGCGCTTGAAGGCGGCCAGGAAGCGGCTGTAGTCCTTAAAGACCACGCAGCCATTCGAGTCGCCACGGGCTCCTCTGAGCATGTAGGTGTGAGCCAGCAACCCGACGCGGCCATAAACGCGCGCGCCGTTTGCGGGCGTCAGGCGCAGCGCCTGCACACCATGGAACAGGCTTTCCCTATAGGTCAGGTTATACGTTTCAGGCGGTGTCGGGCCGGTGTTTTTGCGGTCCACATAGCGGGGATTGTCGCGCATGTGGCCGAGGCCGGAATGCGCCTCGAGGCGTTCGCCGCTCGGCAGATAGACGGTGCCGGCCGAGATATCGTAGATGGCGGTTCCCCCTCGCGGCCGGAGGGCGGCAAACGGATTGAGGAATGGCCGCGACCGTTTGACTTCTTCGTCCGGGTTTGCATAGGCCAATGCGCGCGTCGGCGACGTGTCATCATCAGCAGCGTCGGAGGTGCTATCCGATGCGGTTGCCCGTGCAACGACATGGGCCGGGCGCGGCAGCGGCACGACGCTAGGTAGTTCCTCGACGACGGATGTATCTTCCGCGTCGGCAAGATCGATGGTACCGGTATCCGACGATGCGGCATTATCTGTGGTGGACGTCTGGTCTGGACGTGCCATCGGGATGATGTCGAAAGGCTCCGGCTCAGCATTGCTGGAAGCCGTCGTTGCGAGGCTCTCCGCAACCGCGCGGTCTAGCGTTTCGGCCGATGGAGCAGCCGACGCCATCTCGGTGGGCGGTGCATCGCTTGCGGATGCTGCGATTGGCAGACTGTCCTTACCCGGGTGGTCCAGGGCAGCCGAATTTGACCCTGCAGCTCGGATTGCGGGTTCGTTCAGTGCAACTTCCGTCGACCGCGGCATGGAACCGGCGACGGCCGTGACCGCAACTGCCGCGCCAAGGATCTTGCTCTGGATGAGAGATTTCCCGGCATTCGTCAGGGCGAGGGCGGCGACATCGCGCAGATGCGCAACCGTTGCCGGCGAGATCGGTGCGTCATTCTTGGCAACGATAGAAGTGGTCTGAGCCCGGGCGAGATCTGAGGCCTGCTGCGAGAGCGCGCTCGCCAATTGCTGCTTGACCAGCCCGCGCGCCAGGATCGCTTTGGAACGTGCGATGGCCTCCCGCTTCTCCGCATCGGCGGACATAGCTCCTACCCGTGCTCTTCCGCCCCTGGCCACCGCCTGACCGGCAAGGCGCGCCGCATGCGGGACATGCCCTTGCGGCACGATGAATGCAGACGCTCTCGGCGTCAGCGAATCCTGCAGCGTGGTGTCTGCGGGGGGAAGAGAGAGGACCATCGATTGCGTGGTGATCAGCGTTGCGGCCACCCATGCAAAAACCGCAACTGCGACACCGGTGACGACCGTACCCTGACTGATCCCCGGGGATTTTTTCCGGCGCGAAGCGTAGCCGGAACGCGAATTGAAGTTACCGAAGGTCTCGGTCGCAAACGCCATGATACTCATTATCCAAACTACATACGCCATGCCGGCCCACAAAAGTGCCTACACCGAGACGCAAGATCTGCGTCCGGTCGTCACTTTGCCGACTGTCGGAAAGCATGCCGAATTATGGTAACCAATTCCTTTACGTCGCCCCCATCTTGGAACTGTGCATTCCGGATGGCCGCGATTATTGCGGCGACGAAAGCCGAAGCAGGCGATAAGGGCTGATTTGTGGCCAATGGCTAATAAAGTAATGCGAAATATGCGAAAAGGACTGATTGGACGGATCAGCCGCGATGTCGCGGCGCAATCGCTGCCGCTGAGACCGAAGACGCCCTAAAGGGCGTGCTGAAGATGATTTCAGTCCGGAACACGGCAATCCAGCCGATCGACCTCGATAAGGGCGATCGGCTGGGCTTCCTGGATTTTGAATGTTGATCAGCCGTGCGGCGTCAGGCGCTCAGCATCAGGTCCATGTTCTGGACCGCAGCTCCCGAAGCCCCCTTACCGAGATTGTCGAGCAGGGCGACGAGATTGACCTGGGTGGCGCCCGGCGTGCCAAATACGAACAGTTTCATCGTATCCTGGCCGGCCAGTTCGACGGCGTTGACGCGGGGCAAAACACTGCTTTCTGCCAGCGGGATGACCTGCACGATATCCTGGCCGGCATAATGCGCCGTCAGCGCAGCATGGATGCTCTCCAGCGTCGCGTCGTCGGCGAGATCGTCGAGATGCAACGGCACCTGCACGATCATGCCCTGCGGGAACTTGCCGACCGACGGCGAGAAGATCGGCGCGCGGTCAAGCAGGCCATGCGTTGTCATCTCCGGTACGTGCTTGTGGGTCAGCGGCAGGCCGTAGAGGAAATGCGGCGCGGTGATCGCATCGGGATGATCGGCGTTTTCCATCTGCGCGATCATCTGCTTGCCGCCGCCGGTATAGCCGGAAACAGCATTGACGGTGACGTGATAGCCGTCCGGCAGAATGCCGGCAGCGCGCAGCGGCCGGATGAGACCGATAGCGCCGGTCGGATAGCAGCCGGGATTGGCAACGAAGCGGGCAGCCTTGATCTTGTCGACTTGATCCTTGTCCATCTCCGCAAAGCCATAGGCCCAGCCGGGATTGACGCGATAGGCAGTGGAGGTGTCGATAACGCGGACATTGTTGTTCGCCGAAACCATCTTCACCGCTTCCTTCGACGCATCGTCGGGCAGGCAAAGAATGGCGATATCGGCGCTGTTCAGCATGTCTTCGCGCATCGCGGCATTGCGGCGCTCGGCTTCCGGAATGGACAGAAGCTCGACATCGCGGCGGTCGACCATGCGCGTGTGGATCTGCAAGCCCGTGGTTCCGTGTTCGCCATCGATGAAGATTTTCGGTGCCATTCTATTCCTGCTCTTTCAATAGGTTCAGAGTGTTTCCGGACTCAGTTTGCCATGGAGTTGATTCAAAATGATAACAGCGGTTTTCGAGTGGGCATGATCTCGTCCGAAAACCGCTTCACACTTTTCGGGATCATGCCTTAGCGACCTGCCGCACGCCTTTCGGCGTGGAGACCGAGCATATACATTGCCACTGTCGCTCCCGCAATGGCAGTGACGTCGGCATGGTCATAGGCCGGAGAAACTTCGACGACATCGGCGCCCTTGATATCGAGCTGGTTGAGCCGCTGCAGTACAGACAGGATTTTCGCACTCGATGGTCCGCCGGCTACCGGCGTTCCGGTGCCGGGCGCATAGGCCGGATCGAGACAGTCGATATCGAAGGTAAGATAGACGGGCGCGCCCTTGGTATGGGAGATGATCGTCGCCGCAATGTCGGCCGCGCTCATATCCTCGACTTCATGGCCAAAGAGAACCCGAACGCCATAATCCTCCGGCGCATGCGTGCGGATGCCGATCTGAATGGAACGGTTGACATCGATCAAGCCGTCACGGGCGGCGCGCGCGACGAAGGAGCCATGGTCGATGCGCTTGCCGTCGTCGAACCACGTGTCCTGATGCGCATCGAACTGCACCAGCGCCAAGGGGCCGTGTTTGGCCGCATGTGCCTTCAGCAGCGGCCAAGTGATAAAATGGTCGCCGCCGAGCGTCAGCAAAAAAGCGCCGGTGTCGAGGATCGTGTTCGCTTGCCGCTCGATCGCCGCTGGCGTCTCCTGGTGGTTGCCGTAGTCGAGCAGGCAATCGCCATAGTCGATAACGGCCATTTCGGCGAAGAGATCGCGCTGGAAAGGATATTGCGGATCGTTGTCGAAGATCGCGGAGGCGCGGCGGATCGCCTGCGGCCCGAAGCGCGTTCCAGGCCGGTTGGACGTCGCTGCATCGAAGGGAATACCCCAGACGACGGCGTCGACGCCTTCGAGCGACTTGGTGAAGCGCCGGCGCATGAAGGAGAGTGCACCCGCAAAAGTCGGGTCGCTGGCAGCCGATGTCAGGCTTGTTGCCGAAAAGGCGTGATCAATCGACGTGCTCGGCAAGGGATTCTCCTCCGTTCGCATGGAAACTATAGGCCCGCTCGACCCGGGCGACGCGGACCTCGTATTGCTCGTACCAGCGCTCGCGTCCGAGCTTCTGGGCCGCCATATGCGAGACGACATTCTTCCAGGCCAGGATGCTTTCTTCATCCCGCCAGAAGGAAATGGTGATGCCGAAGCCGTCGCTGCGTCTGGCGCTCTCAAGGCCGAAGCAACCATCCTGGGCGAGCGCCAGCGCCTCCATTTTCGCTCCCATGGCGCCATAGCCCTGATCGCCCTCCGCACGGATGGAGGAAAACGAGACGATGTAATAGGGCGGCTCCGGCGTTGCGGCAAAAGGCGATGCACGATCATGTGTCATAGCGTGTCTCCCGAGGAGAAGAGAAGTAGAGAGCATGGGCGCCGCATGCAAGCATCGGAGCTACAAACGCCTATTTGCTTTGTGGCATCGTGCATCGATACGTTTGTTTTACGCAGGCGATTTGCGGCGTTGAACATTGCGCTTTGCCGTCGACAACAGCACAGATCGAACATTGATCGGTAAATTGCTGACAGTGTGGATTGGCTTGCAGGAAATCCTGCATGCTTTCCATGGGGACCGGTGCCGCCTCGATCCTCGTTACAGCATCCGCTGAAAGAGCCGCGGTTGCGCAGAGGGCTGCAAGCGCCAGCGAAGAGACCAAACCCAATCCCATAGATCTCATGTCTGCCCCTGTACGGTTCCTGTCTCGTTAGTCGGCCATACGATAACAGAGAAAAAGCGCTGGCACATGTCTATGTCGAAGGTGTGCAAAACGACCAAGCATAAACGAAAAAGGCCGGGCGAACCCGGCCTTTCCAAAATCCGATCTCGGATAAGCGATTAACGCTTGGAGAACTGGAACGAACGGCGTGCCTTGGCGCGGCCGTACTTCTTGCGTTCGACGACGCGGCTGTCGCGGGTCAGGAAGCCGCCCTTCTTCAGGACCGAGCGCAGGCCCGGCTCGAAGTAGGTCAGCGCCTTGGACAGGCCGTGGCGAACGGCACCGGCCTGGCCGGAAAGACCGCCGCCGGCGACGGTGGCAACGATGTCGAACTGGCCGTCACGGGCAGCAGCGACGATCGGCTGACGCAGGATCATCTGCAGAACCGGACGGGCGAAATAGGCCGTGTAGTCCTTGCCGTTGACGATGATCTTGCCGGAGCCGGCCTTGACCCAAACGCGGGCGACGGCGTCCTTGCGCTTACCGGTCGCGTAGGAACGGCCAAGCGAGTCGACCTTGCGGACGTGAACCGGAGCAGCAGCTTCCGATGTCGTGCCGAGATCCTTCAGGGAAGAGAGATCAGCCATTATCAGGCGCTCCTTACGTTCTTCTTGTTCAGCTTGGCCACGTCGAGAACGACCGGCTGCTGGGCTTCATGGGGATGGTTGGAGCCGGCGTAAACGCGCAGGTTCTTCATCTGGCGACGGCCGAGCGGGCCGCGCGGAACCATGCGTTCGACAGCCTTCTCGAGAACGCGCTCCGGGAAGCGGCCTTCGATGATCTGGCGAGCGGTGCGCTCCTTGATGCCGCCGGCATAACCGGTGTGCCAGTAGTAAACCTTGTCTTCGTACTTCTTGCCGGTGAAGACGACCTTGTCGGCATTGATGACGATGACGTTGTCGCCGTCGTCGACGTGCGGCGTGAAGGTTGCCTTATGCTTGCCGCGCAGACGCATTGCGATGATAGAAGCGAGACGGCCAACGACGAGCCCTTCGGCGTCGATGAGAACCCACTTCTTCTCCACCTCTGCAGGCTTCTGGGAGAAGGTAGCCATGTTGAATACTCTCTTTTGGATCCCTGGGCCCGAAGGCATCAGGGCGTTTCTTGTTGCTTGGTTTGGCGGACGAAACGCACGCCAAAAAGAAAGCAGCCCGGAAAGGCTGCGATCTGGCGCGGCTTATAAAGGGAATGTGCGAGGAGGTCAATAAAAGGAGATTTTACGCTCTGAAAAATCAATCATAGAAATCAATAACTTAGACATACGGTATTTTGATACCACATATTTCTTGCCTTTAAGCCAGCCTCAGCACCAATACACCCCCTGCAATAATGGCGCCGGCCACATAGCGCCAGATGCTCGATCGCTCCTTCAGAATGACCACCGAAATTACCAGGGCGAACAGGATCGACGTTTCGCGGAGCGCCGCCACCATGGCGACGGGTGCCTTTGTCATGGCCCACAGCGCCAGGCCGTAGGATGTCAGCGAGCCTCCGCCGCCGATCAGCCCGCGCCACCAATTGTAGCGGACATGGGCAGCGACCACGGACACGCCACGCTGCGAGATCGCCCAGGCAAACAGCAGCACGGGCGGCAGGAGCGACATCCAGAGCGTATAGGATATGGAATTGCCGGAAAGGCGTGCGCCGATGCCATCCACATAGGTGTAGGTGGCGATGACCACGGCATTCGACAAGGCAAGCATAATCGCCTGCCGCCCACCTTTCCGGGCTTCGAAGGCAAGCGTCAATATTCCGGCGCAGATCGTCATCGTGCCGAGCAGCGCACCACCGGACAGCGCCTCCCGAAGGATGAAGCCGCTCGTCGCTACGATGATGATCGGCGCCACCCCGCGCATCAGCGGATAGACAAGACCGATGTCGCCGGCACGATAGGCAGCGGCGACCAATTGAAAATAAGCAAACTGCAGGATTGCCGACGCGCCGATGAATGGCCAGGCAGCCGGAGCCGGTAACGGAAGAAACGATAAAAAGGGCAGGGCTGTTACTGCGCCGCCGGCGGCAACCAGGGCAGCATCCAGCGACTTGTCCGTTCCGGCCTTGATGATGGCGTTCCATGTTGCGTGCAGCAATGCGCCGAAGAGAACGAGAGCGATAACGTCAGCGGACAAAGAGACCTCGAGATTGCGCGGCTACGAGCAAAGGATTTGACGATTTGTGGGTCTGCGGGTGCTATTTGACTGTCAATGCATCAAAAAGCAACAAAATGTGTGGCTTTCTATGCCTCTGGCTGTCCTTTCCCTCAAAAAATCCAATAGAAAATTGCGGTTGTGCGTTCTTTATTTGTTCTATTTTTTCGCGCAACCGTGAGATGTTTCTAATGTATAGGGGAATGAAGCGGGAACAAAAATTGCATGCCGGGTGAACGCATCGTCGAAGGTTATTTCGATAACATCCAAAGCGCTGTGAGGGTGTTATCATAGTATCATTGACTAAGGTGGAAATTGTACGAAAAGAATACCCACTCGCCTCAAGCAATTGCGAGCGCAGGAATTACTCTGCGTCGCTAAGGGAAGGCTCTCACGGGCTGAGCCACATCTCGCGTGAATGAGGGATAATCTAGCTTACCGCGCTGTTACCGGTGCGGGATGAGCAGATCATCGTCGTCAAAATCGGTCGATGGCCGACAGGTATAGACGGGGCAGTTGGGCCTGTCCTTGGTCGGCATATAATCCTGGTAGGCATAGTAGCCGGGATCGCAGGCATTACTGTCGGAGACAACGCGATCGTAAAGTGTCATATTGCGCACCCTGGCGGACGGATAGCGCATGATGACAGCCCGCTCGCGGTCGATGATCGCCTTGGCCTGGCCACAGGTGAAGGACATGGAATTGTAGCGCGAAATTGCCAAGGTCGGGGTAGCGGCGGAGGCAATCAGCAGGCTCAGCAGGATGATTTTTTTCATCG
This sequence comes from Rhizobium sp. BR 362, assembly GCF_036528765.1. Taxonomy (NCBI): domain Bacteria; kingdom Pseudomonadati; phylum Pseudomonadota; class Alphaproteobacteria; order Hyphomicrobiales; family Rhizobiaceae; genus Rhizobium; species Rhizobium sp. BR 362. The sequence goes on along the minus strand of NZ_JARWGH010000002.1, from coordinate 221,450 downwards.
GAGCAATCCTCGCTGGAATTGTTATAATACGTATATATACGCGAAAGCCGCGGCCGTGGTTTCCGGATTTGTGGCAAAACGCAAGTGTGATCCAATGGGAGGCTCTGTGATGAACCATGACCGTTATGAGGATTCTTATCTCGCCGATATCCTTTTATCCGTAAGGACCATCGCACTCGTCGGCGCCTCACCCAATCCTGCCCGTCCGAGTAACGGCGTCATGGCTTATCTGCTGGCGCGGGGTTATCGCGTTATTCCCGTCAATCCCGGTCAAGCGGGCAAGGAGATCCTCGGCCAGTGGGTCTTTGGCCATCTCGCCGATATTCCCGAGCCCGTCGACATGGTCGATGTTTTCCGCGCACCGGAATATCTCCGATCGGTGGTCGAAGAGACGATCATGATCGAGCCGCGGCCACCGGTCATCTGGGGTCAGCTCGGCGTGCGGGACGATGCCGCCGCCGCGAGAGCGGAAGCGGCCGGTGTCAAGGTCGTGATGGATCGCTGCCCGGCCATCGAATATCCGCGGCTGGTCGCCTGACGCCGGCAGCCCGGGGCTACCAAAAGCTGATCGTTTGTCGCGCGATACCGCCAAAAGATGGCAGGTTTTTTCCGCGAGTGGAAAAGCTCGGCAAAGTTCGCGGTTAACTTTAAGGTCTGAAACGCTATGATCTTCCCGTCATTATCATATGGGCGGGAGGAGATGCATGCCGACGAACAATCCGGGCTTCGACACGTTGGCAATTCATGCGGGCGCGCAACCGGACCCGACGACGGGCGCCCGTGCGACGCCGATCTATCAGACGACCTCCTTTGCTTTTCAGGATGCGGACCACGCCGCTGCGCTCTTCGGACTGCAGCAGTTCGGCAATATCTACACGCGCATCATGAACCCGACCCAAGCCGTGCTCGAGGAGCGGGTGGCCGCGCTCGAGGGCGGCACGGCCGGCCTTGCCGTCGCCTCGGGTCACGCCGCCCAGATGATCGTTTTTCACACCATCATGCAGCCGGGCGACAATTTCGTTGCCTCAAGGCGGCTCTACGGCGGATCGGTCAACCAGTTCGGTTATTCCTTCCGGAATTTCGACTGGCATGTGCGCTGGGCCGACCCCGCCGATCCGGCCACGTTCGAGGCTGAGATCGACAGCCGTACCCGTGGCATCTTCATCGAAAGCCTCGCCAATCCCGGCGGCACCTTCGTCGACATCGAGGCGATCGCCGCCGTTGCCCGCAGGCACGGTCTGCCGCTGATCGTCGACAATACCATGGCCAGTCCCTATCTCATCCGGCCGTTGGAACATGGCGCCGACATTGTCGTGCATTCGCTGACCAAATTCATCGGCGGCCACGGCAATTCCATGGGAGGCATGATCATCGACGGCGGCACCTTCGACTGGTCTGCCTCAGGCAATTATCCGATGCTGTCGACGCCGCGGCCGGAATATAACGGCATCGTGCTGCACGCCACCTTTGGCAATTTCGCTTTCGCTATCGCCTGCCGCGTCCTCGGCCTGCGCGATCTCGGCCCCGCCATATCGCCTTTCAACGCCTTCCTGCTTCTCACGGGTATCGAGACGCTGCCGCTGCGCATGCAGCGTCATTCCGACAACGCGCTCGCTGTCGCCCGCTGGCTGAAACAGCAGGACAAGGTGGCCTGGGTGAATTACGCCGGCCTTGAAGACGATCCGAACCATGCGCTGCAACAGCGCTATTCGCCCAAGGGCGCGGGTTCTGTCTTCACATTCGGTTTGAAGGGCGGTTATGAAGCGGGCAAGGGCCTGGTGGAAGGCCTGGAACTCTTTTCTCATCTCGCCAATATCGGCGATACGCGCTCGCTGGTCATCCACCCCGCCTCGACGACGCACAAGCAGCTCAGCGACGAGCAGAAAATCGCCGCCGGCGCCGGTCCAGATGTCGTGCGTCTGTCGATCGGTATCGAGGACGTCAAGGACATCATCGCCGACCTGGAACAGGCGCTGGCGAGGGTGTGACACGGGAGCGTTTCCGGATCGGGACGGAGGATTTATGACAACATATTTACGATTGGACCCCGACGGGATCGAGCCGGAAGCCGGCGCTCCGGCCGATGATCGCATCCTTTCCGGTGCGCCAAAGTTCCGAACATGGAATGTCGAGGAGGCCGATGGCGGCCTCTATGCCGGCATATGGGAGGCGACGCCTGGAAAATGGCAAATCATCTATGACGAGTGGGAGTATTTCCATGTTCTTTCGGGTTATTCGGTGGTCACAGCCGAACATGGCGAGACTTTTCATCTGCGTGCCGGCGATCGGATGATTCTCAGACCCGGCTTCAAGGGCACCTGGGAAGTCATTGAAACGACTCGAAAGGATTATGTAATCCGTCTTTGAAGGCGCTGCTGATCGCGCCGCCAAGCGATCGGATTAATCCGTAAAGGCGGGCCTTGTTGGGACGCGGGCAGGTATTCATCGCACGGCCGGACGACGGCCATTTTCATTGCCGCAAGTTGTGTCACTGCCCTTTCACCAAACTGTCATCAAACTGAAACACTGCGAGATTAGAGCCATCACTGTCGCCAGGAGATTGAGGTGGGGGTTATGAACCGATGGGACATTCCGCGCTTAGCTCCTGCTCGCCATCCATTCATCACTTGAGGAAGTGAGTTCAATCATGTTGAATCAGAAATTTCGTTCGCTTTGCCTGACTGCAGGCTTCATCGCGGCTATGTCCGTTTCGGCCTCGGCTGCGGACATCACGGGCGCCGGCTCGAGCTTCATCGCCCCGGTTCTGTCGAAGTGGGCCGAAGGCTACAAGGCTGCGACGAACAATGTCGTCAACTACCAGTCGGTCGGTTCGGGCGCAGGCATCAAGCAGCTCCTCGACAAGACCATCGTCTTCGGCGCTTCGGACAAGCCGATGAGCGACGCTGACCTCGAGAAGAACGGCATTGCCCAGTTCCCGATGATTTCCGGCGGCATCGTCGTTTCCTATAACATTGAAGGCGTAAAGCCGGGCGAACTCGTTCTCGACGGCAAGACGCTGGCCGACATCTTCCTCGGCAAGGTTGCCAAGTGGGACGACGCGGCCATCAAGGCCCTCAACCCCAACCTGAAGCTGCCTTCCGCGCCGATCTCCGTCGTTTATCGCGCCGACAGCTCGGGCACGACCTTCAACTTCACCGACTACCTGTCGAAGGTTTCGCCGGAGTGGAAGGAAAAGGTTGGTTCGAACACGGCGGTTGAATGGCCGGTCGGCTTCGGCGCCAAGGGTTCCGAAGGCGTTTCCACCACTGTCAACCAGACGGCTGGTTCGATCTCCTACGTTGAATATTCCTACGTCGTCGCCAACCACATCGGTTTCGCGAAGATGAAGAATGCTGCCGGCAAGGTTATCGAGCCGAGCCTCGAGACGTTTAAGGCTGCTGCTTCCAACGCCGATTGGGCCCATGCCAAGAACTTCAACCTGATCATCACCAATCAGCCGGGCGAAAAGAGCTGGCCGATTGCAGCTTCGACCTGGGTTATGCTCTACAAGAAGCCGGCTGATGCCGCTAAGAACGAAGAGGCTCTGAAGTTCTTCAAGTGGGCCTATCAGAACGGTCAGAAGGACGCGACCGCTCTGTCCTATCTGGCGGTTCCGGACAATGTTGCCGAGGTTGTCGAGAAGTCCTGGAAGCAGGACTTCGGCACGAAGTAATTTGTGCTGGCTGAGAAGTTGCGGCGGACAGGGTATGGCCCTGTCCGCCTTTCGTCACAGGACAAGGGGAAATCGATGGCTGACGCGACTCAGACGGCTGCCTTCCAGGCTATAGATACCACTGCCAGCACCAGAAAATTCCGAATCCAGGATCGGATTTTCTATTTTATGACGCTTGGCTCGGCTACGCTTGTCGTGCTTCTGCTGCTGGCAATCCTTGTGGTTCTTGTCATCGATGCCTTGCCAACCTTCCAGACCTTCGGGTTTTCGTTCCTTTGGGGCACCAAATGGAGCGCTCCCGTCGATATCTATGGTGCTGTGCCTGCCGTGGTCGGTACGCTGGTGAGTTCGTTCATCGCCATGCTGATTGCCGTTCCCCTCGGCATCGGCATCGCCATCTTCCTAACGGAACTTTGCCCCGGCAGCCTGCGACGTCCGATCAGTACGGCCATCGAGCTTCTGGCCGGTGTTCCCTCCATTATCTACGGCATCGTCGGTCTGTTCATTCTCGTACCGCTGATGCAGAACTATATCCTGCCTTTCCTTATGATGACGGTCGGCCAGGTGCCGTTGATCGGCCTGCTGTTCCAGCCGCCGGCGCCGGGCGTCGGCCTGCTGACCGCAAGCCTCGTGCTGGCTGTCATGATCCTGCCGTTCATCACCGCGATCGCCCGCGACGTGTTCACCACCGTGCCGCCGATGCTGCGCGAATCCGCTTACGGCATGGGCATGACCACATGGGAAGTGGCTCGCCACATCCTCATTCCCTATACACGTCGCGGCCTCGTCGGCGGCATCATGCTCGGTCTCGGCCGCGCACTTGGCGAAACCATGGCCGTCACCTTCGTCGTCGGCTCGGTGAGCCGCCTGCAAACGTCGATCATCTCGCCGTCCACCACCATTTCCGCCCAGATCGCAAACAACTTCGGCGATGCCGACGGTCTGCAATTGTCGAGCCTGATAGCGCTGGGTCTGCTCCTGTTCGTTCTTTCCTTCTGCGTGCTTGCAGTGGCGAGATGGATGATCGGCCGCGGCGACTCGCTTTGAGGAAAAAACCCATGGAAAATGCAATTCGTCAGAATCTCGTGTCGAGGCGCTATGGGAAGAACCGGGTGATGATGGCCCTGTGCTTCATCGCGGCCATCCTCGGCATATTCTTCCTCAGTGTGATCCTTGCGACCCTGCTTTACCGCGGTATATCGGCGCTCAGCCTCGACGTGTTCACCATGTCGATCCCGGCCCAGGGCTCGCGTGGCGGCCTGATTAACGCGATTTACGGCACCGTGCTGGTCACCGGCTGCGCCATCCTGATCGCCGCGCCGATCGGCATTCTCGCCGGCACCTATCTGGTGGAGTATGCCAACGGCACCAAGCTTGCCGAGGCTGCCAAGTTCATCAATGACATCCTGCTGTCTGCACCCTCGATCATCGTCGGCGTGTTCGTCTACGGCCTCGTGGTCGTGCCCATGCACGGCAACTCTGCCATTGCCGGCATCCTCGCGCTGGCGCTGATCGCCCTTCCGGTCGTCAACCGCACGACGCAGGACATGCTGTTGCTAGTGCCAAATGCGCTTCGTGAGGCGACCGCCGCGCTCGGCGCGCCGCGCTGGAAGTCCATGATGATGGTTATTTACCGTTCCGCCTGGACGGGCATTCTTACCGGCATCCTGCTGGCTGTCGCCCGCATCAGCGGCGAAACCGCACCGCTTCTCTTCACGGCCGGTTACAGCAAATTCATGAATTCGGGTCTGACCGGTCCAATCGCCACGCTGCCGGTTGCCATCAACACGCTCGCCGCCGATGCCGGCGAAGATCTCAAGCAATTGGCCTGGGCTGGCGCGCTGATCATCACCGTTGCCATCCTTGCCCTCAACATCCTTGCCCGTGTCTTGAGTGGGCGCCGCCAGTGACGCAGCCGCCGAACGATAGGAATGAAACCATGAACATGAGCGATAACAATTTCCAGAGCGTCAACGCACAACCGGGGAAAGACGCCGTTTCTCAGTCGGGTGTCGGCGTTTCGAAACTTGAGGTGAAGAACCTCGATTTCACCTATCAGAACGGCCATCGCGTTCTGAAGGGTATCAACATGAACATCCGCAAAAATGCGGTCACCGCCTTCATCGGCCCTTCGGGTTGCGGTAAGTCCACGCTGCTGCGCACCTTCAACCGGATGTATGATCTCTATCCGGGCCAGACCGTTGCGGGCGAAATCCTGCTGGACGGCCGCAATATTCTTGCCAAGGACGTCGATCTGAATGATTTGCGCGCCAAGGTCGGCATGGTGTTCCAGAAGCCCACGCCGTTCCCGATGTCGATCTATGAAAACGTCGCTTTCGGCATTCGGCTCTATGAAAAGATTTCCAAGGCGGAGATGGACGCCCGTGTCGAAGCGGCGCTGACGGAAACAGCGTTGTGGAGCGAAGTGAAGGAAAAGCTTCACCAAAGCGGACTTGGCCTTTCCGGTGGTCAGCAGCAGCGTCTCTGCATCGCCCGCGCCATCGCGGTGAAGCCGTCGGTGCTGCTTCTCGACGAGCCGACCTCGGCCCTCGATCCGATCTCGACGGCCAAGGTCGAAGAATTGGTATCGCAGTTGAAGGGTGACTTCACGGTCGTCATCGTGACGCACAACATGCAACAGGCAAGCCGCATCTCCGACAACACCGCCTTCATGTATCTTGGCGATTTGATCGAATACGGCCCAACCGAACAGATTTTCCAGGCGCCGAAGGTCAAGCGCACGGAAGACTACATCACCGGCCGTTACGGCTGATATGGCAGAGGCGGGCGCTGTGCCGCTTCCGTTGATTTTGCGATGGCGTGCCGGTTTGGCGCGCCATTTTGCATTTTGGGCGATGGTTTAAGAACTCGACGCATCGCTTCGACATTTTCGTATAATGCCACGGTCCAGAAAGGCGCGGACTTGAAGCCTGTTCTGTCATCTTGGTTCGGTGAGACGTCGAACTTAACTCACCAGCTCAGTTCAAGCTTGTCGAGGCCGTGGAATTGATAGAGGTCCTTAACCTCTGGCGTCTTCTTGAGCCTTAGGCCGCGTAGGCGTTCGAACAGGATCGGCAAGACCACATTCAATTCCAGACGCGCCAGCGGCGCGCCGATGCAGAAATGAATGCCGGCGCCGAAGGAGAGGTTCGGCGCTTCATTGCGACCGGGCTTGAAGGTGAGGGGGTCGGAGAACTTCGTGGGGTCGAGATTGGCAGCGGCAAGGATCAATGCCACCTTGTCGCCGCGCTGGAAGGAAACGCCGTCGATCTCGGCCGGCTCCAGGCACCAGCGCTGGAACACATGTACGGGTGCGCAGATGCGCAGCGTTTCTTCCACGGTCCGCTCCGTCGTCGCCTCGTCCCTGAAAAGCTCGGCTGGCGCGTAGCCGCTCTCCAGGATGACGCGGACGGAATTGCCGATCTGGTGCACTGTCGCCTCATGGCCGGCATTGAGCAGCACGATCGTCGTCGAGACCAGCTCATCCTCCGTCAGATATTGGCCCTTGTGCTCGGTCGTGATCATATGCGTCAGGAGGTCGTCGCGCGGGTTAGCGCGGCGCTCGCGAATGACCGTTTTCACGTAGTCGGCAAACTCCTTGGCGGCCTGATCGGCGGCAAGCTCATCTTCCGGCGTCCGGCCGAAAATGTACATGCGCACATAGGCATGCGACCACTTCAGCAATTGCGGCCCCATCTCTTCCGGAATGCCGATCATCCGCGCAATCATGGTGACGGGAATGATATCCGCAAAGGCCGACAGCAATTCGACTTCGCCTTTTTCCTCGAATGCGTCGATCAGCCGGTTGGCGAGCTCGGCCAGTTCCGGCTTCATCTTCTCGACATGGTGGGAGACGAAGGCACGGTTGACGAGAGTTCTGAGCCGTGTGTGCTCCGGCGGCTCGATTTCGAGAAGCGAATACTGCTCAGCAAGATCGAAGTTTTTCAGATGCGGCCGCGGCGCGGGCAGGCCGAGCTCTTCGCGGCTGGCGACATGCAGGATCTGCCGGCCGAAGCGGCGGTCGCGTAGCAGACCGTTCACATGATCATAGCCGGTGAAATACCATTGCTGCTGCTGTTCCCAATAGAAGGTGGGACATTCGGCATGCAAGGCGGCGTAGACGGCGTTCGGATTGTTGTAGAAGGCGGGATCGCGGGCATTGAGGGACACGCGACGCGCCATGGGATCGATCGAGAAAACGGAGGATGTGGTCATGACGAAAGGATTATCGGAATAAATCGGACGCGAAAAGACCATTACATCCGCGATAACGTGCCAAGGCGGCGCAGCGCATGGATCTGATCGTCGAGCGTCGGCACAAGTTCACCGCCGTTCGGATCGGGCGGCGTATCCGTGGCCATTGCCGCTTCCGCCTCGCTGAAGACGATCGTGCAATTGCGGCCGGCGCGTTTGGCGGCATAAAGCGCGCGATCGGCGGCGGAAACCAGCCGGTCCCAATTGGCGGTATCGCACGGCATGATCGCCAGACCGACACTGACGGTTGCCGGCACCAGTGAACGGCCGGCAAGCAGCGGCACCCTGCAGAAATTCGTGCGGATAGTCTCGGCGATCGCCTCCGCCTCCGCCTGGTCGTCGACGAGCACGAAGGCGGTGAATTCCTCGCCACCCATGCGGCCGAATGCCCCGCTGCGAGGCACGAACTGGCGTCCGATGCGCGCAAATTCGGCAAGCACGATGTCGCCCGTCTGGTGGCCGTAACGGTCATTGATCGCTTTGAAGTGATCGAGATCGAACAGCAGCGTCGCGATCTTCTGCGCATCCTTGGTGGTCTTTCCGGCGACAAGTTCGAAATAATCCTGCAGGCCGCGCCGGTTCAGCGCGCCCGTCAGCGTATCGGTGATCGAGATCGCCCGCCAGCGCCGTTCGGATCGTTCCATCATCAGCCTGCCCGTGAGCGCGATCGCCGTGGTGATCAGCAGCGCGCTGCCGAGGGCGGAGTAGCTGCGATAGGTCAGCGCATCCTCGAGGCTCGGCTGCAGAAGCGTCATCGAGATGGCGGAAACGAAGCAAAGGCAGGCGAGCGCCATGAAAACGAAGCCGAGCTGACCGCGCACGCCCTCGCGCCGCCCCTCGGCCGGGCGCACCGCGGAGGCAAGCAGCGTCGCGCCGACAGCGCCGGCGAGATCGTAAAGGATGACGCGATTGACATAGCTCTCATGAATCCAAGGCAGTTCGACCCCGGCAAACCAGATGAGCGGCGGAAAGAGCGCCCGCCAATCGAGCTTTCGCTTGTCCAGCCAGCAAAAGCCGGCGATCCAGGCGCTTTCGCCGAGCAGGGCGATGCCGTTGCCGACTTCGATCGACAGGAACTCCGGAACGAAGCCGTGCGCTGCCACCAGCGCGAACCCGACGGCGCTGACGGTGAAGCCCAGCGCCCACATCAAATAGGCGGACGTCTGGCGATCATGCCGCCAGGCAAAGAAAAGCACGGTTGCGAGCGTAAACGCTTCCGAACACCAGATGGTAAGGCCCGTGGTGATATTGAGCACGATGTGCGTTTCTCCTTTACCGTGGCGCAGATATCCTCGACGCAAAGGACACGGTAACGCTTGCAATGGAGGCATCATCGCTGAATAAGATGGTGAGTTCCTTAAGTCGCTTGGTAAATTTTGCCTGCGCATGCGATTGACGCTGTGCCAACCTCGTCAGCGCTTCATTCTTCCTTCACCCTGCGGTCGCGAAAACCAGTGGACCGCGCACAGCCCGTCACCAGATCTATTGGCATCAGGAAATCAGCGGCTAGAAACGCTTCCTCAATATCCCCCGAGCCATCACGCCTTTTTGACGTTATGCTTTCGCGCGTCTTGAAGTGCAGGGCAGTGACACTCTATGTAGGGTAAAAGGATTTTATTCGATTCCCGGCATTTCGGCGTCGGGGCAAGCTTGGTAAAGGACGCACATGAGAAATCCAGTCGATACAGCTATGGCTCTGGTGCCGATGGTTGTTGAGCAGACCAACCGCGGGGAACGGTCTTACGACATCTATTCTCGCCTGCTGAAGGAGCGCATCATCTTCCTGACGGGTCCGGTCGAAGATCAAATGGCGACGCTGGTCTGCGCCCAGCTTCTCTTCCTCGAGGCGGAAAACCCGAAGAAAGAGATCGCGCTTTACATCAATTCGCCTGGCGGCGTCGTTACGGCAGGCATGGCAATCTACGACACGATGCAGTTCATCAAGCCCGCCGTGTCGACGCTTTGCATTGGCCAGGCTGCGTCCATGGGCTCGCTGCTGCTGGCCGCAGGCGACAAGGACATGCGTTTCGCAACGCCGAATTCGCGCATCATGGTTCACCAGCCCTCAGGCGGTTTCCAGGGTCAGGCTTCGGACATCGAGCGTCACGCCCGCGACATCATCAAGATGAAGCGCCGCCTGAACGAAGTCTATGTCAAGCATTGCGGCCGCACCTACGAAGAAGTCGAGCAGACGCTCGATCGTGACCATTTCATGTCCTCCGACGAGGCCAAGGAGTGGGGTTTGATCGACAAGGTGCTGACGTCCCGTACTGAAATGGAAGGTGAAACGCCCGCCTGAGTTATCCAAGGGCGGTGTCTTCTACGCCACAGTTCTATCCCATTTGTGATCGAATAGGGGTTTAATGTGGTGTAGAACACGGTAATAGTAAGCGTTAATGCTATGTAGCGATTTTATGACATAGCATTCGGCATTCGAAGGGGGATTCGTTGCCACCGCAGTCCGGGCATGTTGTCTGGACTACGTTCAGTACCCCGAAGAGCGCCGCGATCTGCTGATGAAACGAGGGGCAGGTCCGGCGGGCGCATTGAGTGGACCGCGATTTCAATCTGGAAATCAGCGGCGTGCTGGAAGGAAAATGATATGAGCAAAGTCAGCGGCAGCAACGGCGGCGACTCCAAGAATACCCTGTATTGTTCATTCTGCGGCAAGAGCCAGCATGAAGTCCGGAAGCTGATTGCCGGGCCGACCGTCTTCATCTGCGATGAATGCGTCGAGCTGTGCATGGACATCATCCGCGAGGAGAACAAATCCTCGATGGTGAAGTCCCGTGACGGCGTGCCGACACCGCAGGATATCATCAAGGTTCTCGACGAATACGTCATCGGCCAGAGACAGGCGAAGAAGATCCTGTCGGTGGCGGTTCATAACCATTACAAGCGGCTCGCCCATGCCTCCAAGAACGGCGATGTCGAACTGGCGAAGTCGAACATCATGCTCGTCGGCCCGACCGGCTGCGGCAAGACCTATCTTGCCCAGACGCTGGCCCGCATCATCGACGTGCCCTTCACCATGGCTGACGCCACGACGCTGACCGAAGCCGGTTACGTCGGCGAAGATGTCGAAAACATCATCCTGAAGCTGCTGCAGGCTGCCGACTACAACGTTGAGCGCGCTCAGCGCGGCATCGTCTACATCGATGAAGTCGACAAGATCTCGCGCAAGTCGGACAATCCGTCGATCACCCGCGACGTTTCTGGCGAAGGCGTGCAGCAGGCTCTGCTGAAGATCATGGAAGGCACGGTTGCTTCGGTTCCTCCCCAGGGTGGCCGCAAGCATCCGCAGCAGGAATTCCTGCAGGTCGACACGACGAACATCCTCTTCATCTGCGGCGGCGCTTTCGCGGGTCTCGACAAGATCATCTCCGCCCGCGGCGAAAAGACCTCGATCGGCTTCAGCGCCGCTGTCAAGGCGCCCGATGACCGCCGCGTCGGCGAAGTGCTGCGCGAACTGGAGCCGGAAGACCTGGTCAAGTTCGGCCTGATCCCGGAATTCATTGGCCGTCTGCCTGTTCTGGCGACGCTGGAAGACCTGGACGAGGATGCATTGATCCAGATCCTGTCGGAACCGAAGAACGCGCTCGTCAAGCAGTATCAGCGCCTGTTCGAGATGGAAGACGTCGAGCTGACCTTCCACGAGGATGCGCTGCGCGAAATCGCCCGCAAGGCGATCGTGCGCAAGACCGGCGCTCGCGGCCTGCGCTCGATCATGGAAAAGATCCTGCTCGACACCATGTTCGATCTGCCGGCGCTGGAAGGTGTTCGCGAAGTGGTCATTTCCGAAGAGGTCGTTCGCGGCTCTGCGCGTCCGCTGTACATCTACGCAGACCGGCAGGAAGAAAAGGCCAACGCGACCGCGTGATCTTCAGATTTGCGGCTTAAGGGGCTCGTCTTTGACGGGCCCCTTTCTATTTGAAAAACCGTACAGTTTCCTGATAAAGTCCGGGATAAGCTTATTGGAAGGCCGATAAAACCGGTTGTGAAGAGCGCTTGCCGCGGCCATGATGGCGTGATTCTGGGGACCTCGGCGGATACATGGATTTGGTCTGGCTTCGGTCCTTCGGGAACTGGATCGCTGGCAATGTTTGAGTAGCCGGGGCCCGGTGTTTGTTGTTGCGTTCCTCCTCGTGACATGCGCATTTCGTGACCCTGCGGTGCGCCTTGCGCGACTTGAAATGAAAGATGTGAAGCTCCACTTCTAACCCAAGTGAGAGAGCCGGCTAATCCCCCAAAGCCGGCAGAGAGCCCGGGAACGGGACGACGGAAAGGAAATGACATGACTAAGAAAACGTCTGCGGCAACTGAGAGCATTGCCTATCCGGTATTGCCATTGCGCGACATCGTGGTTTTTCCCCACATGATCGTGCCGCTGTTCGTCGGACGGGAGAAGTCCATCCGCGCGCTGGAAGAGGTCATGGGGTCCGACAAGCAGATCATGCTCGTCACCCAGATCAACGCCAGCGACGATGATCCCGCCCCGGACGCAATCCACAAGGTCGGCACGGTAGCCAATGTGCTGCAGCTCCTGAAGCTCCCCGACGGCACGGTCAAAGTGCTGGTTGAAGGCCGGGCACGCGCGGAGATCGACGCTTACACAGGCCGCGAGGATTTTTACGAGGCGCTCGGCCATGTCTTGCATGAGCCGAACGAAGATCCGGTCGAACTGGAAGCGCTGAGCCGCTCGGTCGTTTCGGAATTCGAAAGCTATGTAAAGCTCAACAAGAAGATTTCGCCGGAAGTGGTTGGTGCGGCCAGCCAGATCGACGATTATTCGAAGCTCGCCGATACCGTCGCTTCGCATCTGTCGATCAAGATCACCGAGAAGCAGGAGATGCTGGAAACCACCAGCGTCAAGGGCCGCCTCGAAAAGGCGCTCGGCTTCATGGAAGGCGAGATTTCGGTTCTGCAGGTCGAAAAGCGCATCCGCTCGCGCGTCAAGCGCCAGATGGAGAAGACCCAGCGCGAATACTACCTGAATGAGCAGATGAAGGCGATCCAGAAGGAACTCGGCGACGGCGAGGAAGGCCGCGACGAGATGGCCGAACTGGAAGAGCGCATCTCCAAGACCAAGCTGTCCAAGGAAGCCAAGGAAAAGGCCGACGCGGAGCTGAAGAAGCTGCGTCAGATGAGCCCGATGTCGGCGGAAGCCACCGTCGTGCGCAATTATCTCGACTGGCTGCTGGGCATCCCGTGGCACAAGAAGTCGAAGATCAAGACCGATCTGAACAATGCCGAGAAGATCCTCGAAGCGGATCATTTCGGTCTGGACAAGGTCAAGGAACGCATCGTCGAGTATCTGGCCGTCCAGGCACGCGCAACCAAGATCAAGGGCCCGATCCTGTGCCTCGTCGGCCCTCCGGGCGTCGGCAAGACCTCGCTCGCCCAGTCGATCGCCAAGGCGACCGGCCGCGAGTATGTCCGCATGGCGCTTGGCGGCGTTCGTGACGAAGCCGAAATCCGCGGTCATCGCCGCACCTATATCGGCTCGATGCCCGGCAAGGTCATCCAGTCGATGAAGAAGGCCAAGAAGTCCAATCCGCTCTTCCTGCTCGACGAAATCGACAAGATGGGCATGGATTTCCGCGGCGATCCGTCTTCGGCCCTGCTGGAAGTGCTGGACCCGGCGCAGAATTCGACCTTCATGGATCATTACCTGGAAGTCGAATACGATCTGTCTGACGTGATGTTCATCACGACGGCAAATACGCTGAACATCCCTGCGCCTCTGATGGATCGCATGGAGATCATCCGTATCGCCGGCTATACTGAAGACGAGAAGCGCGAAATCGCCAAGCGGCACCTGCTGCCGAAGGCCATCAAGGAACATGCGCTGCAGCCGAATGAATTTTCGGTCAGCGACGACGCTCTGATGGCGATCAGCCAGCAATACACCCGCGAAGCCGGCGTGCGTAACTTCGAGCGCGAATTGATGAAGCTCGCCCGCAAGGCGGTCACCGAGATCATCAAGGGCAAGACCAAGTCCGTTGCGGTGACCGCTGCGAATATCGACGAATATCTCGGCGTTCCGCGCTTCCGTCATGGCGAAGCCGAACGCGACGATCAGGTCGGTGTCGTGACCGGTCTCGCCTGGACGGAAGTCGGCGGCGAGCTGCTGACGATCGAAGGCGTGATGATGCCAGGCAAGGGCCGCATGACGGTCACCGGCAATCTGAAGGAAGTCATGAAGGAATCGATTTCCGCGGCGGCGTCTTATGTCCGCTCGCGTGCCGTCGATTTTGGCGTCCAGCCGCCGCTCTTCGACAAGAGCGACATCCACGTGCACGTGCCGGAAGGTGCGACGCCGAAGGATGGCCCCTCGGCCGGCGTTGCCATGGCAACCGCGATCGTCTCGATCATGACCGGCATCCCGGTTTCCAAGGATGTGGCCATGACCGGCGAAATCACGCTGCGCGGCCGCGTGCTGCCGATCGGCGGCCTGAAGGAAAAGCTGCTCGCAGCGCTTCGCGGCGGCATCAAGAAGGTGCTGATTCCGGAGGAAAACGCCAAGGATCTGGCGGAGATTCCGGACAACGTGAAGAACAACATGGAGATCGTCCCGGTATCCCGCATGGGCGAGGTGATCAAGCATGCGCTGGTGCGCAGACCCGAGCCGATCGAATGGGACGGCACCGTCGAAACGCCCGTGATCGCAACGGTTGAAGGCGTCGACGATGTTGGGGCAACCATCGCACACTGAGCATGGTTGCGCCTCATTTGCGCCGAATTGACATAAAACCAGAAAAGACCGGCATTTTTGCCGGTCTTTTTTTGTGAAAAGCTTTTGGCGGCGCTTGCTTTTCCTTGATTTGCAGGGCTTTTGGGGGTTGCGGCGGGCTAGAGCACTCGTATTCTGCGCCCCGCTTACAAGATGAGTCGTTTCATACCAGTAGAAAGGGGTGGAAACATGAATAAGAATGAGCTCGTGTCCGCAGTGGCCGAGAAGGCCGGTATTACCAAGGCTGACGCTGCTTCCGCTGTTGACGCTGTTTTTGATACCGTCCAGACTGAACTGAAGAAGGGCGGCGACATTCGTCTCGCAGGTTTCGGCAGCTTCACCGTTTCTCACCGTGCAGCCACGAAGGGTCGTAACCCGTCCACCGGCGCTGAGGTTGATATCGCGGCTCGCAACGTGCCGAAGTTCACGCCCGGCAAGGGCCTGAAGGACGCCGTCAACGGCTGATATCCCGTTTTCACCCGCCTATCGGGCTTTTGCTCTATGGTGGAGGACGCAGGGGGTTCGAAGCATTTCGGACCCCTTTTTCATTTTTATCTGGCAAATGCCACCAGTGACTACATTCGGCGGTAGATCAATACGTCGATCGTCAAAGGCATCTCACACCAGGGCCTTGGCCATGGGATAGCCAGATAGTAGACCCCACATGACAGGCGCGCCCGTATCAACATAGCCGACCGACCGATAAAAGCGGTGAGCTGTCGCGGTGCTGGTGAGAATAACATGCTCATGGCCCGCATCTTGTAGATATCGTTCGAGGGCGACCAGCATCCTCTTGCTTATGCCCTGGAAGCGAGCGCTGGGTGCGATATAGTTGAGCGTAATCTCTCCGCTTTTTCGCGCCGCACCGCCGACCGCACAAATCGTCCCATCATGCTCCGCGACCAGAATGTGTTGATCGGGCGCGCAGACCCAGGAGCGAAAGTGTGCAGGCGTTTTATTTTCCAACCACATCTGCACGATTTCATCGTTTCCTAGATGATCGAAAATGCATAGTTCTGTGATAGACCTACGCAGGACTTGGATTGCTTGCTCAGCATCACTCAGTTTCGCGGTACGGATCATCGTTGCTTTCTTTCGCGCTTTACCAGCGACACTTTATTCGCATGAGAGGATTTGGTAGCATCCGCTACAGAAATCGGCTTTTGTCGGCAGACTGGCCGCCCTGCCGCCCTGAAGTTCTGTCATACTCCGAGGCCGCGGAGAAATAGGACCATCAAAGAAGCGTCCGCCCGCCATTCACCGCAAATTTCTGGCCCGTCAGAAAATCCGCCTTGCTCGAAGCGAGGAATACGACCATGTGGGCGACGTCCTCCGGCGTTCCGAAATGGCCAATCGGGGTTTGGGCGAGATATCCGTCGATCGACCGCTGAGATGCCCCTGCATGACGCTCGACGGGGATCCAGCCGGGAGCCACGAGGTTGACGGTGATTCCCTCCGGCGCAAGCTCTCGGGCCCAGGAGCGTGTCATGGAAAGCATGGCGCCTTTTGCCGAGGCGTAGTTTCCGAAATAGGGATTGCCGAGTTCAGCCACTTCCGAGCCGATATTTACAATTCGCCCCGACTTGCGCGCACGCCAATCAGGCAAAACGGCCTGAAGCAGCTCGAGCGGCGCTTTGACGAAGAATTCAAGCTGGTCGAGATGGGTCTGCCAGGATTGCTCCATAAGCGGCATTTCCGGCTGCGGCCCCGTTGCATTGTTGACGATGAGATCGACGGGGCCGAGTGCGTCCCTGACGGCGTCGAGGCCCTCTGTAAGCTGGGCCTTGTCGATGACGCTGAATTTCGCCGCATAGGCTTGGCCGCCCCGCTGTCGGATCGCGTCGACCACGGCATCCGCTCCGTGGGTATCATTCGCATAGTTGACGGCGACCGCCCAACCAGCGTCTGCGAGTTCGCGCGCGATCACGGCGCCAAGTCCGCGCGATGCACCGGTTACCAGAGCCACTTTCATTGAACTTCCTCCTTGAATCCGTCGTTTCAAGACAGATAGGAAGCGTGCCTGGTTTTTGGATGCCAGCAGCGGCAAAAATCACGGCCGGATAGGGACCCGGCCATGTGTCTTCCTGGAAACTCCTGGAGTTACCAGCGGTGATGAACGTGGGGCGCGATCAGGCGTTCGTAGATCTCCCGCGTTGCGGCCATGACATCGGCCGAAAGCGGCGCAAGGTCGGCGGCGGCCGCATTCGCCCTGGCCTGCTCGGCATTGCGGGCGCCGGGGATGACGACCGTCACGGCGTCGTTCATCAGGATCCAGCGCAGCGCAAAAGCGGCCATGCTGGCGCCTGCGGGGACCAGCTTGCGGATTTCCTCGACCGCCTGCAGGCCAACTTCGAACGGCACGCCGGCAAAAGTCTCGCCGACATCAAAGGCTTCACCATGGCGGTTGAAGTTGCGATGATCGTCGCTGGCGAACTGAGTATCGCGGGTGATCTTGCCGGAAAGCAGGCCGGAGGCCAGCGGCACGCGGGCGATGACCGCAACATTCTTGCGCCTGGCTTCTTTGAAGAACAGATGGTCGGGACGCTGGCGGAAGATGTTGTAGATGATTTGGATGCTGAGCACGCCCGGATATTCGATCGCTTTTAGCGCCTCCTCGACCAGCGCGACACTGACGCCGTATCCCTTGATCTTTCCGGCCTTCTGCAACTCGTCGAGGCCGGCGAAGACTTCGGGGCGATAGAGCACCTCGGTCGGCGGGCAATGCAACTGCACCAGGTCCAGGCTGTCGACGCCGAGGTTTTTCAGGCTGCGGTCGATGAAGCCTTCAAGATTGGCCTTGTTGTAGCCATCGGCGACGTGCGGATTGAGCCGGCGGCCGGCTTTGGTCGCGACCATCGGGCGGGTGCCGCCGCGCGCCTTCAGCACGTCTGCGATGATCTTTTCGGAGCGGCCGTCGCCATAGACGTCAGCCGTGTCGATGAAGGTCATGCCGGCATCGAGCGCAGCGTTCAGGGCGGCGCGGCCATCGGCCTCGCTGACATCGCCCCAGGCGCCGCCAATCTGCCAGGCGCCGAAACCGACATTCGTAACGATAAAGGGCGTGCGACCGAAAGCATAGTGTTTCATGGAATTGTCTCCGTTCGTAATGAAATGCCAAGGCACTACCAGCCGCTCAGAGTGCGGACAAGCCTCAGCATGTCGCGCAAAAGTGCGTATCGGTTTTGCGATAACGACATGCGCAAAATCAAGAGCCTAAAGCGCAAGGAGCGAATCCAAGAGATCGCAATGCGCTTTAGGACGAAGTTGCAGGATCGCAATCGCGTGACATAGGAGAATGACAGGCCCCGGCAATAGACGAAAGCGTTGGATGACCTCTCCCACGTGGTGTTCATCGGCTCCGTATTTCCTTAAAAGAATATGCCAGATATCTGACGATGACCGGAGCTTATGCCCTCTTTCAGCTTCATCCACGCCGCCGATCTGCATCTCGGCAGTCCCTTTCAGGGGCTGGCATTGAAGGATGCTACTATCGCCTCCATCTTCGTGGAAGCGAGCCGCAAGGCCTTTTCGACGCTTGTTGGGCTGGCGATCGAGAAAGCAGTCGATTTCTTCCTCATCGCCGGCGATGTCTATGACGGCGATTGGAAGGACAACAAGATCGGTCTGTTCTTCAATCGGGAAATGGCACGGCTGGAGCGGGCCGGCATCCGGGTCTATCTGCTGCGCGGCAATCACGACGCGGCGAGCGTCATCACCAAGACTATTACGCTGCCGGCCAATGTCCATGAATTCCCGACGAACAAGCCCGGCTCCGTCAGGCTGGACGCCTTGCAGGTGGCGCTGCACGGGCAGGGCTTTGCCGAGCGCTCGGCCAACGACAATCTGGCGCTTGCCTATCCCGCGCCCGTATCCGGCTGGTTCAATATTGGCATTCTCCATACCTCGCTGACCGGCCGCGAGCCGCATGCACCCTATGCGCCGTGTTCGGTCGACGATTTGCGTTCACGCGGTTACGACTATTGGGCGCTCGGCCACGTGCACGACTATGAGGTGGTGGCGAGCGATCCGCTGGTGGTTTTTCCCGGTAACCTGCAGGGCCGCAGCATTCGCGAGCGTGGGGCAAAGGGTGCGGTGCTGGTCACGGTCGACGAGGGCCGCGTCAGCCATGAACGCTTGATCGTCGACGAGGCGCGGTTTGCGCAGGCCGATATCGTGGTCGATCCCGAGGACGATCAGGCCGCAATCCTGCGCCGCGTCGAGCAGGCGGTACAGCCGCTTGCCGATGATATGGCCGGGCGCATGACGGCGCTGCGCGTGCGGCTGTCGGGCATCACGCCCTTGCAGGGCGCCATTGCGGCCAACCGCCAGCAATGGCGCGATGAGGTGGAGGCGGCGTGCCATCGCGTGCATGAGGACATCTGGCTGGAGAAGCTGGAGCTGCGGCTGGAGCCGCTTGTCGAGAGGACTGTCGAAGCCAAAGGCGCGCTCGATCTCGGCCAATTGTTGTCCGAACATGCCAGCGATGTGGACATCGTCGCGGAAGCGGAAAGGCTTGTCGGTGAAATCGCAATGCGCTTGCCGTCCGGCCTCGGCGCGGCGGAGTTGCCGCTTGACGATAGCATCGAGATGTTGATCGAGGAGGCGCGGCAATTGCTGCTGGCGCGCGGGCAGGGGGCAGGCTGACCCATGCGCTTCGATCGGCTCGACATTCTCCGCTATGGCGCGCTGACCGAGCGCGCGCTCGATTTTCGCGCCGGCGCGAAGCTGCATGTCATTTACGGGCCGAACGAGGCAGGCAAGTCCTCGGCGCTCAGCGCCATTTCCGATTTGCTGTTCGGCTTTCCCGTTGCGGCCGAACAAAGCTTCCTGCATGAGCCGACGAGCCTGCGTGTCGGCGCGGCAATCCGCGCGCGGGACGGTGCGACGCTCGCTTTTCGCCGCCGACGCGGGCGCAAGAACACTTTGCTGGCTCCCGACGATAAGGAGGCGCCGCTTGCGGAAGATGCCTTGGCACCGTTCCTCGGCAATTTGAGCCGCGATGTCTTCGAGCGTGCTTTCGGTCTCGATTCTCTGCGGCTGCGGCAAGGCGCGACTGCCATGCTTCGCACCGGCGGCGAGATCGGCAGCCTGTTGTTTTCCGCCGCCTCCGGCCTCACGGGCCTCTCGCGGTTGCGGCAGTCGCTGGAAGGCGAGGCTGACGGCATCTATGCGCCGCGGCGGTCGAAGGATCGCAGTTTCTACCGGGCGCTGGACCGCCATGACGAAGCCCGCAAAGCCGAACGTGACAATGAGCTCAAATCCGGCGACTGGAAGAAGCTGCTTTCGGAAGCCGTAGAACTGGAAACGGAACTGGAGCGCTTGCAGGACCAGCGCCGTGGGACGCGGCAGGCACTCGACCAGCTCCAGAGATTGAAGACGCTGCAGCCGCTGCTGGCCGAAATCGATGGCGAGATGGCAGCTCTTGACCGCCTCGCCGACCTATCGGCGATACCGGACAGTTTTGCGGATAGGCTGGAGCAAAGCCTGAACGACAAGCGCGGCGCCGAGGACGAGCTGCGCCGTGCCCAGCAACTGGCCACGCGTACCGGTGAAGAACTATCGTCGATCGCGATAGACGAAACTCTGCTGCAGCTATCGAGCGACATCACGCAGCTCTTTGCCGATACCGGCAACTATCGCAGCCAGCGCCAGGATCTGCCGCGCGTCGATCAGGAATTGGCCAGATATGACGCGGAGCTTGCACAGCTTGCCCGCCGCCTTGGTTTTTCCGATGTTGCGCAATTGGAAAAACGGCAGCCAAGCGATGCTGACTGCGCCCGCCTCTCCGAACTGGTGGAAGAGGGCAGGCGGTTATTGCTCCGGGCCCAGGCAATCGCAGAGCAATTGGACAGCGAGCGCGGGCAGCTCGCGGCGTTGGAGAAGGATGGCCTCGCCGGGCGTTTGATCGATCCCCGGCCTTTTATCGACCAACTGGAGTCACTGGCTGGTGATCTCGCCACTCTCGCCCGTCTCGACGCCTTGGAGACACAGATCCGCCGTGCCGAGACGAACCTTCGCGAGGCTGCTGCCCGCCTGCGTCCTCCTGTTGCCGATGTTGAAGCACTATTCACCGCACCGCTGCCGGACCCCGCTGAAATCGTCACGCATCGGGAGGTGATCGACGCCGCCCGCGGCAGTCTGCGCGAGGCATCCGACAAGGTGCGCGTATATGATGAGCAGTTGACCGAGATCGAGCGGGCGCTGGAGGATGCCGAGCGTAGAGGTCCGATCGTCACGCATGAACAGATCGCCGAGGCGCGGAACGCTCGCGATGTCCTATGGCAATCGATCCGCAATGGATTCGTGGCTGGCCGGGCTCCCGATGACAAAGCGATTGCCAGCTTCGGGACGAGTCTTGCGGAAGCGGACCGCCTGGCCGATGCGGCACTGAATGATGCGGACCGGGTTTCGCGCCATGCGGACAATCTGTTGCGGCAGGCGCGGCTGCAAAGAGAGCGCGAGGCCGCCGCGAGGCGACTGCGGCGGCAGGAAGAAACATCGGCCAAGGCGCTCGCCGCCTTTGTCGCGCTCTTCGAGCCCTGCGGTGTCGCAGCGCTCGATCCGGCGGCCATGCTGGAATGGCGACGCGCGATTGAAGGCCTGTTGCGGGAGCGGCGAGCCCTGCACGATCTGGTGGACGAGCGGGATGAAGCTGCTCTTGCTGAAGCGCGCGTTTTTCCGGCACTGAAAGATATCGCCGACGCCACCGGTTATAAAAGCGCTCGGCTGCCGTTAGGCGCCATGGCTGAAGGGTTGCGAAAGCATCTTCGCCTGCTTTCGGAGCGCTGGAATGAAAGCCGCACGCGCGAAGGCGAGATCGCCTCGGCACGTGACCGGCTGACGCGTCTTGCTGAGCAGTCGCAGGATATCGAGCGACGCCAGGCCGGTTGGCGCGAGGCGTTCGGCAAAGCCGTCCTGGCATTCGGTCTTCCTGCGGATGCGACGCTGGAAATGGCTGCCGCTGCCCTGAAGGCATGGACGGAGCTGCCGGATGTCTTGGCGGAGCGTGACAACCGTCAACGCCGTGTCAGCGGCATGCGCCGTGACATGGCCGATTTCGAGCGGCGGCTCGCCACACTTGCCGCAACGGCCGGCTATGAACTCGATCACCTGCCGCCGGACGCCGCGGCCGAAGCGTTGCACGCTCGCGCCAATGCCGCGCGCGGTGAACAGAAGAAGCGCGATCAGCTAGATGAGGAGCGCCAGCGTGCGGAGGCGCAGGCCATCCGCTGCGCTGATGCGCTTGCGACGGTGATGGCCGATCTCGCCCGTCTGACCGCCGATCTGCCAGAAAATGCCGACCTGCCGGTGTTGCTGTCGCGATTGCGTGAGCGCGCCCGGCTGAACACGAGACTGACGGAAAGCCGCGACCGTTTCCGCCAGCAGGCCGACGGTGATGGCGAGGATGAAACCCGCGCCCAGCTCGCCGGCTTCGAACGTGTCGCTGCGGAGCTGGAGATTGAACGCTTGATTGCCGAAGACCTCCGGCAATTCACCGCCCATGGCGAACTGATGGCGCGCTTGGCGGAAAACCAGCGCCAGCGACGCGCGCTGGAGATCGGCGTCAGCGCCGAACACGCCGTGTTCGAAAAGCTCTCCGCCGAACAGGAGGCGAAGGAGCTGGCGCGGCAATGGGTGGTGCTGAAACTCGCGGCACGGATGCTGGCAAGCTCCATGGAGGCCTATCGCGAGCAGCAGGCCGATCCGGTCATCAAGCGGGCAGGGGACTTGTTCTCATTGCTGACCGGCCAGCGCTTTGCGCGCCTCGTCGAGGAACATGACGAGAGGGATGCTCTGCAACTGCTGGCGGAGCGCTCAGGCGGCGAGCGCGTGCCGCTGGATGGCTTGAGCGAGGGTACCGGCGATCAGCTTTATCTCGCGCTGCGGCTCGCCTTCCTCGAAGATTATTCGTCCCGCAACGAGCCCGCGCCGTTGATCGTCGACGATATCTTTCAAACCTTCGACGACGACCGCGTCAGCGCTGGCCTGAAGGCGCTTGCCGGCACGGCAGAGCGTTTCCAGACCATTCTCTTCACTCATGAAAGAAGCCTCGTCGAGATTGCCAAACGGGAGATCGGCAAGGAGTTGGATCTGATCCAATTGTAAAGCGCTGACATCGGTGTTGTCGCTTGGATGATATCGTCGGATGGCATAGGCTGGCGGCCGAGAAAGAGGCGCGGCAAGCGCTGTGCTGGCTGAAGCAGGAGAAACGCCGTGGAGATAAAGCCCAATGGATCGCGCCCGTCCTTCAATGCGCCGGCCGAATATTTCACCGGCAGCGTTCGCCAGGAACCATTGATGCAGGCGCAGGCGCCCGCACGTGTCCAGGTGGTCAATGTCAGCTTCGATCCAGGCGCCCGCACGGCCTGGCACACGCATCCCTTCGGCCAGACACTGGTGGTGACGTCCGGCAAGGGACTTGCGCAAAGCTGGGGCGGCGAAATCCGCGAGATCAATGCCGGCGACGTCCTCTGGTTTGCTCCGGGCGAAAAGCACTGGCACGGCGCCGGGCCGGACACCCCGTTGACGCATATCGCCATTCAGGAAATGCAAGACGGCAAGGCTGCCGACTGGATGGAATATGTAACTGACGAGCAGTATCGCGGTTAAAGCAACGCGGCGGTTCCTTCAGGTGGGATTGCCGCCGAGATCTCACATCGATGGAATCCGCAGCTTCGTTGGCATCAATATCTTTGGGTCCGATTTATCCCGGCTGTATGAGGGATTGATCGCACGGTCCTCAAAGGTCTGAGTCGCGTGCAGCCGGCGCAGATTGTCCTTTTCCTGCTCAAATCGTTTTTTCCGTTCTCCCGATTTGTCCGATCCCCGTGAAAGCGATTCGTGGTGATAGAGGCAGGCAAAAGGCGTCCATATGATGCGAAAGCCGGCCTTATGGACGCGCAGGCAATAATCGACGTCATTATAGGCGACGGCGAAATTTTCTTCGTCGAATGTGCCGATCGCTCCGGCGCAGTCGCCGGAAATCAGCATCACCGCCCCGGTCACGCAGGTCACCGAATTGCGGACATGCAGCCTGTTCATCGGACCGCCGAAATCCTTGGGCTTGTTCATATACCAATGCCCCGCCAACCCGCCGAAACCGACAATGACGCCGGCATGCTGGATCTTGTCGTTCGGATAGAGAAGCTTGGCGCCGACAATGCCGGTGCCCTCATAGGCGAGACAGGCCGCCATCTCTTTCAGCCAGTCCGGCTCGATAATCTCGACGTCATTGTTGAGGATGAGATAGTGCTCCCCCTTGGCGGCGCGCAAACCGCGATTGACCGACCGGGAGAAGTTGAAGGGTTCGGGTGTGATCGAGGCCGAAAACTCTTGTCGCGTTTCGCGATAATGCTCGTAGAGATCCAACACGGCCTTGTCCGAAGAGCCGTTGTCGACGACAAGCACTTCGAAGTTGGGATAATCCGTTCGCTCGAAGATATCCTTCAGCACCCGGGAGATCAGGTCGAAGCTATCCTTGCTCGGAATAATGATGGATATCTTCGGCCATGGCGTCTCCCGACGCTCGAACATGACGCGATGCAGGGTATTCGTCAGTGCCCCCTCTATGCGGACAGGCTGTTGTTGGCGCTCAAACCGTTCGACAAGCGCCTTTCTCGCGTTGGCGGTCGCGGCATCCATGAATTTCCGCGAATAGGTGCGGCCGTTGCGCCGCCACCAATAGGCGGGGTAGGGCAGGTGAAGGACGGAATTTTCGGGCAGTCCTTCCAGATAGCGCAGCAGGAGATCATAGTCCTGCGAACCGTCATATCCGGTACGGAGATAGCCGATGTCCTGGAGCCGGCTGCGGCGATAGACGGAGAAATGATTGATGTAATTGACGCCCGTCAGAAGAACGGGATCATAGGCCGGTTTCAACATCAGCCCCGTGGGTTTCAGCGTGTCGTCGACAACGAGTTCGTCGGTGTAAAGGAAGTTTGCATCGGGATTTTGCTCTAACGCATGTCGCACGACTTTGAAGGCGTGAGGGGCGATTACGTCGTCGTGGTCGAGGAAAGCGAGCCAAAGGCCGCGCGCATGCAGAAGTCCGGCATTGGTGGCGGCTGCTATGCCGCCATTCTTCTCGGTTAGGACGAAACGGACGTTGTTCTTGGATCTCTGCTTCTCAAACCATCGCCGCGTTTCCTGCGAGGTCGATCCGTCGTCGCTCAGAATGAGCTCCGTACCCTCTTCGTTTTGTGCTTCGAAAGATCTTACGAGATCGTCGAGATACCGCGTTGGAGCATTGTAGACCGGAACGACAACGCTCAGCCACAGTCCCGCCGTTGAGGAGACGGGGGAGGCAGCGAGACCAGCAGCGAGCCGATAGCTCGCCTCCGCATATTGTATCGCAGCGCTCTTCGAACGTTTTCCGAGGGGCAGCCTTGGCAATTTCGTCCAGTATTGCGCCAGTCTGCCGAGATCGACTCGTTCAGACTGCCCGTGGGCGTCGAGCAGGGTTGAAATGTGCCTCTCGGCTGCTTTTGCTGAAGAAAATGCCGCAACGTCGAAGCTGAACCTCGTCGGGAAACTTGCCGGGTCGGCGCGGAGCGAGCAGATCGTGCCGATCGCTCCCACATCCGCTGTAATAATGAATCGATGCCCCGCCGACAGCGTGACCGCATCCTTTTCCCGAAAACCGCGACCGCGATTGACATAGAATTTCGGGTCGATCGGTTCGTCAGTGCCGGCAATGTGAACGACGACAAGCCTCTTTCTGACGGGCGCGAAACGGATTTCGAAAGCAGGATCGTCGCCAAGGGATTTCCACAAATTGGCGCCCGCGCCGGGGGAAATCTCGCGTTGAACATCGGCGTTGGGTAAAATCTTGAGTGTCATTGATTTCTTAATATCCAAATTCCAGCAGTGGAGAGCGTCTCCATGCTAGCCATCAAGCCATATCACCAAGCCCACCAAAACGTATGCCCGGAAATGCCAGCGTTGCGCTCTGGCGCATTTTTTCTATGGATTGTAGCGTCGCATCGCGCACGGCAAATCGCCGGGCTTTATCTTCCGCAAGCTGATCGATCGCCGTCAGCCATTCCTCCGGCGTGTTGCCGATGTGAATCTCTCCAGCGACGGTGCAGCGTGCAAATGTCGCGCATCGGGAAAATATGGCGGCGGCTCCCATGCGGCTTATATCGATCCGCTTGGTGTCGGCACGGCTGTCGTTGGTTCTTCCCGCGAGGAGCGGCACCAAGGCAATGTCGGCACCCTGATCCGTGGTCCTCGCAAGATAGGACGACCACGGTAGTTGTGGGCTTATCGTCATCCGACCCGGCTCAATGCCCTGACGACGCCATCGACGCGCGAGGCTACCATCTGCGAAGACCTCGAAATGTAAATTCTCATGCTTGTTCATGGCCGACCGGACGATCGGCATCAGGAACTCGTGCTCATGACGGTGAATACCGGTGGCATGATAGATCATCTTCAGCGATGCAGCCGATTTGCCGGCGTTCTCGGCTGATTTCCAAGCCGATTTCGCCGGCATCGGCGCAAGGATGTCGACCTTCTGACCGGAGTTCGCCAATGTCCCCGCCAAGTGCTCCGTCGATGTCCATAGATGGGTGAGCAATCGGTTGAGCTGTGGAAGCGGCCGGATGGCGGAATTGAGCAGCCTGAATTTATAGAGCCAACTGGCCTCGTCGCCCGCGATCATGGCAGGAATGTCGTCGTCGACGAAATAGGCTACCCCCGCCAGATTCTCACGCCTACGCTCCAGCCAACGTAGTTGCGGCCCCTTGATATAGCGGCAGATGATGACGAAAAGCCCGTCGCAATCGACGTCGTCCAATCCGTCATCGAGCCCCTTGCGGATGATGGGAACATCGGCAAGCGCTTTGGTCCTCTCATCCAGATAATAGCTGACGCTCGGATTGGGATATCGCGACAGGATGAGCAATCGTTTTGCGAGGGGGCGAATACTGTCAATAGACGCTGCGGAAGGCCGCGGCCTGGGTATCGATCCATAGATGGCGTCGCGCAGACTTTGCATGGGTGACGGTCGAAGCGTGATCACCCCAAGCGATTTCGCAGAGTTGTCAGCAGGCCGACGACAATACCCCAAATTGCGAGGGTCGCTGCCAAAATGCCACCCATCCAGAGCCCTCGTTTGGGATATTCCGCTTCGTCCGCCAGGTCCGGCGCAAGAAAAGTATCGAGGTAAAGGAGCTGTTGCTTGCTGACAAACTGCACTTGCTCCAGCGTTCTCATGGCTGTGGCGAATTGCTGTTCGGCCAGGTTTTGTTCCAGTTGTCGCTGAGACATGTCGAGGGATACGTCGGCAAGGTTCTGCTCGGATTTATTCTGTCCGGCCACCTGGCTGTTCAGATCCTGCAGTTGCTTTTCCTTGCTATCGATTTCCCGCTTCAGAACCTTCATCTGTGGCGCATTGGGCGCTACCGTCGGAAGCAAAGCGTCGTATTTCTGCTGAAGATTGATCTTGTCTTTCTGAACGCTGGTTATCAGGTCCATGAGAATTGCCGAGGATCCCTCGACGCTGAGGACGCCCGTTTGGTTGCGGGCAAGCTGAAGCTGTTCCCGCGCTTTCTGCAGTTGATTCTTTGCATTGTCCAAATTGGTTTGCGCCGTCGTGATGACATCGCGCCAGATGCGGTTATTGACGTCGTTGACCACGGCTTCGGAAGCGGCAACGACCTCTTGCAATATCTTCCGCGCATCGGCGGCCGAAAAGGCACGGACCTTGACCGTCACGATACCGCTGTTGGCATCGATTTTGATCGAAACCATGTCCTTCCAGTAGTCGAGCATCTTCTCCGATGTCGCATCCTGCTTGAGTCTTGCCAGCGGATCGATCGCCGGATTTCCATAAAGTGCTTGGAAGTCGACCTTCGTCTGGAGAGCCGCCACCATGTCCTTGCTGGAAATGAAATTGGTAACGATCAGCGTATTCTGGACGATTTGCGCCGATGGCAGGCCGGTTACCTTGGCCAGTTGGTCCTTCCCGAGCGCTGGCGTCGACGAGCGAACGGTAAAGCGCGTTTCGGACTGATATTGATCCGAAGCCATACGGGTGAAGTAATAGATCGAAGCGGCATTCGGAATAACCAGGAACAACAGGGTGACGGCCAATATCGCCTTTCCGAGAATTTGCTCCAGCGGACGGGGACGCAGGCCAACGGCTTTGTAGAACTGGCTTCGCTTCGATGTCGAAAAGCGCAACTTGCGCGCGGTTACCGAAAGTTTCGCGGCAACGTCGCGGCTGTGCTGAATCGCACTGAGCTGAACAGTTTCAGATGTCTTTCCGGTATCGTGAGCCATATGGGACCTTGTTGACACTTCGTCGCATCTATCTGTTCAATCTGTAATACGCTTCGATGGCCTGTTCGACCTGGTCGAAAAACATAAGTCTGCCGTCAACGAGCACCATTCCCTTGTCGCAATGCGATTTGATCATGCTCATGCTGTGCGAGATCATGATGATGTCGGAATATTTCCGCCGGCTGTCAAATGCGATGCGACAGCGTTCCTGGAACCGCGCATCGCCAACGGCTAGAACTTCGTCGACGAGATAGCATTCGAATTCTATCGCCATCGAAAGGCCGAAGGCCAATCGGGCGGCCATGCCGGAAGAATAGGTGCGCACCGGCGCGTTGATGTAGTCGCCAAGTTCGGCGAACTCTTCGACAAAACGGGAGACGCGCCTGACATCCTCCCCATAGGCGCGGGCAACGAAGTGAAGATTCGCGCGGCCCGTCATATAGGGGTTGAAACCGCTGGCAAGACCCAGCGGCCACGACACACGAACGTCCTTGGAGATCTTGCCAGAATTTGGCAGCATGGTGCCGGCGATCATCCGCATGGTCGTGGACTTTCCGGCGCCGTTCACGCCAAGCAGGCCGTAGGAATAGCCGGACATGAATTCGCAGGTCACGCGATCCAGGATCACCTTTTTGCTATTCTGTGTCTTGAAGTGTTTCGATACGTTCTTAAAGCGGATCATCGCGCGTCTCTCGCCTATATCTGATGATCCTCAACCGACGCCCAGATCAACGACAGGGTTGTCCAGAGAACGGCCAGGCCCAGCAATATGATCAGCGGCGTCGTGATCCGGTGTGGAAATACGGCTTCGTCCGGAAGCGCCGGCTTTACGAAAACGGCCAAATAAAGTGTCTTCCGAAGCGCTTCCGCAAGCACCGCCTCGTAGTTCCTCTGGGAGGCCTCATAGAGCTTCTCCGCAATCATCCGGTCTGTGTCGAGCTTGGAGTATTCCAGCAGCGCTTTGGCAAGGCTGGCGTTTTCAGGCCCCGTCAGCTCCGTCTTCTTCTTGTCGATCTGAGCGTCAAGACTTTGCAGTGCGAGCGTGAGCTGCTGATAGGTCGGAGAACCCTCGGCATGTGACTGCTTCATTACGAACAGGCGCGTTTCGAATTCGAGCTTTTGCGCGAGAAGTCCCGTCAGCAGGGTACTGCTGTCCTTGGCTTGCGCCACCGGGCTAAGAAGCCCGGATTGATGTTGAAACTGATTGAGCGCGGCCAGGGTGTCGCTATAGGCCTTGCCGCTTTTCTCGACATCTGCCCGCATGCTTTGCACGATATCGTTGCGCGCACGTTGCGAGAGCTCGTTGATCAGTGCTTCGCTCTCTTGAATGATGGCGTCGGAAAGCTTTACCGAATCATCGGGCGTAAAAGCGCGCACCTTTAAGGTGATAATGCCGGAAGAGACGTCGATATAGGCGCTGACGTGGTTTTCCCAATAGGTCAGAAATTCCTCGTCGGATTGCGAGGAGCGGAATCGCGATAAAAAATCCGCGTCCTGCCGCGCGAACATCGATCGATAATCGAGTTTCTCGCCGATGCGTTTGAGGATCTCGGTGGAGTGAATGAAGCTTGTGACGACATAAGCATCCTGTGACGCTGAACGCATGTTGAGAAGGCCTGCCGCGCCACCACCCTCGGAGCCGCCGCTGCCATCGCCTTTGTCGTCCGAACTGGTACCGGAGAGCGCGCGGACGGCGAAGCGCGCTTCGGCAACATACTGATCCGAGGCGATGAAAACGTAATAGATCGAGCTTGCCAGAAACGGCAGGATGACGATCAACAGAAAGCTGAGGAGCCGGAGCGGCGGTTTGCCGCCGGCTCGAGGCGCGGGTTCCTGCGTGCCGGACCCCGGCAAATATTCGATATCTTCCAGATCATTATACTGATGCCGCTCCGGCATCCTTCGCCGAAACAAAGATGGCAAAATATGGCGTTCCGGTTTCACCCGCGGATAGTGCTGATCGACCGGTTCTTCAATGGCTGTTTTGGGCATGTCGGCTTGCATTCGCTTTTTGCAATTCCGGCGCGGTGGGTTTCATCGCCTCACGCACGTAATGATCAAAAATCAAATCTTCTTCGAGTATGAGTTCGGCAATATGCAACGAGCGCAATCTCGCCGCAACGTCTTCCAGAGCAGAATGCCGCGAGGGCAGTGGAAGATCGCCGATGGAGATGCCGAGCAGTTCACCGATTGCGTCCTGAAAATGAAGGCCGTCCGCATCGTGTCCGACAATGGTGAACCGTGAAAGCAGGTCGATCGCTGCGGCGACGTCGCTGCGTTTGACGAGTTGCTCGGGAGTGGTGGCGACCAGTTGACGGGTAACGGGGGACAGCAGAACGTTTCTGACATTCTGCGATGCCTTCTTGAGCGCCGATTTAAGCGACGCCTCGCTTTCGAGATCGACGTCAGCAAAGTGTTCGGCCGCCGGCGCCAGGATGATCTTGTCCCGGTCGCCAAAGAACGAGATTTGCGTCTTTGCCATTCGTTTCAGCAGGAATATGCGCAGCGCCAATTCGTAATAGGGGTCCGTGAGCAGAACGATGGCCTTGAATCCCTTGTCGAGAAACTCCTCATAGTTCCGCAACAGCAGCCGTCCGCTGATGTAGATCGACTGGATGGCATTGAGATGAAAGGCCTGCAGCGCGGTTTCATGCCCGAAGCGCTCTACGGACGAGAGCTCATATTGGAAATGGCGGCCACAGTAATAATCGAATTTGGCCATAGGCAGGAGCTGTGTTTCCAGCCGCAGGATCTTCAACGGCACCGGTTTCGACACCTGCGGCCGCCGATAGATCAGCACTCCCGACATCCTCGGTGTAAACGAGGCGCTCTACCAACTGAGCTAATCGCCCTTGCAGCAAGCGGTGCATTGGACCGCTGCGTTCGGTGGCCGTGATCTATGCGGAACGACAAAAAACCGCAAGAGTGTTTGTGAAGATTTTTTGATTTTTTTGATTGCGCGAGATCTCCAGTGGATATCGGCCCCATGCGGCCGCTGCTAAAACCGGCCTGGCCAGGGCGGGCTTATGAGCCGTTTTTGAAATGCATGAGGCGCGAAGCTGCCATGCCAAATCGACGGAGCCGGAACGAGCCGGCGGCGGTCGCGAAAACAATTCGTACTCTGTCATGGATTTGTATTTAAACCTGCTTGACACCCAAACGCGAACCCCGTAGTTAGCCGCTCATCGAACGGCGAGGCCGCTTTGATGGGTGCGAAAGCATCCGGTATGCTTGAAATGAAGTGCGGGTGTAGCTCAGTCGGTTAGAGTGCCGGCCTGTCACGCCGGAGGTCGCGGGTTCGAGCCCCGTCACTCGCGCCATTTTAAAGCATGATTGCCGGATTTTCGCGTGACCGAAAGGTCAAACGATGCGCGGGTGTAGCTCAGTCGGTTAGAGTGCCGGCCTGTCACGCCGGAGGTCGCGGGTTCGAGCCCCGTCACTCGCGCCATTTACTTCAAGTCATTACAATCAATCATCAATTTGCTGCGACTGCGAAAAAGCCGTTTTGCCTTTGCGCGGATTTGTCGCGATATCGTTACAGCCTGTTGGTAAGTCCGGTTCGGTAGTGCTTGAAACGACATATTCAAAAGGCTTGCGCCCGCGCCCCGGCTGCGCTAACCACGGCTCTGTTGCAACGCTCTTTCGCTTGGCTTGGGCATTTGCTCAGAGGCGCCGCCCCGGCGCACATGACAAGCAGGGATGGACATGATGACTGGACTGCTCAGTTCCTATATTCCGATAGCTATTTTCATTGGTATTGCCGTGGTGATCGGCCTGGCGTTGTTGATCACGCCGTTTGCCGTCGCTTTCAAGGCGCCTGATTCGGAAAAGCTGTCGGCCTACGAGTGCGGCTTCAACGCATTCGACGACGCCCGCATGAAGTTCGACATTCGCTTCTATCTCGTGTCGATTCTCTTCATCATCTTTGACCTGGAAGTCGCCTTCCTTTTCCCCTGGGCCGTGTCCTTCGGTGCGATCGGCTGGTTCGGGTTCTGGTCGATGATGGTGTTCCTGGCGGTGCTGACCATCGGCTTTATTTATGAATGGAAGAAGGGAGCGCTCGAATGGGAGTAGCTCAAGGCAATACGACGCTCGTCGCGCCGCAACCGAAGGGGATCATCGATCCCGCAACCGGCAAGCCGGTCGGCAGCAACGATCCGTTCTTCGGCGAGATCAACAATGAGCTCGCCGACAAGGGTTTCCTCGTCACCTCGACCGACGAGCTGATCAATTGGGCTCGTACTGGCTCGTTGATGTGGATGACCTTCGGTCTCGCATGCTGCGCGGTCGAGATGATGCAGGTTTCCATGCCGCGTTACGACGTCGAGCGTTTCGGTTTCGCGCCGCGCGCCTCGCCGCGCCAGTCCGACGTCATGATCGTCGCCGGCACGCTGACCAACAAGATGGCTCCGGCTCTGCGCAAGGTCTACGACCAGATGCCGGAACCGCGCTACGTCATCTCGATGGGCTCCTGCGCCAATGGCGGCGGCTACTATCACTATTCCTATTCGGTCGTGCGCGGCTGCGACCGCATCGTGCCGATCGACATCTATATACCGGGCTGTCCTCCCACGGCTGAGGCGCTGCTCTATGGCGTGCTTCTGCTGCAGAAGAAAATCCGGCGCACCGGCACGATCGAACGGTAAGGCAGGGGACAAGGCAATATGAGTGAAGCCCTGAACGAGCTCGCCACCTATCTCACCGAAGTTCGCGGCGCGCTGATTTCGTCGTTCGAGATCAAGTATGGCGAGCTGAACGTGACGACGACGGCCGAAAATACCGTCCCGCTGCTGACGTTCCTGCGTGATGATGCCCGATGCGGCTTCGTCAACTTGACGGATATTTGCGGCGTCGACTGGCCGCAGCGTCCCGATCGTTTCGATGTCGTCTACCATCTGCTGTCGCCGAAGAAGAACCTGCGCATCCGCATCAAGGTTCCGGTCGCCGAAGACCAGCCGGTTCCTTCGGCCTGCAGCGTCTATCCCGGCGCCGATTGGTTCGAGCGCGAGACCTGGGACATGTACGGCGTTCTCTTCACCGGCCACCCCGATCTGCGTCGCCTTTTGACCGACTACGGCTTCGAAGGCCATCCGCTGCGCAAGGATTTCCCGACGACCGGTTTCGTCGAAGTTCGCTATGACGACGCTGCCAAGCGTGTCGTTTACGAACCCGTCGAGCTGAAGCAGGAATTCCGCAACTTCGACTTCTTGTCTCCCTGGGAAGGCACGGATTACGTGCTGCCGGGCGATGAAAAGGCGAAGGCATAATTTGATGGCGTGTGGCGGGCGGAAGCCTGCCATTCACTGAATATCTGAAAACGCGAGCATCGCCGCCATGACAGAACACAACGTTCGCAACTTCAACATCAATTTCGGTCCGCAGCACCCGGCTGCGCACGGCGTTTTGCGTCTTGTCCTCGAATTGGACGGCGAAATTGTGGAACGCGTCGATCCGCATATCGGCCTGCTGCATCGCGGCACGGAAAAGCTGATCGAGACAAAGACCTATCTTCAGGCCGTTCCTTATTTCGACCGCCTCGATTACGTGGCGCCGATGAACCAGGAACACGCCTATGCGCTGGCCGTCGAAAAGCTGCTTGGCATTGAAATTCCGATCCGTGGTCAGTTGATCCGCGTGCTCTATTCCGAAATCGGCCGCATCCTTTCGCATCTGCTGAACGTTACGACGCAGGCCATGGACGTTGGTGCGCTGACGCCGCCGCTCTGGGGCTTCGAAGAGCGCGAAAAGCTGATGGTGTTTTATGAGCGTGCCTCGGGCTCGCGCATGCATGCCGCCTATTTCCGTCCGGGCGGCGTTCATCAGGATCTGCCGGAAAAGCTGGTGCAGGACATTGGCGACTGGTGCGATCCCTTCCTGAAGGCGCTTGACGATATCGACGAGCTGCTCACCGGCAACCGCATCTTCAAGCAGCGCAACGTCGATATTGGCGTCGTGTCGCTGGAAGACTGTTGGGCCTGGGGCTTCTCCGGCGTCATGGTCCGCGGCTCCGGTGCCGCCTGGGACCTGCGCCGTGCGCAGCCCTACGAGTGCTATTCCGATCTCGAATTCGATATTCCGATCGGCAAGAACGGCGACTGCTACGACCGTTATTTGATCCGCATGATCGAGATGCGCCAGTCCGTCCGCATCATGAAGCAGTGCGTCAATCGTCTGCTCAGCGATGCCAAGACCGGTCCGGTCTCTTCGCTCGACGGCAAGGTCGTGCCGCCGAAGCGTGGTGAGATGAAGCGCTCGATGGAAGCGTTGATCCACCACTTCAAACTTTACACCGAAGGTTACCACGTGCCGGCCGGCGAGGTTTATGCCGCCGTCGAAGCGCCGAAGGGCGAGTTCGGCGTCTATCTCGTCTCCGACGGATCGAACAAGCCGTATCGCTGCAAGATCCGCGCTCCGGGCTATGCGCATCTGCAGGCCATGGATTTCATGTGCCGCGGCCATCTGCTTGCCGACGTCGCGGCCGTGCTCGGTTCGCTCGACATCGTGTTCGGTGAGGTGGATCGCTGATGCAGTTTTGGCCGGTCATCGCTGCTGCGCTTCTCCTTGCTTCCGGAGCTTCGGCTCAGCAAGTCGGCAAGGCGCAGACGTTGCCCAGCATCTCCGTGCAGGGTTCGAATGCGAAAAGCTCGAATGCTGCAAAGAGCGGAAATACGGCTTCGCAGAGCTCGGTATCGACCATGGCCGATCTCGTGTCGCGTGGTTATGAAATAAAGGCCGCCGTGCCCAACGGCGGCAAATTCGTTGTGTTTATGCAGAAAGACCAGTCGGCCTATGCCTGCGAATTTTCGTCGCTGACGAATACGCGGTGTGGGTCCTTAAACTGAGATAGGCGTGAAAGATGTCCGTTCGTCGACTAGCCGAAGATCAATTCCAGCCTGCCGCCTTCGCCTTTAACCAGGAGAACGCGGTTTGGGCTGAAAAGACGATCAAGAAATATCCCGAGGGCCGTCAGCAATCGGCGATTATTCCGCTGATGATGCGTGCGCAGGAGCAGGATGGCTGGGTCACCAAGGCGGCCATCGAAAAGATTGCCGATATGCTCGATATGGCCTATATCCGGGCGCTCGAAGTCGCCACCTTCTACACGCAGTTCCAACTGCATCCGGTCGGCAGCCGCGCCCATATTCAGGTGTGCGGCACGACGCCTTGCATGTTGCGCGGCGCCGAAGGCCTGGTGAAGGTCTGCAAGAGCAAGATCGCCGACCACGCGCTGGAACGCAATGCCGAAGGCACGCTTTCCTGGGAAGAGGTCGAATGTCAGGGCGCCTGCGTCAACGCACCGATGGTCGTTATCGGCAAGGATACCTATGAGGATCTGACGCCGGAACGTCTCGAAGAGATCATCGATGCATTTGTCGCAGGCAAGGGCAGCGAAGTCCCGACCGGCCCGCAGATCGATCGCATTTTCTCGGCACCGGAAGGTGGTTTGACGTCGCTTCTGGATTCGCCGGCGACGAAGTCGAAAAAGAAGACCGGTGCCAAGGCTGCCGCCGAAACGGTTGCTCTGCCGCCATCCGAGGCCGCCAAGCCCGTCAGCAGCGATGCTGAGACCAATCCGGCGCTGAAGAGCCCGGCCGACGGCAAGACCGCACTGCCCACCGAGCACCCGAAGGCGGCTCCGGCCAAAAAAGACAATACGGTTGTCGGCGACAAGGCTGAGTAAGAGGTAAGGTATGTTACAGGATCAGGATCGCATCTTTACCAATATCTACGGTCTCAAGGACAAGTCCCTGAAAGGCGCGATGAGCCGCGGCCACTGGGACGGCACCAAGCAGATCCTCGAAAAGGGCCGGGACTGGATCGTCAACGAGATGAAGGCATCGGGTCTTCGCGGCCGTGGCGGCGCCGGCTTCCCGACCGGCCTCAAGTGGTCCTTCATGCCGAAGGAAAGCGACGGTCGCCCGCACTATCTCGTCGTCAATGCCGATGAGTCAGAGCCTGGCACCTGCAAGGACCGCGACATCATGCGCCACGATCCGCATACGTTGATCGAAGGCTGCGTCATTGCCGGTTTCGCCATGGGTGCGAACACCGCATATATCTACGTGCGCGGCGAATACATGCGCGAGCGCGAAGCCCTGCAGGCCGCGATCGACGAATGCTACGATGCCGGCCTTCTCGGCAAAAACAATAAGCTCGGCTGGGATTTTGATGTTTTTGTTCATCATGGTGCCGGCGCCTACATCTGCGGCGAAGAGACCGCGCTGCTCGAAAGCCTGGAAGGCAAGAAGGGCCAGCCACGCCTGAAGCCGCCATTCCCGGCCAACATGGGCCTTTACGGTTGCCCGACCACCGTCAACAACGTCGAGTCGATCGCCGTTGCCCCGACCATCCTGCGTCGCGGTGCCGGCTGGTTCTCCTCCTTCGGTCGCCCGAACAATGTCGGCACCAAGCTGTTCATGCTTTCCGGCCACGTCAATCGTCCGTGCACGGTCGAAGAAACGATGGGCATCACCTTCCGCGAACTGGTGGAAAAGCACGGCGGCGGCATTCGTGGCGGCTGGGACAATCTGCTTGCCGTCATCCCAGGTGGCGCCTCGTGCCCGGTCGTTCCCGCTGCCGACATCATCGATTGCCCGATGGATTTCGACGGTCTGCGCGAGGTCAAGTCGTCCTTCGGTACGGCTGCTGCGATCGTCATGGACAAGTCGACCGACATCATCAAGGCGATTGCCCGCATCTCCGCCTTCTTCAAGCATGAAAGCTGCGGCCAGTGCACGCCGTGCCGTGAAGGCACCGGCTGGATGTGGCGCGTGCTGGAGCGCATGGCCCGGGGCAATGCGCAGAAGCGCGAAATCGACATGCTGTTCCAGGTCACGAAGCAGATCGAAGGTCATACCATCTGTGCGCTCGGCGACGCCGCCGCATGGCCGGTACAGGGCCTGATCCGCAACTTCCGCCCGGAAATCGAAAAGCGCATTGACCAATACACGGCCAATGCCACGAGCCAGGGCGCAGTACTCGAAGCGGCGGAGTAGGGACGATGATGGCGAAGACCACGGACGCAGGCCATAACAGCGGAGCGGCAGATGCATCGGCCGAACTCGGTCGTATTGCAGCGGATATGCTGCGGAATTCGCCTATTTTGCCGATCCACCCGCTGATGGCGCATCCCGCGGCTGCATTTGCCGCGGCAACAGCGATCGGGTTCGGCTTCTCGTCGCAAATGGCCGGCGCATTCTTTGGTGCGCTGCAAGGCGCGGTCGCGGCAACCAACAAGTTCGCCGCATCGCTGGACGAGACGAACAATGCCGCCGCCCAGGAAAAGCCGGCGGCAAAGAGCGATCGGGCAGAGGCGGCGGCGCCGGTGATAGCATCGCCCGCTGCCAAGCCTGTCGAAGCAAGGCCGGTTAAGGCAGCGCCGGTTGAGGTGAAGCAGGTCGAACCGAAGCCAGTCGCGGCGAAGGCGGAGCCGGTAAAGACGCCCGCCCAAGCGCGCGCCAAGGCCAAGATCGTCGCTCTCGAGCCGGTTGCGGCAAAGCCGGACACGGCGCCTGCGCGCAGCCGCAAAGCCGCCGTGAAGACGGATGATCTGAAGCGGATTTCGGGCATTGGTCCGAAGTTGGAGCAAGTTCTGAACGGACGCGGCATTCTGCGCTTTGCCGATATCGCGGCCTGGAACGAGGCGGATGTCGAGCGGATCGATGCAGAACTCGGTTTCGACGGCCGCATCCGGCGCGACGATTGGGTCGGTCAGGCAAAAGGGTTCCTGCCGAAAGGCCGGAGTTGAGAGTTTTCTTCGGCTGCGCCCCAAGCGGCCGAAGGTGTGAATGAGGCGGTGGACATGTTGCGGGCGAGACCTGCGATGTTTCAGCCGGCATGCTGATCTTGTGGGGGCAAGTTTCGGCAAAGGTGATTGTGAGCAAACCGGTGCCACGCGGCTTAAATGCCGTGCAGGTGGCGAGACGGTGTTGCGATCATGAAATTGTCTTCGGCCAGGTTGGGCTGAAGACGTGACATAGGACTGAGTGGACGATGGCTAAACTGAAGATTGACGGTAAAGAGATCGAAGTTCCGGATCACTACACGCTTATCCAGGCGTGCGAGGAAGCCGGCGCCGAAGTCCCGCGCTTCTGCTTCCATGAACGACTGTCGGTGGCCGGCAATTGCCGCATGTGCCTCGTAGAGGTGAAGGGCGGCCCGCCGAAGCCCCAGGCCTCCTGCGCCATGGGTGTTCGCGATATTCGCGGCGGCCCGAACGGCGAGCTTCCGGAAGTCTTCACAAACACGCCAATGGTCAAGAAGGCCCGCGAAGGCGTGATGGAATTCCTTCTGATCAACCACCCGCTGGATTGCCCGATCTGCGACCAGGGCGGCGAATGCGACCTGCAGGACCAGGCGATGGCCTTTGGCATCGACAGCTCGCGCTATCAGGAAGATAAGCGCGCCGTCGAAGACAAATATATCGGTCCACTCGTCAAGACCGTGATGAACCGCTGCATCCACTGCACGCGCTGCGTCCGCTTCACGACCGAAGTTGCCGGTATTTCCGAACTCGGCCTGATCGGCCGCGGCGAAGATGCGGAAATCACCACCTATCTCGAGCAGGCAATGACCTCTGAGCTGCAGGGCAATGTCGTCGACCTCTGCCCCGTCGGTGCGTTGACCTCGAAGCCCTTCGCCTTCACGGCCCGTCCGTGGGAACTGAACAAGACCGAATCGATCGACGTCATGGACGCGCTCGGCTCGGCGATCCGCGTCGACACCCGCGGCCGCGAAGTCATGCGCGTCCTGCCGCGCGTCAACGAACAGATCAACGAAGAGTGGATCTCCGACAAGACCCGCTTCATCTGGGACGGCCTGAAGACGCAGCGCCTGGACAAGCCCTATGTCCGTCGAGATGGCCGCCTACAGGCAGCGACCTGGAGTGATGCCTTCGCAGCCATCAAGTCGGCAGTTGCCGCCACTAGCGGCGACAAGATCGGCGCCATCGCCGGCGACCTTGCTTCGGTCGAGGAAATGTACGCCCTCTCCGAACTGTTGAAATCACTGGGATCGGAAAATCTCGACTGTCGCCAGGACGGGACGGCGCTTGATCCGTCGCTTGGCCGCGCAAGCTACATCTTCAATCCGACCATCGAAGGTATCGAAGCTGCCGATGCGCTGCTGATCATTGGTGCCACGCCGCGCTTCGAAGCGGCTGTGTTGAACTCGCGCATCCGCAAGCGCTGGCGCAAGGGCAAGTTCCCGATCGGCGTGATCGGCGAACATGCCGACCTGCGCTACTCCTACGACTATCTCGGCGCCGGTCCGGACACGCTGGCCGATGTCGTCAGCGGTTCACACGCCTTTGCCGATGTTCTGAAGAACGCGCAAAAGCCGATGATCATCATCGGCCAGGGCGCGTTCATTCGAGAAGATGGTGCCGAAGTGCTGGCGAATGCCGCCAAGCTCGCTGCCGCGGTCGGCGTCGTGAAGGATGGCTGGAACGGCTTTGCCGTTCTGCATACCGCCGCTTCCCGCGTCGGCGGCCTCGATCTCGGCTTTGTACCGGGCGCAAAGGGCGTCAATGCTGCGGCAATGCTGTCCTCGATGGACGTTCTCTTCCTGCTGGGTGCCGATGAACTCGATTTCACCCGCAAGGGCGCGAAGTTCACCGTCTACATCGGCTCGCATGGCGACAACGGCGCGCATAACGCCGATGTCATTTTGCCGGCTGCCACCTACACCGAAAAGTCGGGCACCTGGGTCAATACCGAAGGCCGCGTTCAGATGGGCAACCGTGCCGGCTTCGCGCCCGGCGACGCTCGCGAAGACTGGGCCATCATCCGCGCCCTTTCCGATGTGCTCGGCAAGAAGCTTCCCTTTGATTCGCTGAGAGAATTGCGCGCAAAGCTCTATGCCGCGTTCCCGCATTTCGCAGCCATCGACGAGATCGCCGAAGCTGATAGCGCCCAAATTGTCGCACTGGCGAAAAAAGCCGGCGCGATGGGCAAATCCGGGTTTGCTTCGCCGATCAAAGACTTCTATTTGACGAACCCGATAGCGCGTGCCTCGGCTGTTATGGCCGAGTGCTCGGCATTGGCCCGCAACAATTTCCAGGCTGCGGCAGAGTAAGGGCAGAGGACTATGGATTCATTCGTTTCGACCTATCTTTGGCCGGCGCTGATTATCATCGGTCAGTCCCTGCTGCTCCTGGTCTGCCTGCTGATCTTCATCGCCTATATCCTTCTTGCCGACCGCAAGATCTGGGCGGCGGTTCAGTTGCGCCGCGGCCCGAACGTCGTCGGTCCCTTCGGCCTGTTCCAGTCCTTCGCTGACCTTTTGAAGTTCATGGTCAAGGAGCCGATCATTCCCGCCGGCGCCAACAAGACCGTCTTCCTGCTGGCGCCGCTCGTCTCCGTGGTCCTGGCGCTCTCCACCTGGGCCGTCGTGCCGTTGGCGCATGGCTGGGTGATCGCCGATATCAATGTCGGCATCCTCTACATTCTGGCGATTTCTTCGCTCGAAGTGTACGGCATCATCATGGGCGGCTGGGCTTCCAACTCGAAGTATCCGTTCCTCGGCGCGCTGCGTTCCGCCGCGCAGATGGTGTCCTATGAAGTCTCGATCGGCTTTGTCATCGTTACCGTGCTGCTCTGCGTCGGCTCCCTGAACCTGACCGATATCGTAATGTCGCAGCAGACCGGCCTCGGCACCAAGCTCGGCCTGCCCAACTCGTTCCTCGATTGGCATTGGCTGTCGCTATTCCCGATGTTCATCGTGTTCTTCATTTCGGCGCTCGCTGAGACGAACCGTCCGCCATTCGACCTGCCGGAAGCGGAATCGGAGCTGGTTGCCGGCTTCATGGTCGAATATGGCTCCTCGCCTTACATGATGTTCATGCTCGGCGAATATGCCGCCGTCGTTCTGATGTGCTCGCTGACCACGATCCTCTTCCTCGGTGGCTGGCTGCCGCCGGTCGATATCTGGATCCTCAACTGGGTCCCCGGCATCATCTGGTTCCTGCTGAAGTCGTGCCTCGTCTTCTTCATGTTCGCGATGGTCAAGGCGTTCGTGCCGCGCTACCGCTACGACCAGCTCATGCGTCTCGGCTGGAAAGTGTTCCTGCCGCTGTCGCTGGCCATGGTCATTATCGTTGCATTCGTGCTGAAGCTGACGGGATGGGCATGATGATGTCGACCCTCGCTTCAAGCAGATTTGGAGGTTGAAGATGGCCGGAATTTCCAACGCCGTCAGCTCGCTGTTCCTCAAGGAATTCGTCGGCGCATTCTTTTTGTCGATGCGCTATTTCTTCAAGCAGAAGGCGACGATCAATTATCCCTTCGAAAAGGGACCGGTCAGCCCGCGCTTCCGTGGCGAACATGCGCTGCGCCGTTATCCCAATGGTGAAGAGCGCTGCATCGCCTGCAAGCTCTGCGAAGCGATCTGTCCTGCTCAGGCGATCACCATCGAAGCCGGGCCGCGCCGCAATGACGGCACCCGCCGCACGGTGCGCTATGACATCGATATGGTGAAGTGCATCTATTGCGGCTTCTGCCAAGAGGCTTGCCCGGTCGACGCCATCGTCGAAGGGCCGAACTTCGAATTCGCCACCGAAACCCGCGAAGAGCTTTATTTCGATAAAGCGCGGCTTCTGGAAAATGGCGACCGCTGGGAACGCGAAATCGCGCGCAACATAGCGATGGATTCGCCGTACCGCTGAGCGGAATTTTGAATATGCCGTGACGGGCGGCCGAGATTGTCGCCGTCGCGGTGGAATAGAGACCGGGGCTTTGGCGGACTCATGTCCGGCCAAGTCCCATCGGGCAGGGGCACTCCCGGCTGCCCGGGGGAAGACGAAAAAGGCACCAACATGGGTCTGCAGGCTCTTTTTTTCTACATCTTCGCCTTTGTCGCGGTGGCGTCGGCGTTCATGGTTATTTCGGCGCGGAATCCGGTCCATTCGGTCCTGTTCCTCATCCTGGTCTTCTTTAATGCCGCCGGCCTCTTCCTCCTGATGGGGGCGGAATTCCTGGCGATGATCCTGCTGGTCGTCTATGTCGGCGCCGTCGCAGTTCTCTTCCTCTTCGTCGTGATGATGCTCGATATCGACTTCTCCGAGCTCAGGGCAGGCATTCTGGAGTATGCGCCGATCGGTGCACTGATCGGGATCATCCTTGCCGCTGAGCTGATCGTCGTCATCGGTGGCAGCGTGATTTCGCCAGTTATCGCCAAGTCGGTCGCCATGCCGATCCCGGCGATAACGACCCGCACGAACACCGCCGCGCTCGGCGACGTGCTCTATACCAACTACGTTTATTTCTTCGAGATCGCCGGTCTTGTGCTCCTGGTCGCGATGATCGGCGCGATCGTGCTGACGCTGAGGCATCGTACGCACGTCCGGCGCCAGAGCATCCCGCAACAGGTCGCCCGCACGCCCGCGACCGCCGTCGAGGTGGTCAAGGTCAAGCCGGGGCAGGGCGTCTAAGGCGCGGCACGAGGGTCAAAGGAACAAGAATATGGTCATCGGACTTTCCCACTACCTGACGGTCAGCGCCATCCTTTTCGTGCTCGGCGTTTTCGGTATCTTCCTGAACCGCAAGAACGTCATCATCATCTTGATGTCGATCGAGCTCATCCTGCTTGCGGTCAACATCAACATGGTCGCCTTCTCGTCGTTCCTCAACGATATCGTCGGCCAGGTCTTTGCTCTGTTCATTCTGACTGTTGCTGCTGCAGAAGCGGCCATCGGTCTTGCAATTCTCGTCGTCTTCTACCGCAACCGCGGCTCCATCGCGGTCGAAGACGTCAACATGATGAAGGGCTGATACAGCTATGTTTTTATATAAGGCTATCGTCTTTCTTCCCCTGATCGGCGCGATCATTGCCGGCCTGTTCGGCCGCGGGATCGGTGCCAAGGCTTCGGAATACGTGACCACTGGCTTGATGATCATCGCCGGGGTTTTGTCTTGGATCGTCTTCTTCACGGTTGCGCTTGGTCATACCGATGGGCCGCTCAAGGTCGAAGTGCTGCGCTGGATCCAGTCCGGCGGCATCGATGCCTCTTGGACGCTGCGCATCGATACGTTGACCTCGGTGATGCTGATCGTCGTGAACACGGTTTCGACCCTCGTTCACGTCTATTCGATCGGATACATGCATCACGATCCGCATCGTCCGCGCTTCTTCGCCTATCTCTCGCTTTTCACCTTCGCCATGCTGATGCTGGTGACCTCCGACAATCTCGCCCAGATGTTCTTTGGCTGGGAAGGCGTTGGTCTGGCGTCCTATCTGCTCATCGGTTTCTGGTTCAAGAAGCCTTCGGCGTCCGCGGCTGCGATCAAGGCATTCATCGTCAACCGAGTCGGCGACTTCGGTTTCGTGCTCGGCATTGCCGGTGTCTTCGTTCTCTTCGGCTCGATCAACTTCGACGTCATCTTCGGCAATGCCCAGAGCTTTGCCGCGGGGCAGGGCGGTCAGCCGGGCGATATCGTGCTCAACCTCTTCGGCATGCATCTTGATCGTGCGCACGCGCTGACTGGCGTCTGCCTGCTGCTCTTCATGGGCGCCATGGGTAAGTCGGCGCAGTTCCTGCTGCACACTTGGCTGCCGGACGCCATGGAAGGTCCGACCCCGGTGTCGGCGCTCATCCATGCCGCGACCATGGTCACCGCCGGTGTCTTCCTCGTCGCCCGCATGTCGCCGATTTTCGAACTTTCGCCGGATGCCCTGACCTTCGTCACCGTCATCGGCGCGATCACCGCTTTCTTCGCGGCGACGGTCGGCCTGGTGCAGAACGATATCAAGCGCGTCATCGCCTATTCGACCTGTTCGCAGCTCGGCTACATGTTCGTTGCTCTCGGCGTCGGCGCTTACGGCGCGGCCATCTTCCACCTGTTCACGCACGCCTTCTTCAAGGCTCTGCTCTTCCTCTGTGCCGGCTCGGTTATCCACGCCGTCGATGGCGAGCAGGACATGCGTCACATGGGTGGCCTGCGCCCGCACATCCAGAAGACCTTCTGGATGATGATTATCGGGACGGTGGCGATCACTGGCGTTGGCATTCCCTTCACCCATTTCGGTTTTGCCGGCTTTATTTCAAAGGACGCGATCATCGAGGCAGCCTATGCTTCGCATAGCTCCGTCGCAGGGTTTGCCTTCACGCTCTTGGTCATCGCAGCGCTGTTCACCAGCTTCTATTCCTGGCGCCTGATCTTCATGACCTTTTTCGGCAAACCGCGCGCTTCGCACGAGGTCATGCATCACGTGCATGAATCGCCGAACGTCATGCTGATCCCGCTCTATCTGCTGGCAGTTGGCGCTGTACTCGCCGGCATGGTCTACAGAAGCGATTTTGTCGGTGAAGCCTATGGCGAGTTCTGGAAGACTTCGCTGTTCACCTTGCCGACGAACCATATCTTCGAAGAGATGGAACATGTTCCGGCTTGGGTGAGCATCAGCCCGTTCATCGCCATGCTGATCGGCCTCGTGCTGGCCTGGTACATGTACATCAAGTCGCCTCAGACGCCGCGCATCCTCGCGCAGCAGCATCGCGTGCTCTACGAGTTCCTGTTGAACAAGTGGTACTTCGACGAGCTCTATGACTTCCTCTTCGTTCGTACCGCCAAGAGGCTTGGTCGCTTCCTCTGGCAGAAGGGCGATATCGGGGTCATTGATGCGATCGGCCCGAACGGCGTTGCTGCCCGCGTCGTCGA
Organism: Rhizobium sp. BR 362; assembly: GCF_036528765.1. Lineage (NCBI taxonomy): Bacteria > Pseudomonadati > Pseudomonadota > Alphaproteobacteria > Hyphomicrobiales > Rhizobiaceae > Rhizobium > Rhizobium sp. BR 362. The sequence continues at coordinate 176,851 of NZ_JARWGH010000002.1, read as the reverse complement.
CGTCACCAACCGCGTCGTTCGCCTGCAGACCGGTTACCTCTATCACTATGCCTTCGCGATGCTGCTCGGCATTGCGGCCCTCGTTACTTGGATGATGCTCGGGAGTTCCCTCTGATGACCGATTGGCCTATTCTTTCAACGGTCACCTTCCTGCCGCTGGTAGGCGTCCTTCTCCTGCTGTTCATGCGGGATGACGGACCCAATGGCCGCCGCAACATCCTGAACGTATCGTTGCTGACCACGATCTTCACTTTCGTCGTGTCTCTGTTCGTATGGATTGGCTTCGACAATGCCAATCCGGGCTTCCAGATGATCGAGAAGCATGACTGGCTGAGCTCCGGCATCAGCTACCACATGGGCGTCGACGGCATTTCCATGCTGTTCGTCATCCTGACGACCTTCCTTATGCCCTTCTGCGTGCTGGCGAGCTGGCTCTCGATCGAGAAACGCCTGAAGGACTACATGATCGCCTTCCTCGTCCTCGAGACGATGATGGTCGGCGTCTTCACGTCGCTGGATATCGTGCTGTTCTACGTCTTCTTCGAAGCCGGTCTGATCCCGATGTTCCTGATCATCGGCGTCTGGGGTGGCAAGGATCGCGTCTACGCCAGCTATAAGTTCTTCCTCTATACGCTGCTCGGCTCCGTGCTGATGCTGCTCGCCATCATGGCGATGTACTGGCAGGCCGGCACGACGGACATTCCGACGCTGCTCGCCTACAAATTCCCGGCGCAGATGCAGACATGGCTATGGCTGGCCTTCTTCGCCTCCTTCGCGGTGAAAATGCCGATGTGGCCAGTGCATACCTGGTTGCCCGATGCGCACGTTCAGGCGCCGACGGCGGGTTCGGTCATCCTGGCCGGCATTCTTCTGAAGCTCGGCGGCTATGGTCTCATCCGCTTCTCGATTGGCATGTTCCCGAATGCGTCGGAATATTTCGCCCCGCTCGTCTTCGCCCTCTCGGTCATCGCCATCATCTACACCTCGCTGGTCGCGATGATGCAGGACGACATCAAGAAGCTGATCGCCTATTCGTCGGTGGCGCACATGGGCTATGTGACCATGGGTATCTTCGCGGCTAACCAGCAGGGTGTTCAGGGCGCGATCTTTCAGATGCTGTCGCACGGCATCGTCTCCGGCGCGCTCTTCCTTTGCGTCGGCGTGATCTACGACCGCACCCATACCCGCGAGATCGCGGCCTATGGCGGCCTCGTCAACAACATGCCGAAATATGCCGTCGCGATGATGGTTTTCACCATGGCCAATGTCGGTCTGCCCGGCACCTCCGGTTTCATCGGTGAATTCCTGACCCTGATCGGCGTCTTCCGCACCAACACCTGGGTTGCGCTGTTTGCTGCCACGGGCGTTATTCTTTCAGCCGCTTACGCGCTTTGGCTCTACCGCCGCGTCATCTTCGGTGCGCTGGAAAAGGAAAACCTCAAGAAGTTGCTGGATCTGTCGCCCCGCGAACAGCTCATCCTCTATCCGCTGATCGCGCTGACGATCTTCTTCGGCGTCTATCCGGCTCCGATCTTCGATGCGACGGCCGCTTCGGTGGATCTGCTCGTGAACAACTACACCGCAGCCCTGCACGCCGCGCAGAATGTTGCGCTGTCGATGAATTGATGACGGGACTTATTCGACATGACTGCTGACACAATTCTTGCAAGCCTGCATCTTTCCATCCCGGAACTCATCCTCGCGGTCGGTGCGCTTGTGCTGCTCATGATCGGCGTCTTCGCAGGCGAACGGTCCGGACCGACCATCACCGGTCTTGCCATTGCGGTTCTCGCGGTGGCTGGCCTCTGGATCATCTTCGTGCCCGGCGACGGCTTGGCTTACGGCGGCGCCTATCTCGCTGACGGCTTCTCGCGCTTCATGAAGGTCGTGGCTTTGGTGGGCTCCATCGTCGCCATGTTCATGAGCATGGGGCATGCGCGCGAGCAGCAGCTCGATCGTTTCGAATTCCCCGTGCTGCTGCTGCTGGCGACCCTCGGCATCCTGCTGATGATTTCGGCGCATGACCTGATCTCGCTCTACCTGTCGCTGGAGCTGCAATCCCTGGCCCTCTACGTCGTCGCCGCCATCAACCGCGACAGCGTCAAGTCGACGGAAGCCGGTCTGAAGTATTTCGTGCTCGGCGCGCTGTCCTCGGGCATGCTGCTCTACGGCATGTCGCTGGTCTATGGCTTCACCGGTCACACGACCTTCGATGCCATCGCCACGGCGCTCAGCGCCGAGACTCGCTCGCTCGGCCTCGTCTTCGGTCTGGTCTTCGTTCTCGCCGGCCTTGCCTTCAAGATCTCTGCCGTGCCGTTCCACATGTGGACGCCGGACGTCTACGAAGGTGCGCCGACCCCGGTCACCGCCTTCTTCGCTGCTGCCCCGAAGGTTGCGGCCATGGCGATCCTGACCCGTATCGTCGTCACTGCTTTTCACCCGGTGCTTGCCGACTGGCAGCAGATCATTGTGTTCATCTCGATCGCCTCGATGTTGCTCGGCTCCTTCGCCGCAATCGGTCAGCGCAACTTCAAGCGACTGATGGCTTATTCCTCCATCGGTCACATGGGCTATGCGCTGGTCGGCCTTGCAGCCGGCAACAAGACTGGTGTCTCCGGCGTCATGCTGTACATGGTCATCTACATGGCCATGACGCTCGGCTCCTTCGCCATCATCATGGCGATGCGCCGCAAGGACGGCCGCCAGGTTGAAAACGTCGACGATCTCGCCGGCCTTTCCACGACCAATCCGTTCATGGCGGTCGTACTGACGGCGCTGATGTTCTCGCTTGCCGGGATTCCGCCGCTCGCCGGCTTCTTCGGAAAGTACTTCGTCTTCGTCGCCGCCATTCAGGCCCATCTCTATGCGCTCGCCATCATCGGCGTTCTCGCATCGGTCGTCGGGGCCTATTATTATCTGCGCGTCATCAAGGTGATGTGGTTCGATGAAGCCAAGGACGAATTCGCACGCACTGCTGGTTCGCTGCGCCTCGTCTTCGGTCTCTCCGGCCTGTTCGTCGTCGCCTACGTCTTCTTCGGCGGCGCTATCGGCGGTGCGGCCGATCTGGCCGCCGCGACGTTGTTTTGATGGCGTCTGACATGAACAGCCGGAAGTCGCTCGCTGACTTCCGGCATGATGCCCTTTCAGAGACAGCCTCCACCAACAGCGAATGCCTGGAGCGGGCGCGGGCAGGGGATGCCGGCAATCTCTGGGTGACTGCAGGCCGTCAGACGGGCGGCCGCGGGCGCCGCGGGCGCCCCTGGGTGTCCGAGCGCGGCAATCTCTATGCTTCCCTTCTTTTGATTGATCCCGCTCCCATGGATCGCCTCGGCTCATTGCCGCTGGCAGTCGCGGTTGGGGTGCACCAGGCGGTGCGTGGCGTGCTGCCTCTCGCCGCAGAGCCTGTCGAGGTCAAGTGGCCGAACGATATCCTGATCGGCCGCAAGAAGACCTGCGGCATTCTGATCGAGGGAGAGGCGCTTGCCGATGGACGCTATGCGCTGGTGATCGGCATCGGCATCAATGTTGCCGTCAAGCCGGAAAACCCGCTCTACCCGGTCACCTGCCTGCATGAGCATGGCTCGGCAGTATCGCCGGAGGAACTCTTTGCGCATCTCTATGCGTCCATGGCCGAAGCGCTGGCTGTCTGGGATCGCGGCAAAGGCGTTCGCGAGGTGACCGCGCGCTGGCGCGAGGTCGCCTGCGGCATCGGCGAAAAGATCACCGTGAATCTGCCGGACCGTTCGATTTCCGGCCATTTCGCAGGAATCGATGATAATGGCTTATTGATGCTCGATATCGGCGGCAAGATTTTGCCGATCGCCGCGGGCGATGTTTTTTTCAGATCGTAGGTAAAAAATAGATATGGCAAACCAAGACGAACTGGTGTTTTTGCCACTCGGCGGCGTCGGCGAGATCGGCATGAATCTCGCGCTTTACGGCTATGGCGCGCCTGAGCATCGCCAGTGGATCATGGTCGATTGCGGCGTCACCTTTCCAGGCCCGGATCTTCCGGGCGTCGATCTCGTGCTCCCCGACATCCGTTTCCTCGCCAAGGAACGCAAGAATCTCAAGGGCATCATCATCACGCATGCGCATGAGGATCACTATGGCGCACTGAACGATCTGTGGCCGGGCCTGAACGTGCCCGTTTATGCCTCGGCCTTCACGGCTGGCCTGCTGGAAGCCAAGCGCGACTATGAAAGAACGATGGGCGAGATCCCGATCACACCGTTCAAGGCCGGCGATCGTATCAATGTCGGGCCATTCAGCATCGAAGGTGTCGGCGTCAATCACTCCATTCCTGAACCGATGTCGCTGATGATCCGCACGCCGGTTGGCAATGTCATTCATACTGGCGACTGGAAGATCGATCATGAGCCATCGCTCGGTCCGCTGACCGACGAGGCGCGTTTCCGCCAACTCGGTGATGAAGGCGTGCTGGCGCTGATGTGCGATTCCACCAATGCCTTGCGGGACGGCGTGTCTCCCTCGGAAAAGGATGTTTCCGAAAGCCTGCGCAGGATTATCGAGGATGCAGAGGGCCGGGTGGCGATCACCACTTTCTCCTCGAATGTCGGCCGTATCCGCACCATCGCCGAGGCCGCCGAGGCGGCGGGCCGCGAGATTTTGCTGCTCGGCAGTTCGCTGAAGCGCGTTGTCGATGTCGCCCGTGACATCGGCATCATGGAAGGCATCAAGCCGTTCATCGCCGAAGACGAGTATGGCTATATCCCGCGCGACAAGGTCGTCGTCATCCTGACCGGCAGCCAGGGGGAGCCGCGGGCGGCGCTTGCCAAACTTTCGCGTGACGAAATGCGCAATGTCGCGCTCGCCGCCGGCGATATCGTCGTTTTCTCCTCGCGCGCCATTCCCGGCAATGAGAAGGCCATCCAGGATATCAAGAATGGTCTCACCGAGCAGGGCGTGCATGTGGTGACGGACGCCGAAGCGCTGGTCCACGTCTCCGGCCATCCGCGCCGCAACGAGCTGCAGAGGATGTATGAATGGACGCGGCCAAAGATCGTCGTGCCGGTGCACGGCGAAGCGACGCATCTGACCGCCCATAAGGAGCTGGCCGAACAATCCGGCATTTCCATCGTGCCGCGGGTCCGCAACGGCGACATATTGCGGCTGGCTCCAGGCCCGGTCGAGGTGATCGGCGAGGCGCCCCATGGCCGCATCTTCAAGGATGGCACGCTGATCGGCGATTTCGACGAAATGGGCATTGGCGAGCGCAAGAAGCTCTCCTATGTCGGCCATGTCGCCGTGAATGTCGTGCTCGATGCCCGCTATGATATTGTCGGCGATCCTGATCTGGTTGCGATCGGCCTGCCGGCTTATGACGATGAGGGCGAGGACATGGAAGACACGCTCTTCGACGCCATGGTCAGCGCCATCGAAAGCATCCCGCGCGCCCGCCGCAAGGATATCGACATGCTGCAGGAAGCCGTGCGCCGCGCCGTGCGCGCCGCCGCCAACCATGGCTGGGGCAAAAAGCCTGTCGTGACGGTGTTCGTGACGCGCGTGAGCGGGCAATAGCCTTATCTGGTCGGAGAGGAGGGACAGCCATGCTAGGGCGTATCAATCACATCGCGATTGCCGTACCTGATATCGCTGCCGCCTCCGCCACCTATCGCGACACGCTCGGCGCCAAGGTATCGGCGCCGCAGCCTTTGCCGGAACATGGCGTTACGGTCGTTTTCATCGAATTGCCGAACACCAAGGTCGAGCTGCTGGAACCGCTCGGCGATGCCTCGCCGATCTCAGCCTTCCTGGCGAAAAACCCCGACGGCGGCATGCATCATATCTGTTACGAGGTGGATGATCTTCCGGCCGCACGCGACCAGCTTCTGAAGGCCGGTGCCCGCGTGCTCGGCAATGGCGAGCCGAAGATCGGCGCCCATGGCAAGCCGGTGCTTTTCCTGCACCCAAAGGACTTCTTCGGAACTCTCATCGAACTTGAGCAGTGCACCGACGCTGAGCACAGCAGTGTGACATTAGAGCGCTAAGCGGCACTTTGAAACGCGCAGGCTTTAGTTCTATAAGCTGGTTAGTTCAAAGAAAGCGTGGGCAGATTAAGCCCACGTTGAGGGAGCATAATGGTCCAGCAGATTTTTTCGACATGCGCTGTCTATTTCGTTGTCTGGTGGGTCACGCTCTTCGCCATTCTGCCCTTCGGTTTGCGCACCCAAGCCGAAGACAATCATGTGGTCCTCGGCACGGTCGAAAGCGCGCCGACGAAATTCCGCGGTTTGAGGGTAGTGCTCGTCACGACGCTTGTGTCCGCCATCATCTACGGCGCGTGGTACATCAGCTCGCATTATTTGGGCTTCGGTTTCGACTCGATCCCGCCGATCATTCCGCGCTACGGCTGACGTTTATTTTCAAAAATTCTTTACAACCTGCAGACGAAATTCATATGTTATTGAATAGCCTGCAATCCGTCATACCTTTGTCATCTGTCTGAAGCATAGAGGCTGCGCAACGGCAGTTGTTCCGTTACGTCAGCTTGATTGGAATTGGAGGATGCCTGAAAGCCTACAGGTCAAAAAAGCTGAGAATTGAATGAGATAGAAAGCAAAAAAAAACAAGGCTGTAAGCCTTGTTTTTAAGTATCGCGTGATCCTTATCCGTTGCCGGGGCTGCGAGCGAGCGCGCCTAAGATCTGATCCTCCCAAGACTTGACCGCGAAACGACAAGAATTAGCCTTCTTGCCTCTTTTGTGAGCTAAAATTAGCTCAAAGATTGAGCTTTGTCATCTGTTTTTTTGCATTTTTGCTACAGTCGCGCAGAATTTTTCTGTTGACAGATTTCCGCTTCAAATCCTTATAAATGCGGATTTTTTCGAATTCATAGAAACCTCCAAGGTTCGCCCGCGTTTGTGGGTGTTCACCCGGTTTACTCGTGTTAAATGCGGGTTTCTTTCCTGCGCCGAAGCAGTTATGAACGCCTCCAGCAGTTAATTTTCTAACGATTCCGTCAAATGCGGAACGTCAAACCATCTGGAATCAGCCCATGCGTCTGTCTCGTTACTTCATGCCCATTCTGAAGGAAAATCCGAAAGAGGCTGAAATTGTTTCCCATCGGCTGATGCTGCGTGCCGGCATGATCCGCCAGCAGTCGCAGGGTATCTATTCCTGGCTGCCGCTGGGCAAGCGTGTTCTCGACAAGGTCAACAAGATCATCCGTGAGGAACAGAACCGTGCCGGCGCCATCGAGCTGCTGATGCCGACGCTGCAGTCGGCCGAGCTCTGGCAGGAAAGCGGCCGCTATGACGCCTATGGCAAGGAGATGCTGCGCATCCAGGACCGTCAGGAGCGCCCGATGCTCTACGGCCCGACCAATGAGGAGATGATCACCGACATCTTCCGTTCCTACGTCAAGTCCTACAAGGATCTGCCGTTGAACCTCTATCATATCCAATTGAAGTTTCGCGACGAGATCCGCCCGCGCTTCGGCACCATGCGCTCGCGCGAATTCATGATGAAGGATGCCTATTCCTTCGATCTGACGCTTGAGGGTGCCGTACACTCCTATAACAAAATGTTTGCCGCCTATCTGCGCACCTTCAGCCGACTGGGTCTCAGAGCCATTCCGATGCGCGCTGACACTGGCCCCATCGGCGGCAATCTCAGCCATGAATTCATCATCCTCGCCGATACAGGTGAATCGGAGGTCTTCTGCCACAAGGATTTCGTCAATTTCGAAACTCCTACTGAAGACACGAACTTTGATGACGTCGCAGGCCTGAAGGCCATTTTCGACAAATGGACGTCGGTCTATGCGGCAACTTCCGAGATGCACGACGAGGCGGCCTTCAACGCCATTCCGGAAAGTGAGCGCCTGTCGGCTCGCGGCATCGAGGTCGGCCACATCTTCTATTTCGGCACCAAATATTCCGAGCCTATGGGCGCGAAAGTGCAAGGCCCCGACGGAAAGGAACATGCCGTCCATATGGGTTCTTACGGTATCGGGCCGACACGCCTTGTTCCCGCCATCATCGAAGCATCGCATGACGAAAACGGAATCATCTGGCCGGCCTCGGTCGCACCCTTTGATGCCGTCGTGATCAACATGAAGGCTGGCGATCAGGCCTGCGACGCGGCGTGCGAGACGATCTATGCGGCGCTCTCGAAGGCCGGCAAAGACGTGCTGCTCGACGATACGGACGATCGCGCCGGAACGAAATTCGCCACGGCCGACCTGATCGGCGTGCCCATGCAGATTATCGTCGGGCCGCGTTCGGTCGCAAACGGCGAAGTGGAAGTCAAGGACCGCAAGACCGGCGCCCGCGAAACGATAACCGTCGAAGCGGCGATCAATCGGCTGGCTGGCTGATAACGATAGGATGAGAAGCGAATGGCGGTAGACGCGGCAGTGAAGCAGCAGAAGAAGGCTTTCAAAACCGGCCCGTCGTCGCGTCCGTTCTCCGGCTTCGAGCGGCTTGTCGCATGGCGCTATCTGCGCGCCCGGCGCAAGGAGGCGTCCATTTCGGTCATAGCCGGCTTCTCATTGGTCGGTATCATGCTCGGCGTTGCGGCCTTGATCATCGTCATGGCGGTCATGAACGGTTTTCGCGCCGAGCTCTTCAAGCAGATTCTCGGCTTCAACGGTCATGTGGTTGTTCAGCCAGTGGATTCACCGCTGAGTGATTATGCCACGTTGGCGCAGAGGCTTGCCGCCGTTCCGGGCGTCACCATGGCCCTGCCGTTGGTCGAAGGCGAGACCCTTGCCTCCGGTCGCGGCGGTTCCGGCACCGGCGCGCTCGTGCGCGGCATCCGGCCGGAAGACTTTACCAAGCTCAAGACCGTTTCGGACCATATCGTCGATGGCGACATGGTGGGCTTCACCGCCGGTCAGGGCGTCATGGTCGGGTCGCGCCTGGCGCGGCAACTGGGTCTGACGGTCGGCGATCAGATTACGCTGACTGCGCCGGATGGCGACGTAACGCCCTTCGGTGTCAATCCGCGCGTCAAAGCCTATACGATCTCCGGCATCTTCGAAGTCGGCATGTCGGAGTACGATTCCTCCGTGGTCTTCATGCCGCTGGAGGAGGCGCAGCTTTATTTCAATGTCGAAGGGATCGTCGAAAAGATCGAGCTTTTCGTCAGCAACCCGGATGATGTCGACGAGCTCAGACCGAAGATCGAGGCGGCGGCGGGGCGGCAGGTCTTTCTGACCGATTGGCGGCAGGTGAACGAAACCTTCTTCTCGGCGCTGCAGGTCGAGCGCAATACCATGTTCATGATTTTGACGCTGATCGTCATCGTCGCGGCGCTCAACATCATTTCCGGCCTGATCATGCTGGTGAAGGACAAGGGGAGCGATATCGCCATTTTGCGCACCATGGGCGCGACGTCGGGGGCGATCATGCGCATCTTCTTCATGACGGGCGCTGCAATCGGTGTCGTCGGCACTGTCGCCGGCGTCGCGCTTGGGGTCGTCGTCTGCCTCAACATCGAATCGATCCGTCAGTTCTTCTCCTGGATATCCGGCACCGTGATCTTCAATCCCGAGGTCTATTTCCTCAGCAAGTTGCCGGCGCAAATGAATCTCGGCGAGACCGTCTCCGTGATCGTAATGGCGCTCTCGCTGTCCTTCCTCGCCACGATCTTTCCGGCCTGGCGCGCCTCGCGGCTCGATCCGGTGCAGGCGCTACGGTACGAATAAGGAATTCCACATTTGATGAAACGCAACGTCGTTCTCCAGCTTACGGGCGTGGAGCGTCATTACGGGCAGGGCGAAACGCGGTTGTCGATCCTGAAGGGTGCCGATTTTGCCTTGACCAGCGGCGAGATCGTTGCCCTGGTCGCGCCGTCAGGAACGGGCAAGTCGACGCTTCTGCACGTCGCCGGCCTGCTCGAGCATCCTGATGGCGGCGAGGTGACGATCAACGGTCAGGCCTGCGAGGGATTGTCCGATGAAAAGCGTACGGCCGTCCGGCGCAGTGAGATCGGCTTCGTCTATCAGTTCCACCATCTGCTGCCCGAGTTTTCCGCGCTGGAAAACATCATGATGCCACAGTTGATTTCCGGTCTTTCCAAGAAGGAGGCCAGCGCCCGCGCAGCCCAGCTTCTCGACTATATGCGCATCGGTCACCGCGCCGACCACCGCCCGGCCGAGCTTTCCGGCGGCGAGCAGCAGCGCGTCGCCATCGCCCGCGCTGTCGCCAATGCGCCGCTGGTGCTTTTGGCCGACGAGCCGACCGGCAACCTCGATCCCGATACGGCGCATTATGTCTTCGACGCCCTTGAGGCACTGGTGCGCCAGTCCGGGCTTGCGGCGCTGATCGCCACGCACAATCACGAACTGGCATCGCGCATGGACCGCCGCGTGACTATCCATGATGGCAAGGTCGTCGAATTCTGACGGCATTCTTCAAGGGACGATCAGCCCGCCGCGGTAATCCAGCTCATATGCCTTGCATCTGTTCACCAGGATGACCTCGTGGCCGATAAAATGATCGCAGCCACCGGTGCTGCGATCGACATAGTGGCCAAACGAATGAGCAAATTCGTATCCCCCGAGAAAACGCTTTTCATCAAGGTAAAGCCGCATGAGCGCCGCCTTGATGACCATGCCCGCGGCCTTGGCATCGATCAGATCAGGCTCGACGATCCGCCCGAAATAATTCATCGCCCAGACTGGTTCATCATCGAGCCAGACCAGTTCCTGTCCGGCGAAATCCGTGCCGCCGAAATAACTGTCGAGATAACGCCAGCGGCCGCTGACGTAGCCGATATCATGCGAACCGCTGCGGCAGGACGGCAGTCTCTCGCCATCACCGACATAGGTTTCCGCCTTCGCGGCAACAATAAAATCGTTCAGCTCGGCAAGATCCGGCATGGTCCTCTCCAATCGCGGTGAGGGAACAGAATGGCACGCGTTCAACAATAAGTAAAGAACACATAGTGAACATACGGGAAGCTGCTACGGGCTTTCCCCACAAGCTTTGTGGCCGATATCGTCGTTCCAGTCCTCGATCTTGATGGTCTTGGCTTCGGTGGGGAATTCCTTGCCGCCCTTTGTCGCCTTGCCCGTCAGCACATTGTAGTCGCAGCTATAGCTTCTATCGGCTTTGAGGTTGTCCCGGTAATCAAAGGTATAGCCGGCAACGACGAAGGCGTTGTTGCGGAAGGCGAGGGTGAGCGTTTGATGCCAGCGGTCGCGGCCGATCGCGTCATTCTGAGACATAACGGCGATCGAACCATTTGGCAGTGCCGCGATCGACGGCTCCTGGCCGAAGATACCGCCCGGCTCGCCGCGACCCCATACCTTATTGGGTGCGGCGGCCGCCAGCTTGAGCAGCAGATGTTCTTTGTCTCGGACATAAATATAGATGCCGATCGAGGTCACGTCGTCTGCCGGGGCCAACGCCAGCAAAGCAAGGTCCGGCTTGCCGTCCTTGTTCCAATCGCCGATCGCCGCGTCGATGATGCGATCGGGCGCGATGGTATCTTCAGCGTGAGCCGCGGATGTAACCAAAAGCAGAATGAGAGCGCAGGCAAGTGATTTCACAGTGATCTCTCCCTTCACGCTTCATAGCTTTGGGTTGTGCTTCCGTCCACCGATACTCTTCAAAACACTGATGATGAAAATTATTGATGCAGCTATTGACTCTCGAACATAAATAGAACAAAAAAGAAACATAACGAGTAAGGAGCGCGTAAATGACCGATATCATTCGAGACGTTGCAGCATTCACCTCCATCGTCATGTTTGTCGCCAGCTTTTCGCTCATCATGATGGCGATGTGAATCTTATCCCCACGGGTATTGCAATGTGCCCGTGATTCATGAGGTCAACTTCTGGACTTTATCGTCCGCAATGCCGAAAATGCAGCCGATTCATTTGGGCATGTGGAAAGGCATATGATGGCGGATATGGTGAGCAGCGGCGCAGCGGGTGCGCCGGTCGGAGAGACGCCGGAATTCGTGCATCTTCGCGTCCATTCCGCCTATTCGCTGCTCGAAGGCGCATTGCCGCTGAAGAAGATCCTCGCCAAGGCGGCCGGCGACAATCAGCCGGCCATCGCCATCACCGATACAAACAACCTTTTCATCGCGCTGGAGTTTTCGCAGAAGGCGATGGATGAGGGCTTGCAGCCGATCATCGGCTGCCAGGTATCGATCGACATGGAGGATGGCGGCGAGGGCGAAAAGCGCGGACCGCAACAGGCGCTCACCAAGCTGCCGTCCATCGTGTTGCTGGCGGCCACCGAGCGGGGCTATGAGCGCCTCGTCGATCTTGTCAGCCGCGCCTATCTCGGCGGCGAAGGCAATCAGGCGGTCCATATCACCGCCTCCTGGCTGAGGGAGATCGGCACGGACGGCATGATCGCGCTCACCGGTTCGCTCGGCGGCCCGGTCGATATCGCGCTAAAGGACGGCCACGCGCCGCAGGCGCTGTCGCGGCTGCTGACGTTGAAGAGCCTGTTCGGCCACCGGCTCTATGTCGAATTGCAGCGTCACGGCACCTATGATCGCCGCCACGAACAGAAGATGATCGCGCTCGCCTATGAGCATGAATTGCCGCTGGTTGCGACCAACGAGGCCTTCTTCCCGACGCGAGACGATTATGATGCCCATGATGCGCTCATGGCGGTTGCCCACAATGCCATCGTTTCGGACGACACCCGCTTTCGCCTGACGCCGGATCATTATTTGAAGAGCCGCGCCGACATGGCGAAGCTGTTCGCCAATCTGCCGGAAGCCTTGGAGAACACCGTCGAGATCGCCCGGCGCTGCTCCTTCGTTCTGAAGACACGCAAGCCGATCCTGCCGCGTTTCACCGGCGCCACCGATGATCCGGAGGAAGCCGAACGCGCCGAGGCGGCTGAACTGCGCGCCCAGGCGGTCGAAGGTCTCGACCGGCGTCTCGCCTCGCTCGGCATGGCATCGGGCTATGCGGAGAAGGACTATCGCGAGCGGCTGGAATTCGAACTCAGCGTCATCGAGCGCATGAAATTCCCCGGCTACTTCCTGATCGTCGCGGACTTCATCAAATGGGCCAAGCAGCATGACATTCCCGTCGGCCCGGGCCGCGGTTCGGGCGCTGGTTCGCTGGTTGCCTATGCGCTGACGATTACCGACGTCGACCCGCTGCGTTTCTCGCTGCTGTTCGAGCGCTTCCTCAATCCGTCGCGCGTCTCGATGCCGGACTTCGATATCGACTTCTGCCAGGATCGCCGTGAAGAAGTGATCCGCTATGTGCAGGCCAAATATGGCCGTGAGCAGGTGGCGCAGATCATCACTTTCGGTTCCCTTCAGGCGCGCGCCGCCCTTCGCGACGTCGGCCGCGTGCTGGAAATGCCCTATGGCCAGGTCGACAAGATCTGCAAGCTGGTGCCGAACAACCCCGCCAATCCGACGCCGCTCAGCAAGGCGATCGAAGAAGAGCCGCGTCTGCAGGAGGAGGCCGATAAGGAACCGGTCGTCGCCCGTCTGCTCGATATTGCCCAGAAGATCGAGGGCCTCTATCGCCACGCTTCGACGCACGCCGCCGGCATCGTCATCGGCGATCGGCCGCTGTCGAAGCTGGTCCCGATGTACCGCGATCCGCGCTCCGACATGCCGGTCACCCAATTCAACATGAAGTGGGTGGAGCAGGCCGGCCTGGTGAAGTTCGACTTCCTGGGCCTGAAAACGCTGACGGTCCTGAAGACGGCCGTTGATTTCGTCGCCAAGCGCGGCATTACGCTTGATCTCGCCAGCATACCGCTCGACGACAAGACGACCTACGACATGCTCTCGCGCGGTGAGACGGTCGGCGTGTTCCAGGTGGAAAGTGCGGGCATGCGCAAGGCGCTGATCGGCATGCGCCCAGACTGCATCGAAGACATCATCGCGCTGGTGGCCCTCTATCGTCCAGGCCCGATGGAAAACATTCCGGTCTACAATGCCCGTAAGCATGGCGAGGAAGAGATCGAATCGATCCATCCGATGATCGATTACCTCCTGAAAGAGACGCAGGGCGTTATCGTCTATCAGGAGCAGGTGATGCAGATCGCTCAGGTGCTGTCGGGCTATTCGCTCGGCGAGGCCGATCTTCTGCGCCGCGCCATGGGCAAGAAGATCAAGGCCGAGATGGACCAGCAGCGCGAGCGCTTCGTCGACGGTGCCCTCAAGAATGGCGTATCGAAGGGCCAGGCAGACGTCATTTTCGACCTGCTCGCCAAGTTCGCCAACTACGGCTTCAACAAATCGCACGCCGCCGCCTATGCGATCGTCTCCTACCAGACCGCCTATATGAAGGCGCACTATCCGGTGGAGTTCCTCGCGGCCTCGATGACGCTCGATATGGCGAACACCGAAAAGGTCAACGACTTCCGCCAGGATGCCAAGCGCCTCGGCATCGAAGTCATCGCACCATCGATCCAGACCTCGTTTCGCCATTTCGAAACGGGCGAGAACCGCATCTATTATGCGCTCGCCGCCATCAAGGGTGTCGGCGAATCCGCTGTCGACCATATTGTCGAGGTACGCGGCGACCAGCCTTTTGCCGGCATCGAGGACTTCTGCCTGCGCATCGATCCAAAGCAGATCAATCGCCGTGTATTGGAAAGCCTGATCTGCGCCGGCGCCTTTGATTGTTTTGACATCGACCGCGCGCAATTGATCGGCGGGCTGGACCGGGTGATGGGCTATGCGCAAGTCGCGCAGGAGAACAAGCGAAGCGGTCAGTCCGATATGTTTGGAAGCGCCGCCTCGGGTCCTGAGAAGATATCATTCCCGCCTTTCACGCCCTGGCTCGCCTCGGAGCGGCTGCTGCGCGAATTCCAGGTGCTGGGCTTTTACCTCACGGCCCATCCGCTCGACACCTACAAGAACGTGCTCAACAAGATGCGCGTGCAGACCTTCGCCGATTTCTCGGCGGCGGTGAAGCAGGGGGCGAGTAACGGCCGGTTGGCCGGCACCGTGATTTCCAAGCAGGAGCGCAAGACGCGCACCGGCAACAAGATGGGCATCTTCGTTTTCTCGGATGCCTCCGGCCAATTCGAGGCCGTGCTGTTCTCGGAAGTGCTCAATCAATATCGCGACGTGCTGGAGGTCGGCAAATCCTTCGTCATCACCGCGCAGGCGGACGAGCGGCCGGAAGGCATCAGCCTGCGCCTGCAAACGGCGCAGTCGCTGGAGGAAAAGTCGCTGCAGATGCAAAAGGCGCTGCGCGTCTATGTCCGCGATTCCGGCCCGCTGAAAGCGGTGGCCGCGCACCTTAACGCCAAGGGCGACGGCCTGGTCTCCTTCATTGTCATCAAGGAGGAGGGCAAGCGCGAGGTCGAAGTGGCGCTGCCGGAGAAATACCGCATCACGCCGGAAATCGCAGCCGCGCTGCGCACCGCGCCCGGTGTGATCGACGTCGAGCTGGTCTAAAGCATGTCGCGCAACAGCGCGCAGCGCTTTTGCGATAACGACATGCGCAAATTCAAAGAACTAAAGCGCGAGGAGCGAATCTTGGAGATCGCGATGCGCTTTAGCCGCTTTTCCCAAGCGCACCGCGGTTGGTGATGGTGATGAAATCGGTGCCGTTGCCCGTTTCCGGGCCGATGCCCGTATCGGAAATCGTCAGCGAAGAACCTGCCGTCAGCAGATCTTCGATCTTGCGCCTGACGTCGTCGGGTATGGTGATGCGGTCGAGCGCGCGATCGGCAGCGTCGAGCGATTCCGCCTGTGCCTCGCTGGTGATGCCGAACCGCTTCTTCGCCTCCTTGGAGAGATCATCCTCCAGCGTCACGCCGAACCAGTCGGCTTTGCCGTTCACCTTGTCGATCGTATTGGCGGTGAAGAAATGCGTCCCGAGAGCTTCCTGCGGCTCGGCGATGATGGCGGGAGCTTCGAACAGCGGTTTGAAATTCTGCCGTACCATGATTTGGCCGTTCGGCGGCTCGCCCTTGCCGGCAAGCGCATAGACGGCCTTCATCAGCGCCGGGCTGACGAGGCCGCCCGATGTAGTGATGTTGTGAGCCTTCTTGAAATCCTCAATCGCCTGCATCGTCGTTGGCCCGAGCATGCCGTCCGGCGTGCCGGTCGCAAAGCCCATGTCATTCAAGATGCCCTGCAGATCGCGGACATTTTCCCGCAGACCCCGGCGGGTGATGAGGATGCCGAGCGGAGCCCGATCGACCGGCGGCGCCTGTATGGCCTGTGGCATCGGCAAGGCGGCAACATCGTTTGTGGCCACCTGCACCGCCTGCGCCTGCGGCAGGAAGGCCGCCGTTGAGGGGCGCAGTTCGATATCGGAGAACAGGGCAGCGGCGGGTGCGACTTCCGGTTGGAACAGCATGGCATGTCGGAAAGGCTGCGGCACCAGCGGCTGGTCGGCGATGACGACATGCACGCCGCGTTCCGTCATCTGGTAGAGCATTTTGGCAAAGGCCTTGGGCATGCGAACGCAGCCGTGCGAAGCGGGATAGTTCGGCACCGAATTGGATTCGTGCAGGGCAATGCCGGACCAGGTCAGCCGCTGCATGAAGGGCATTGGCGACGCCGAATAGAGGTTGGACTCGTGATAGACCTCCTTCTCCAGAATGGAAAAGATGCCGCTCGGCGTCGTATGGCCGCGCTTGCCGGTCGAAACCTTCGATGTCGCCACCACCTTGTCGCCGTCATAAACGGCGAGCGATTGCCGGTCCTTCGATACGACGATCTGCAATGTCCGGGCATCTTCCGCGCCGAAGGCAGGGTGAACGAGAGCTGTGGCCGACAGCAGGCCAAGCCCGAAAAAGAAACGCGGCTTCATATACACATACCAAAACGCAATACTCGTATCGCCGCAGGTTAGACTTCGAAGTTTAAGGAAGACTTGCAGGCGAGCCGTTCGCCTGGCCTACTTTCGTGCGGTTTCATCAGCAACGGCCTGTCCGATAGGCGCAATTGCGACGGAAGATATTTTATGCATATCTTAAATTGTAGGATGCGGAGCGGGGCGGGCATTCGACATGCATGTGGACGTGATCGAAAAGCTGGAAGATCTGTGGGGGCTGAAAGACAACTGGGATCGGATCTATGAGATCGACCCGGAAGCGCATTGTTTCTTGTCCTGGACCTGGATGTCGAGCTGGTTGGCTTCTCGTTCTCTGCCTTGGCTGGTACTGGCGGCAAGGGAAGATGACGGTGGCGCCTATGTGGCCTTTTTCCCGATCCAGCTCGGTATAGGGCTCGAGCGGGGCAGAGGCTTCTACAATACCATCGTCATGGGCGGCTCCTATTTCGCTCCCTATACGGGTATCCTCTGCGATCCGGCCTATGCCGATGTTGCGGTTTCAGCCTTCGCCGATCACATTCGTACGCTTCATTGGAGCAGCCTGCATCTCGACGACATCGATCGATCATCCCTGCGCATTGAGTCCTTCCTGACGCGCTTTCCGCCGGCCGATTTTGTCGGCGACAGGATCAAGCGCCCGGTGCAGATTTCGGATGCGGCCGAGAGGATCGATCCGGAAATCCACGTCCATGTGACGCTGCCTGCGGATTTCGATTCCTTCCTTTTCGAGAAATTGCATCGGCGGACACGGCGCAATATCCGCCACTGTCTGCGAAAGCTGGAGGGCTCGGCGGCATTGCGGGTAACGCATGCCGACGCAACTACTATCGAAGAGGATCTGGCGACGCTGCTGAGCCTTTGGGAAAAGCAATGGGGATCGCACAACGCCTGCTATATGCGCTACATCCTCGACAATTCGCGGTCCGTCCTGCCGGATTGCTTTCGCAGCGGCGATCTTTTTCTGCCGGTTCTATGGCAGGACGGGGTAGCAATAGCGGCGTCTGCCGTCCTGCTCGATCGTCCCCGCAAAAGCCTGATCTGTTTCCTGACCGCGCGTGAGGTCTCGATCCGAGATCTGTCCCCAGGCCTGACGCTGCATGCCCATACAATCCGCTGGGCGATAGAGAACGGCTTTCGAATTTACGATCTCGGTGCCGGCAACTATGAACACAAGTATATTTTCGGCTCCGTGAGCCGGCGCATCGAGCGCTATCGGATAGACACAAGGACGGGACGGAACCTCGGCGAGCGGCTGGACCCGCATTGCATCCCCTTCGTGCTTAACCGCATCAAGAACCTTTATGCCGCCGGCGATCTGGCCGATGCCGAAATCGGCTGCCGGCAGGTTCTTGCCAGCGAACCCGAGAAGGGTGAGGCCCTGTCGCTCTACCGCGAAGTCGTGGCGTCACGCACGCTCTGGCAGGCGATTTCGCCCGACGCGCCTGCGCATATCGGCGCAGACGACCAAGCAGTGGTCGAGCGCGCCGAGGCGGAAAAACAATGTCGCGCCACCATCGCCGAAAATCCGGGAGACTTCGATGCAGCGCATCGGCTGAGCATACTGCTTTTGCTGCGGGGCGAGGCCAGGGAGGCGGAGGCCGAGATCGGGCGGGCGCTGGAGCTGCGTCCTGACTCCGCCGCGGCCCATTGCACTTACGGCAATATTCTCGTGGCGGTCAGGGATTTCGAAGGCGCCGTCGTCCGCTATGACCGCGCGATCGCCCTGGAGCCAGCCCATGCGATTGCCTATAACAACAAGGGCAACGCATTGCGCCGTCTGGGGCGTGCCGATGAGGCGCTGGCGAGCTATGAAAAAGCGATTGCGATCAGGCCGAACTACGAGCAGGCAATTGCCAATCGCGCGGCGCTTTTCGACGAAGAGACGGATATGCTGCCGGCCGTCATTCAGCTCTCGCGCTTGCCGCCGAATGTGTAGCCGGTTTCCACCGTCTTATTGCCGAACTTTTCCCGGAGCTTGTCCATTGCCGCTTCGGCCGCGGCGCGGCGGGTCGCCTGTTCGTCGATCAGGTCGGGCGGGTCGGCGCGGGCAGCGTCGCAGAGGTCGGTGACGCCGATACCGATCAGGCGGAATTTCGTGCCGTCTGTCTCATGTTCGAGCAATCGCAGGCCGGTGCGGAAAATGCGGTCGGCGAGCTGGGTCGGGTCTTCCAGGCGGCGGTTGCGGGTGCGGCTTTTGAAATCGGCTGTTTTCAGCTTCAACACCACGGTCTGCCCGGCAATGCCGCCGCGCTTCAGGCGGCGCGATACCTTTTCCGAGAGATCGCGCAGGATCGGCACCAGATCGTCATGGCGGGAAATGTCGTCGAAAAAGGTCGTCTCCGATGACACGCTTTTTGCGGCTTCGTTCGGATGCACCGTGCGATCGTCGATGCCACGGGACAGGCGGAAGAGCCGCTGCCCGATGACGCCGTAGCGGCGCATCAGATCGCCTTCCTCCATGGTCTGCAACTGGCCTATGGTGCGGATACCGTCGCTTTCCAGCGTCGCCGCAAAGGCTTTGCCGACGCCCCAGATGGTGGTCACCGGACGGGGCTCCAGAAACGACAATGCTTCCTGCCGCCCGATGACGGAAAAACCGCGCGGCTTCTGCAGGTCGGAAGCGACCTTGGCGAGGAACTTGCAATAGGAAAGCCCGACCGAAATGGTGATGCCAATCTCGCTTTCGATGCGCCTGGCGAATTTCGCTAGAATGCGGGCGGGAGGATCATGGTGTAGGCGCTGCGTCCCCTCGAGCTCCAGAAAGGCCTCGTCGATCGAGAGCGGCTGCACCAGCGGCGTCAGCTCCTGCATGAGCGCGCGCACTTCGCGGCCGACGCGGACATACTTCTCCATATTCGGGCGGATGACGACCGCTTGCGGACAGGCCTCCAGCGCCTTGAACATCGGCATGGCCGATCGGACGCCGTGGATGCGGGCGATATAGCAAGCCGTGGAGACGACCCCACGCTTGCCGCCGCCGATGATGACCGGCTTGTCGGCCAGGTCCGGATTGTCGCGCTTCTCGATCGAGGCATAGAAGGCATCGCAATCGATATGCGCCAGCGTCAGGCCATAGAGTTCGCGATGATAGACAAGACGCGGACTGCCGCAGGCCCGGCAACGCGCGCGCTCGGCCGATTGCTCGCTCAGGCAATCGCGGCAAAAACCGGAAACTTTGTCGGGCGCGCTCGTCATAAAATAGAACAAAAATTGAACATCGCTACCTTATGTTTTAAGCTCGTGAGTCTCAAGACGGAAAACAGCGGGGAGGAGATGTTGGAGGAATTGAAAGCAGTGCCTTTGACGGCGGATCGCTGGGGCGATTTCGAAACGCTCTTCGGGCCAAGCGGCGCCTGTTATGGCTGCTGGTGCACCCATTTCCGCGTTCCGACATCGGATCGCAAAACCATGGATGGCGCAGCGAAGAAAGAATTCATGCAAGCGCGCGTCGCCGCTGGCCCGCCACCCGGCCTTCTCGGCTATATCGGCGAGCGTCCGGTTGCCTGGACGCAGGTCGGACCACGCTCGGAGCTGCCGCCGTGGAATTCCCCGAAAACCGTGTCGCGGCCGCTCGATCCGGAAGATGCCGAAGACAGTTCGGTTTGGGCCGTCAGTTGCTTTTTCATGAATTCGCGCGATCGCGGCAAGGGATACAGCCATCGAATGCTGTCGGAGGCGGTGAATTTCGCCAAGGCCTCCGGTGCACGCATTCTCGAGGGCTGTCCGATCGAACGGACGAAACAGTCGAAATCCGTCGGCCTCTATGTCGGCTCGCTTAACATATTCGAGGCGGCCGGATTTTCCGAAGTCGCCAAACGCAAGGACGGGCGCCCCTTGATGCGCCTTGTTCTCTGATGCGGATGCGGGCGCGCTTAGCGGGCGATATGGGCGTGGATCAGCGGCGCCGCCTCTGCCCAATCGTTCGCCTGGGGAATATCGACTGCCACCGCCGGCGCCATGCGATGGACGATCGAATCCGGCCGCAAATTTATCAGAAGGCAGCTTGCGAGATGGTCGCGGACCGAATGCAGATTATGCGCCATATCGTCGACGAAGGCGACGGGCAACGTGCGCTTGCCGTGCAAGGCCTGCACGATCGGTCCTTTCGGCTGCAGCGAGGCGAGGAGCGGATAGGCAAGGCCAAGCCGATCAAGAAGGCGGCGGCGCTGCACCGAGAACTGCGGCGGCATAGCGGTGAGGAAGACGATATCGGCGTCCTTGGAGAAGCTGCCGAGAGTATCGATGACGCGATCGAGTGGGGTCTGCCAAAGCTCCTGCGCTTCGAAAAAGGCGTCGATCAGGCGATGGACTTCTTTTTCTTCCAGCACCGCGCCGCTTACCTTCGAAACGATATTGCCCGTCAGCCGAAACGAGCGCGGCAGGAATTCATGGCCTTCGCCGTCAAGGAAAAGCAGGAAGGGCGCAAAGAAGTGCAGCACGACGTCATCGACGTCGCAGACGATCAACGGCCGGTCTCCGAGGCGGACATGCGATGTGTCGAATTCGATCGGGGCATCCATGGTCAATATTCCCCCGAGGAAAGGCCGGGCGGCGAAAAATGTGCCGAAGCGGCGGCAACCGTCTCCGGCGCGATGCTGCTTGCCTCGCAGAACGCAAGCAATGTCGGCTCGTGGTTCATCAAAAAATCCAGCATGCCCGCAAGAAAAGCGGGTTCGTTGATGGCATTGCGCACCTGCGCCGGTTCGACACCGGTGAGCGCCAGGAAGCGACCGAACATGTCCGGCTCATTGGCCAGCCAGCCAAGTACGGCGATCGCGGTTTCCTGCGGATCGGCGGCCGGCGGCTTCGAGTTCTTGAAGTTACTTTGCATTTCGAGGGGTAAGTTACCTATTTTTCAACCAAATGCCGCTAGCGTCGGATTCAAGTATTTCTGGAATCGATTTCTCGCGACGTTATATTTTCATAGAATGGATGCAATACCGGATGCAGGGACAGCTCTCCATGCCTAAGCAGGTGATGATTGTAGAAGACAACGAGCTGAATATGAAGCTCTTTCGCGATCTAATCGAGGCGTCCGGTTACACCACGATCCAGACGCGGAACGGCATGGAAGCGCTTGATCTGGCTCGCAAACATCGCCCGGATCTGATCCTCATGGATATCCAGCTCCCGGAAGTTTCGGGGCTGGAGGTGACGAAGTGGCTGAAGGAGGACGACGATCTGCACGTCATTCCGGTGATCGCGGTCACCGCCTTTGCCATGAAGGGCGACGAGGAGCGAATCCGACAGGGCGGCTGCGAAGCCTATGTCTCCAAGCCGATCTCGGTCCCGAAGTTCATCGAGACCATCAAGACTTATTTGGGCGACGCCTGAGCGCGGGGAAAGACTGATGACCGCGCGTATTCTGGTGGTTGACGATATACCCGCAAACGTAAAGCTGCTCGAAGCAAGGCTGCTGGCCGAATATTTCGACGTGTTGACGGCGGAGGATGGCTTGCAGGCGCTCGCCATCTGCGACAGCACCCAGGTCGACCTCGTCCTGCTAGACATCATGATGCCCGGCATGGACGGTTTCGAAGTCTGCGAGCGGCTGAAGTCCGACCCGCGTACTTCCCATATTCCCGTGGTCATGGTCACGGCGCTGGATCAGCCGGCCGACCGCGTGCGCGGTCTCAAGGCTGGCGCTGACGATTTCCTGACCAAGCCGGTCAACGACCTGCAGCTCGTTTCCCGAGTCAAAAGCCTTCTGCGCCTGAAGACTCTCAGCGACGAACTGCGCATGCGCAACGAGACGGCCCGCAACTTCGGCATCGATGATCTCCTGCGCATCGGCGAAGGCCGCGCCGACGAAAATGGCCATGTGTTGCTGGTCGACGGCCGCGCCAATTCGCAGGAGCGTATCATCCGCGCGCTCAAGCCGATCGCCGAGGTGACGGTGACATCCGATCCGCAGGCGGCCCTGTTCGAGGCTGCGGAAAAGCCGTTCGAACTCGTTGTCGTCAATTCGAATTTCGATGATTACGATCCGCTCAGGCTTTGCTCGCAGCTCCGCTCGCTGGAGCGAACCCGGTTCCTGCCGGTGCTGCTGGTGACGGAGCAGGGGGCTGACGAGATGATCGTCCGGGCGCTCGATCTTGGCATCAACGACTATATTATCCGCCCACTCGATCCGAACGAGCTGGTTGCCCGCTGCCTGACGCAAATCCGTCGCAAGCGCTATAATGACCGTCTGCGTGCAAGCGTGCAGCACACGATCGAGCTTGCCGTCACCGATGCGCTCACCGGGCTCAACAACAGGCGCTATCTCGACAATCATCTGAAGATCCTCTTCAACCGCTCGCTGACTCGCGGGCGGCCGCTCTCCGTCCTGATTACCGATATCGACCGCTTCAAGCAGGTGAACGACACCTATGGCCATGACGCCGGCGATGAAGTGCTGAAGGAGTTTGCCGCCCGTATTCGCTCCACCGTGCGCGGCGCGGATCTAGCCTGCCGCTATGGCGGCGAGGAATTCGTCGTGGTCATGCCGGACACGCTCCCCGAGGTTTCTGCCGCCGTTGCCGAGCGCCTGCGCGCTGCCGTGGAGACCATACCCTTCACGCTGCGAGAGGCAGGGGTTGCGCTCAATGTCACCGCCTCGTTCGGCATTTCGTCGCGCTTGGAGACGGTCGAAACACCCGAGCAGTTGATGAAGCAGGCCGATCGCGCCCTCTACGAAGCCAAACACGGTGGTCGCAACCGGGTTGTCGCGGCTGCTGCTTGATCGAAACGACACCGTCATGGCCCATGAATATTCATGGGCTTTTCCAAGTTTTGAACAATGATTACGAATTTGTAATCTTTGTTCTCCGTTGGATAAGCCGATTTCCACAGGAGAATAGGCTGTATAGTCTACCCCGATAGCCTCATAGATCTATACTTATTATAGTTAATTAATGGCCGCTGTATATCATGTATTTATTGTGATAAGTTTGCAATAAATGAAGTCGAAACGGAGAAAAACTATAATCCTACCAGGAAGAAAGCAGCCGTCACTCTAATATGCAAACGCGCCTAAATATTTTTAGGCAGAATTTGCCACGCATACGATAGTTGCCTTTTTGTTTTTGAGATCTACTCGCTTCCCGATTGTTGTTTTTTCAGGCCGACAGAGCGGAATGACGGTAAGAATTTTAACCATTCGGGAAGACGAGAATTTTTTATCATTAAGAATTTGTTGATTTTCTTTCGATTTCGCGCAAATTTAGTCCCGTACAAGAACAGGCCCGTAAGGGCGTGGGAATACCCCATGATGCTCAGGTCCGCCGCATCTCCTGGGTCGTGGGGTCGGTCGGCTGGCAAGCAAATTTAAGCGGTTCCTCGTGCCGTTTTGCAGGCTAGCCGACCCCCAAATCAAAACGCCGGCTTCCAAAAGAAGTGCGGCGTTTTTCTTTGTTAATATCAGAAAGTTGCGTTTTAGATTTTTCTGTTTTTCGAAGGCCTTCATGAGGTTTTGCACAGAAAAAGAAGCCGCCAAAAGAAAAAAGGCGCTAACCATATGGTTGCGCCCTTTTGTAATCAGAAGTTTAGCAAACTTACTTGATCTTGGTTTCCTTGAATTCGACGTGCTTCTTAGCAACCGGGTCGTACTTCGTCTTCGTCATCTTGTCCGTCATCGTACGGCTGTTCTTCGTCGTAACGTAGAAGAAACCGGTGTCGGCCGTCGACAGCAGCTTGATCTTGATGGTGGTAGCCTTGGCCATGGTCGTCCTGCCTTTAAGAAAAATGAAAGCCGTGGACGGCCAGTGCGGAGGTCCACGGCAAATTCTGGCGCGAAACTACAAATCGCGCCCGAAAAGTCAACCCCTGCTGCCCATGAAAAGCAGCCGCACCGCCGAAAGCAGGACATAAAGTCCAAAGAAAAAAGCAATTGCCCAGGCAAAACCGCTGGGGTTGGCGAAATCCATCGCGGTACCGATCGTCGGTGGACCGAGGACCATGCCGACTGCATAACAGAAAACGAAGGCGGCATTGGCGGCGACAAGGTCCGCGCCCGTCAGCCTCGTTCCGAGATGACTGAGGCCGACCGTATACATGCCGGAGACACAGCCGCCCCAGAACAGCAGAATAACGGCCAGAAGTATCCAATTCGAGGCTAGTGAGGGCAATAGAAGCGCACCGACCAGCCCGATGGCTGCCATGATCGACAGCAGCGGCCGCTTGTCGCGCAAGCGGTCGGCAAGCAGCCCCAGCGGGATCTGGAAGACGAAGTTGCCGACACCCATCACGGTCAGCAGCAGTGCGGCCTGTGATTCGTTGAAGCCGAGCCGGGTCGCATAGCTGGTGAACAACGACCCGCCGCCGACGGTTACCGCGCCAAATACGAAAACGGCGGCGGTCGCCGTGGGCACCAGGAAGACGTAGCGAATGAAGTGCAGCTCGGGCTTCTCGTCGACAATCGGGCTCTCGTTGCGGGCGATGAAGATCGGGATTGTTGCCGCAAGGATAATGCAGGCGCCGATGAGAAAGGGCATGAGCCCCTCGCTGCCGACCAGCGAAAAAAGCAGAGGGCCGGCCGCAAAGCCGAGCGAAAAAACCGTGGAATAGAGGCCGAGCACGAAGCCGCGCTTGGAAGGCGGGGAGGCGGCATTGATCCAGAATTCCGACAGGATGAAGAGCGTCGTGGTGGCGCCATGGAAGATCAGGCGCAGAGGGAACCAGAGCAGCAGGCTTTCCGCGTAGTAGAAGCCGAGCGAACTCAGCGCGGAGAGCACGACGGCCCAGATCATCGTCTGCACGACGCCGAATCGGTGGGCGAGCTTTGTGGTGATCAGTGCCGCTATCATCGCGGCGATCCCCATCATTGCCGTATTGAGCCCGATCAGGCTCGAGGGAATGCCGCGTTTTTCGAGGATGATGCTCAAAAGCGGAAGGCCGAGGCCGATGGCGATGCCGACAGCGGAAACGGACGAAATGGCGGCGACGAGCGAAGGCCAATGAATTTCTTCGACTTGACCGGCCTTGCCGTTCGTCGGTTCAAACATGAATTGATCCTTAGAGCATGTGGCGAACGAATCGTTCGCAACGCGGGAGATAGAAAGGCACGGCTCGGCCAAATCCAGGTGACGGGTCGGCTTTCATGGGATCGATCATATCCTCCACAATGCTCCTTTCGATGCCCGGCATGTTCAGACAAGAAATGCCGCCGATGTCAAGCCATTGGAGATCAAGCAATTCCCGCGAATCATGAATATATGGCGGATCAATGCTGGTTCCATCCAAAGGGAGTAACCGCGCACGCCCGCTCCTGCCGGCCGGCAGGGCTGGTGATATCAGCTCGAACATGTGGTTCACGACCGGCCGTTTCCCCGATCCCATTCTTCGGGACTATCGTCATGGCCGCCGAAGCCATGCATCCGCAGTGCCCATTGCAGGCCGATGACGCCGCCCTTGATCGGTTGGATTACCGCCAAGGCAGTTATCACCGTAATCGGCGCCCAAATGGCGAGATGCGCCCAGATCGGCAGATGGTAGGCCATATCCGTCAGCATGTAGCCGCCGACTACGACGTGGCCGAGTACGAGGACCACCAGATAGGGCGGCAGGTCGTCGGCACGCTGATGGAACAGCGCCTCGTCACAGGCGGCACAACAGTCGACTGGCTTCAAGAAAGCCTTGAAGAGCTTTCCCGTGCCGCAGCGCGGACAGCGGTTCAGCACACCGCGGGCAATCGAGCGTCCGAGCGGACGTTCAGCCTCGTCGGGGCCGCCAAAACGGATGATCGGGTCGGACGGGCTGCTCGTCATGGTACTTTCCTTCCAGCCGGCAGCCGTCGTTTTATCGGCGCCCGCGCGGCGGTCTTGTTCCCGGCGCTTTGCGCGCCGGAAGCTTGTTGCGTCGCGTCGCCTTGTGGAAGGAACGCACCGCCGTGGGCATGGCGCGGCCGTCGCTCAGCATTTCGAAGCGCAGGGCACCGGCCAGCGGGATCGCTTCCGCAAGACGCACCGTCACGCTGTCGCCGAGGCGAAAGCCGAGCCCCGTCTTTTCACCTGTCAGCGCCTGATGGGCCTCGTCATAGATGAAATAGTCGGAACCGAGCGTAGATATAGGGATGAAGCCGTCGGCGCCATAGTCGGGCAGGGTGACAAAAAGTCCCGACTTGGTGACACCGCCGACGCGGGCTTCGAATTCGTCGCCGATGCGCCCGGCAAGATGATGGGCGATCAGCCGGTCGACCGTCTCGCGTTCGGCGGCCATGGCACGGCGCTCGAAAGTGGAAATTTCGGCGGCGATATCGTCGAGCGTTGCTTCCTCATCCGGCGTGATGCCGCCTTCGCCGAAGCTGAGCGAGCCGACGAGGGCGCGATGCACGATCAAATCCGCATAGCGGCGGATCGGCGAGGTGAAATGCGCGTATTTCATCAGGTTCAGGCCGAAATGCCCGATATTGTCGGGGCTGTAGATCGCCTGGCTCTGCGAGCGCAGCACCATCTCGTTGACCATGGTCTGATGTGCCGTGCCTTCGGCCTTCGCCAGGATGCCGTTGAAGCTGTTGGCGCGGACATTGCCGCCCTTGACGAGCGAGATGCCGAGTGTTGCCAGAAATTCGCGCAGCACTTCCTGCTTGGCAAGCGTCGGGCCGTCATGGATGCGATAGATCAGCACCTGCCGCTTCTTTTCCAGCGTTTCGGCGGCGGCGACATTCGCCTGGATCATCATTTCTTCGATGAGCTTGTGGGCGTCGAGACGCGGCGGCACGAAGACCCGGTCGACCGTGCCATCCGGCTTCAGCAGGATCTTGCGCTCGGGCATGTCGAGCTCGAGCGGCTGGCGCCGGTCGCGGCCGCGCTTCATCACCTCATAGGCATGCCAAAGCGGCTTCAGGATGGGCTCGAGCATCGGTCCGGTCTTGTCGTCCGGTTTGCCGTCGATCGCTGCCTGCGCCTGTTGATAGGAGAGCTTGGCGGCACTCCTCATCATGATGCGATGGAAGGTGTGGCCCGCCTTACGGCCTTCCTTGGAAAAGATCATCTCTACGGCAAGGGCAGGGCGGTCGACGCCTTCCTTGAGAGAGCAGAGATCGTTGGAGATGCGTTCGGGGAGCATCGGTACGACGCGATCCGGAAAATAGACCGAATTGCCGCGCTTCAGCGCCTCGCGATCCAGTGCCGAGCCGGGGCGGACGTACCAGGAGACATCGGCGATGGCGACGGTGACGATGACACCGCCGGGGTTGTCCGGCGAGGGGTCCAGCTCCGCGTAGACCGCATCGTCATGGTCCTTGGCGTCGGCCGGATCGATGGTGATCAGCGGCAGGCTGCGCCAGTCTTCTCGATGCGACATGGTCGCGGGCTTGGCAGCGTCCGCCTCGGCGATTGCCGCCGCCGGGAAGACATGCGGGATTCCATGCGCATGGATGGCGATCATCGAAATCGCCTTTTCCGAAGCTACGGAGCCGACGACCGACAGCACCTTGGCGCGCGGCAGGCCGAAACGGCCGAGGCGGGCGACTTCGACTTCGACCAGATCACCGTCCCTGGCATCGCCGGTATAATCCGGATCGATGACCATTTCCTCGCCGCGTCGCTCGATCGGCATCAGCCGTCCGCCGCCGCCCGGCGTCTCGCGAAAGACGCCCATGGTCGCGGCCAGGCGCTTGTCGATGACCCTGATGATGCGTGCGCTATAGGCCGGACCGCCGCGATCGACCGCCGGAAAAATCTTGGCGAGGATGCGGTCGCCCATGCCCGCAACCGGAGCCTTACCCTTGCCGTTGCGGCCGGCAGGGGAGGAGGACTGCTTGATCATCACGGCCGGCGCCACCCCGTTTTCCTCCGGCCATTCGGTCGGCCGGCCTATCAGCTCGCCGTCCTTGTCGCGCGTGGTGATGTCGAGGACAGCGATCGGTGGCAGCGCTCCGGGGCGGATGAGCGACTTGCGGCTCTTCTGCACCATGCCCTCTTCTTCAAGCTCGCGCAGGAGGTTCTTGAGCTCGACACGGCTCTCGCCCTTCAATCCGAAAGCCTTGGCAAGCTCGCGCTTGGAAGCCTGCTGCGGGTGATCGGCGATGAAACGCAAGAGGACTTCGCGCGGCGGCAGCACACCGTGCACGATCGCCATCATCGGTTGCTGAGCGCCGCTGTTTTTCGCCGCACGCCCGGCCTTGCCGGGGCGTCGCTCCGACGATGAAATCCTGCCGCGCGGTTCTCTGCTCACTCTGCGCTCTTCTTTTTGGCTGTCGTCTTGGTCGCAGACTTCTTTGTAGCAGCTTTTGGCTTGGCGGTCGTCTTCGTCGCCTTCGCGCCTGCGGCCGCAGTCTTCGCCTTAGCAGGCGCCTTCTTCGGCGCACTGCCGCTCTTGCCGGCCTTTGCTGCGATCAGAGCCAGCGCTTCCTCGACTGTAATTGCCTGCGGGTCAGTCCCCTTCGGCAGCGTGGCGTTCACCTTGCCCCAATTGACATAGGGACCATATTTGCCGTCGCGAACGGTGATTGCACCGCCGTCTGGGTGCTGCCCGAGATCCTTCAGCGCCGCTGGCGTACCGCCGCGGGCCCCACCGCCGGCGGCCTTGCTCTGCTTTTCAGCGAGAACGGTCACTGCGCGATTGAGGCCGACGGTGAAAACATCCTCGACTGTCTCCAGATTGGCATAGCTGCCGTCATGCAGCAGGAACGGCCCGTAGCGGCCGATGCCGGACGAGATCATCTTGCCGCTTTCCGGATGCTTGCCGATATCGCGCGGAAGCGAAATCAGCGCCATGGCCTTTTCATAGTCGATATCCTCGGGTTTCCAGCCCCTCGGCAGCGAGGCGCGCTTGGCGTCCTTGCCATCGCCGCGCTGGATATAGGGTCCGAAGCGGCCGGAGCGCAGCGTCAGCTCTTCGCCAGTTACCGGATCGGTGCCGAGCGCCTTCGGTTCGTTTAGCCCGCTGGCTTCGGCCTCTGTGCCGCCTTCCGAGGAAAGCTGGCGGGTGTAGTTGCATTCCGGATAGTTCGAGCAGCCGATGAAGGCGCCGTATTTGCCGAGCTTTAGCGACAGGTTGCCCGTGCCGCAGACCTGGCAGATACGCGGATCGCTGCCGTCTTCGCGCTTGGGGAAGACCAGCGGTGCGAGCGCCTCGTTCAGCGCGTCGAGTACATTGGTGACGCGCAGCTCCTTCGTATCCTCGATCTGGGCGAAGAAATCGCGCCAGAAGTCGCGCAACACGTCCTTCCAGTTTAACTCACCGGCGGAGATGCGATCGAGCTTTTCCTCGAGATCGGCGGTGAAGTCGTATTCGACATATTTCGTGAAGAAGCTTTCGAGGAAAGCGGTGACGAGCCGGCCCTTGGCCTGCGGCACCAGCTTGCGTTTGTCGATCGTCACATAATCGCGGTCGCGCAGCGTCGCGAGCGTCGCCGCATAGGTCGATGGGCGGCCGATGCCGAGTTCTTCCATCTTCTTGATCAGCGATGCTTCCGAATAGCGCGGCGGCGGTTCGGTGAAATGCTGGGTCGAATTGATCTTCTGCTTGGCGAGGTTCTCCCGCGCATTGATCTCCGGCAGGCGGCCATCCTCGTCGTCGGCATCGTCGCTCTGCTCGCCATCTTCCTTCTGGTCGGTGTAGGCGGCAATGAAGCCGTCGAAGCGGATGACCGAACCGACGGCACGCAGACCAGCCTTCTGGCCGGCATTATCAGCCAGGATTTCGACGGTGGTCCGCTCGATCTCGGCCGAGGCCATCTGGCTGGCAATGCCGCGCTTCCAGATAAGGTCGTAGAGCCTGATTTGGTCGGCATCGAGGAATTTGCGCACGCGATCCGGCGAACGATCGAAATCGGTCGGGCGGATCGCCTCGTGCGCCTCCTGGGCATTCTTCGCCTTGGTCGAATAGAAACGTGCCTTTTCTGGCAGGTAGCGATTGCCGAACTGGTCGGCGATGGAGCGCCGCGCCGCGTCGATCGCTTCCGGTGCCATCTGCACGCCGTCCGTACGCATATAAGTGATGAGACCAACGGTTTCGCCGCCGATATCGACACCTTCATAGAGCTTCTGCGCGATCTGCATCGTGCGGGAGGCCGAGAAGCCGAGTTTGGAGGAGGCGGCCTGCTGCAGGGTGGAGGTGGTGAAAGGCGGGCTCGGATTGCGCTTGACCGGCTTTGCTTCGACCGTGTCGATGACGTAAGTGGCGCCTTCCAGCAGCGCCTTCAGCTTGCCGGCTTCTTCGCCATTGCCGATCGAACGCGGTTGCAGGCGCTTGCCGTTGGCGGCGACGAGCCGCGCTTCAAATTCGTCACCGCGCGGTGTCTTCAGGATCGCGGAGAGGTTCCAGTATTCTTCGGAGATGAAACGTTCGATCTCCGACTCGCGGTCGCAGACGAGGCGCAACGCTACCGACTGCACGCGGCCGGCCGAACGGGCGCCCGGCAGTTTCCGCCAGAGCACCGGCGACAGGTTGAAGCCGACGAGATAGTCGAGGGCGCGGCGGGCAAGATAGGCGTCGACCAGCGGCACGTCGATATCGCGCGGCTCGGCCATCGCGTCGAGCACGGCCTTCTTGGTGATGGCGTTGAAGACGACGCGCTTTACGGGCTTGCCATTGATAACGCGCTTCTTGTTCAAGAGGTCGAGCACGTGCCAGGAAATCGCTTCGCCTTCGCGATCCGGGTCGGTCGCGAGAATCAGGCCATCGGAGGATTTCACGGCGTCGGCAATGTCCTTGATGCGCTTTTGCGAAGCGCCATCGACTTCCCAGAGCATCTCGAAGTCTTGATCGGGCAGGACAGAGCCGTCCTTGGCAGGCAGGTCGCGCACATGGCCGAAGGAGGCAAGAACCTTATATCCGGGTCCCAGATATTTGTTGATTGTCTTGGCCTTGGCAGGCGATTCCACCACTACAACGTTCATCATAAATCTCTGAATGCGAGGTCGCGCCGGAAAAAGGCGCGGGAGAGACGGGGTATTTTCGTTTCCCCGGCCTTCCGACATGGACAGGGAATTCGTCGTGGTCAAGAGGCGATATCGATTTTTGCGATCGGCGCGGCGATGCAATCCTTGCAAGATGGCATCTATGCTACAATCCTGATTAAGCGCCTCCCGACGCTCCCGGCGAGTACGGTCATCATATCGGGACGGCCGGCGACACTTTCAATCCAGCATAGAGATCGACACCAGTCCGCCGGGATGTCGATGCAGCCGGCCAGCCATATCGAGTTCCAGCAGCACGGAATGGACCGATGATACCGATAGGCCGGTATGCCGGATGATATCATCGATCTCCACCGGCGTAGGTCCGAGTGCATCGACGATCTGCCAACGGTCGGTATCATCCGGTGGCAATGATATGGGTTTATCGTTCTTTTCAGCGGGCGCCTCGGCAAGCTGCGGGCGGAAAAGATCGGGCTCGGCCAGCGGCCTCAGCGCCTCGATGATGTCCTCCGGACTGGTCACGATCATCGCGCCATCCTTCAGCAAGCCATTGGTGCCCTCGCAGCGCGGATCGAGCGGCGAACCGGGGACGGCAAACACCAGCCGGCCAAATTCGCCCGCGAGCCGCGCGGTGATCAGCGAGCCGGAGCGCGTTGCCGCCTCGACGACCACGACACCCAGCGAGATGCCTGATATCAGCCGGTTGCGACGCGGAAAATCGCGTGCGCGCGGCTCCCAGCCGAATGGCATTTCGCTGACGGCAAGGCCGTTGCCGTCCCATATTTCATGCAGAAGCCCGACATTTTCGGGCGGGTAGGGCTGGTCAAGCCCTCCGGCCACGGCAGCGATCGTTCCCGTTTCCAGACTGGCCCGGTGAGCTGCCGTATCGATGCCACGGGCAAGGCCGGAGACGACGGCATAACCGGCTTGTCCGCAAGCGCGGGCAATCATCGCGGTGAATTTGGCGCCGCTGATCGAGGCGTTGCGCGAGCCGACGAGGCCGATCGCCGGTCGGGTTGCCGTCGGCAGATTGCCTTTGACAGCGAGAAGCGGCGGCGCGCCGTCGATTTCCCTCAGCGCCTGCGGATAGTCGGGTTCGCCGATGCCGACGAAGCGTGCGCCGAAACGATGCGCGGCTTCCAGTTCACGAAGGGCATCCTGCTCGCTGGCGATGCGGATCGCCCGCGTCGACCCGCCGCGCTGCGAAAGTTCCGGCAGTGCTGCGAGTGCGGCTTCGGCTGAGCCGTAGTGGCGGATGAGGTCGCGGAAGGTGGAGGGACCGACATTGTCGGAGCGGATCAGGCGGAGCCAGGCGATCCTTTGTTTTTCGGTCAGCGCAATTCCGGTTCGCCCTGCGCTGCCTCTTCCCATTACCCCTTCGCTCCGATCTTGGTTTCCGTGCCGGCGGTCAGCCGGCCGATATTGGCTCTGTGCTTGTACCAGGAGATGATGGTCATCAACGCCATGGCCGCGGCGATCTTATCGGCGCCTAATATCCATAGTGCAACCGGAATGACAAGGGTTGCAACCAACGCGGAGAGCGAGGAGTAGCGGGTCGTAAAGGCGATCGCCAGCCAGACGATGGAGAAGATCAGCGCCATCAACGGCGCGAGACCCAGGAGAATACCAAGATAGGTCGCTACGCCCTTGCCACCCTTGAAGCCGATCCAGACCGGAAAGATGTGGCCGATGAAAGCGGCAAAGCCGGCGAGCACGCCCGCATCCTCACCGAAGAAATGCGAGACGATCAACACGGCGATCGTGCCCTTGATGGCGTCGAGAAGCAGCGTTCCCGCCGCCAGCGGCTTGTTGCCGGTCCGCAGCACATTGGTTGCGCCGATATTGCCGGAGCCGATCTTGCGGACATCGCCGAGGCCGGCCATCCGCGTCAGAACCAGGCCGAAGGGGATGGACCCGAGCAGATAGCCGATGACAATAGCTGCCAGCGCCGTCGGCAGCGTGAGCTGCCATGTCCAGAAATCCGCCATCACTTTTTATTCCCCATAAGCCCGAGCTTTGCCTAGAGACTATGAACCAGCTTGCCGGCGACATAGGTCGCGACCGCCCTGCCGGTCATTCGCGCATCTTCGAACGGTGTATTCTTCGAGCGCGACAGAAGCATGTCTTTGGCGACAAGCCAAGGCTCGTCGAGATCGATCAATGCGATATCCGCCTTCGCCCCCGGCTTCAGCGTCCCGGCATCAAGTCCGAAGATCTGCGCCGGCCGCGTGGACAGGGCATCGATCAGTCGCATCAGGCTTACCTCACCGCTGTGATGCAGGCGAAGTGCGGCGGCAAGCAGCGTCTCCAGACCGACCGCGCCGTCCTCGGCCTCGCCGAAAGGCAGGCGCTTGGTATCCACATCCTGCGGGTCATGCGCCGAGACGATGATGTCGATCGTGCCGTCCGCAAGCGCCTCGATCATAGCCGTGCGGTCATCCTCGGAGCGCAGCGGCGGATAGAGCTTGAAGAAGGTGCGGTATTCGCCGATGTCGTTTTCGTTGAGCGCGAGATTGTTGATCGAGATGCCGCAGGTGACCTTTGCACCACGCGAGCGGGCGAGACGGATAGCTTCTGCCGATTCGGGCACGGAGATCAACGCCGCGTGATAGTGGCTGCGGGTCAGCGCCGCGATCCTGAGATCGCGCTCGAGCGGGATGAGCTCGGTTTCCCTCGGAATACCGGATAGCCCGAGCCAGCTTGCAAGCAATCCCTCATGCATGACGCCGTTGGCGCCGAGATATTTGTCGCGGGTTTCGCAGGAGACAACAGCGCCGAATTCGCGCGCATAGGTCATGATGCGGCGCAGGACTTGCGTGTCGTAGACGCCGGAATGCGCATCGGTGAAGACGACGGCGCCGGCTTCCTTGAGGAGACCGATTTCCGTCATCTCCTCGCCGGCGAGTCCTTTCGTGATTGCCGCTGCCGGATAAACATTGACGACGGCCGTGTCGCGGGCCGTTTTCTTGACGAATTCGACCAGGGCGATGTCGTCGATGGCGGGATCGGTATCCGGCATCATGATGAAGGAGGTGACGCCGCCGGCCGCTGCCGCGCGGCTGGCGGATGCGATGGTCTCGCGATGCTCGCCGCCCGGCTCACCAATGTGGACACGGGCGTCAACGAGGCCCGGTACTGCGACGAGGCCGGTACAATCACGCACTTCAACCCCCTTCGGCACAGCACGCCCGGGTACATCCTTGCCGGCGGCGGCGATGATGCCGTTTTCGACGATGATGGTGCCGACCTCATCGAGATTGCGCGAGGGATCGATGATACGGACGTTCTGGAGGACGATCGAGTTGCTCATGCGCCAGCTCCCTCGGTGCGCGGCCCCTGGTTTTGAGAGATCAGCAGTGCCTCCATGACCGCCATGCGCACCGCGACACCCATTTCCACCTGCTCGGCGATGACGCTTTGCGGGCCGTCGGCCACCTCGGAGGCAATCTCGACGCCGCGGTTCATCGGACCTGGATGCATGACCAACGCATCCTCCTTGGCCGCCTTTAGCGTCTCGGCATCGAGCCCGTAAAAATGATAGTATTCGCGCACCGACGGCACGAAGGCGCCGGACATGCGCTCGCGCTGCAGCCGCAGCATCATCACCACGTCGGCGTCCTTCAGCCCTTCCTTCATCGAATGGAAGACCTCGACTCCCATGTCGGCGATCCCGGCCGGCAGCAGCGTGGCGGGCGCAATGACCCGGACCCGGGCGCCCATGGCATTCAGCAGCAGGATGTTGGAACGTGCGACGCGCGAATGCAGCACGTCGCCGCAGATCGCCACGATGATGCGCGAAAGCTTACCCTTGGCGCGACGAATGGTCAGGGCGTCGAGAAGGGCCTGTGTCGGATGCTCGTGCTGGCCGTCGCCGGCATTTACGACGGAGCAGGAGACCTTCTGCGCCAGCAGCGAGGCGGCACCCGCGCTGGAATGGCGAATAACGAGGACATCGGGGCGCATGGCATTCAGCGTCATCGCCGTGTCGATCAGCGTTTCGCCCTTTTTTACGGAGGAATTGCCGACCGACATGTTCATGACGTCAGCACCGAGCCGCTTGCCGGCCAGTTCGAAGGAGGCTTGTGTGCGGGTCGAGGCCTCGAAAAAGAGGTTGATCTGCGTCAATCCGCGAAGCGTCGACGTCTTCTTTTCGCGTTGCCGGCTGATCTTCACCGCCTCGTCGGCCTTGTCGAGAAGATAGGTGATATCTTGTTCGGTGAGGCCCTTGATGCCGATGAGGTGGCGGTGGGGGAAGAAGACCATGACGTGCCCTCCGGATTTCGTCAGGGGGTCTATAAAGAGGGAGTGCCTCAGGGGCAAGCGCGGCTTTCGTCACGCGCGTTTGTTCCCCATGCAATTTCGCCCGAATCCGGCTACAGCACGTATGCTGTTGGGAGAAGAAACTTCCAGTTTCCTTTTGCAACCCTCTTGCTCTACAAGCGATCCATGACCCAACCGACCCGGACTGACGACACATTTGCCGAACTGAACCAGCCGAGCCTCTGGTCCGGCATCAACGCCTATCGTTCCGATCCGCTGATCGTCGATTTGACGTCTGGCCTGCCGCGCTCGACGCGTGAAGATCTGGAGCAGATGGGCCGTTACGTCACCTCGCACGAGGCGCAGGAACTGGCGCGCATGGCGAACCAGGGGGCGCCGCAACTGCGCACTCACGGCCCGCGCGGCGAACGTCTGGATGTCGTCGAATTTCATCCGGCCTGGCATGCGCTGATGCGCCGCTCCATGTCGTCGGGTCTGCATTCCTCGATCTGGGATCCGCAGGCCGATCCGGAAGCCAAAGGCCAGTCGCACAAGGTCCGTGCCGCGCGCTTCTATCTGACGGCACAATTGGAATGCGGCCATCTCTGCCCGCTGACCATGACCAGCGCTTCGGTCGCGGCAATGATGGCGTCTCCGGCGGTGCAGAAGGACTGGGCGCCGAGGATTCTCTCGCGCAAATATGATTCGTCCAACAAACCGGCCATGCAGAAGAGCGCCGTCACCATCGGCATGGGCATGACGGAGAAGCAGGGCGGCACGGATGTGCGCGCCAACAAGACGACCGCCGACAAGGTCAGCGATGGCATCTATCGGCTCTCGGGCCATAAATGGTTCATGTCGGCGCCGATGAGCGATGCCTTCATCATGCTGGCGCAGACCAAGGATGGGATGGGCTGTTTCCTGGTGCCGCGGCTCCTTGAAGACGGTTCGGCTAACGGCCTGCAATTCCAGCGGCTGAAGGACAAACTCGGCAATCGCTCGAACGCATCCTCCGAAGTGGAATTCAGCGACACCTTCGGCTTCCTGCTCGGCGCGCCCGACGGCGGCATTCGCACCATTCTCGATATGGTGACACTGACGCGCCTCGATTGTGCGCTGGCGTCCGCCGGCATCATGCGGGCTTCGCTCGCCGAAGCCGTGCACCATGCGCGCGGCCGAAGCGTCTTCGGCAAGATGCTGGTCAATCAGCCGATCATGACGCGCGTGCTTGCCGACATGGCGCTCGATGTCGCTGCCGCGACCGCACTCGCCTTCCGTTTGGCGGAGGCTTTCGACAAGGCAAGCAGCAGCAGCGAAGATGCCGCCTATGCCCGCGTCATGACGCCGGTCGCCAAATATTGGTGCTGCAAGATCGCGCCCGCGCTGATCTACGAGGCGATGGAATGCATCGGCGGTAGCGGCTATATCGAGGAGCGCCCGATCGCCCGGCATTACCGCGAGGCGCCGGTCAATGCCATATGGGAAGGCTCCGGCAATGTCATGGCGCTCGACGTTCTGCGCGTTCTGAACCGGGGCAGGGACCTTTTCGAAACCGTCTTCGCCGGCCTTGCCCGCGATCTCGGCCCGGCCGGCAAGAAGACCATCGATGTTCTGCGCGCCGCCATGGCGCTTTGTGAACAGGACGAGGGGGCGGCCCGCCTGCTGATAGAGCAGATGGCACTCGCCGCCGGCGCCGCCGAACTCTATCGTTTAGGCGCAGGCAAGATTGCCGATGCCTTCATCGAGACCCGCCTGGCGGGCGGCTGGCGCGCCACCTACGGGATGCTGGATGCCCGGTTCGATGCGAACTACATTGTGGATCTGCTCTATCCGCCGGCGACTTGAATTGCTTCGGCTCGGATTTATGGAGCCGCCTGTAAACCGAGATGCTCGGCCATTGGATCGAAATCGCGATCATCGTGAAGAAGTACGTGGCCCTCCTCGATGCAGAACGTACCGATAATGACGTCTATGGTTTTTCGTATGGTAATTCCACGCTCTCGCAGAAAACGATAGTTGCGTGCGGCCTTGACTGCTAGCGCATCATTCAGCATCGGTCGAACGATAAATTGGCGAAGATTTCTTTCGATCAAAGCCGCGTGCCGGTCACCGCGGGCACCCTGAAGAACTTCGAGAAGTATGAGGTCTCCGACTAAAATATCGGGAGGTCCTGCCCCCATCATATTTCGGAGGCGACGCACGGCCTCTGTCTCCGCATCGCGCAAAAGAGAAATCCAAACAGAGCTATCGACGACGATCACTGTTGTCGATCTCTGCGCATCTCTTCTAGGTTGCCTTCCCAGCCGAGCCCTGCGAGCTCTTCGAGCGCTCGTCTTTGACGATGCCAACGAACGACACTCCGTAAAGCTTCCTCAACGGTGGCTCTCTTGGTCGATTGTCCTGTTGCAGCCATTGCTTCTGCGATCAGTTCGTCGTCAATTTCTATATTCGTTCGCATTTGCAATCTCGTGTGTATACGAATAAAAAATTATACACATCGATCCCTAAGATGCAACGCGAAAAGCAGTTATTGAGGCCTCTATGATCAACATCCGCTCCGTCCAATCCGATGACATCGATCAGCTCTATGTCATCTCGCTGGTCACCGGCGATGCCGGCAAGGACGCCACGGCGCTCCATCGTGATGGGCGGATGATTGGGCATATTTACTCGGTGCCCTATGCGGTGCTCAGCCCGACGACCGTCTTTGTCGCTGAAGATGAGGAAGGCGTCTGCGGCTATATCGCCGGTGTTTTCGACACGGCTGCTTTCGAGGAAAGATTGGAGCGTGAGTGGTGGCCGGAGCTGCGCAAACGCTATGCGGAACCATCCGACGATAGTTCGGCCTGGGATGCGGATCAGCAGAGAAGCTTTACGATCCACCATCCGAAGCGAACGCCTACCGCTCTCACGGATCCGTTCCCAGCACATATTCACATGAATCTTCTGCCGCGTACCCAGGGTCAGGGTATCGGCAGCGCCCTTCTCGATAGGTGGCTCTCGAATGCCCGCGCCCACGGTGTCAAAGGCGTCCACTTAGGGGCAAATGCCGGCAACCACAGTGGGATACGCTTCTGGGCATCGCGCGGTTTTTCCCGGCTGGAATTGCCAGCCGGGCTGGCATCCGGAAATACCGTCTGGTTCGGCCAATCTCTCTAATCTGTGGATTCCGCAGTTTTAAATGTATAGACGCTCGGCACCTCGTTGTTCCCTTGTATGTGGCTTGCTATTCACCGGCTGGTGACAGGTAGGGGCCGAGATGATGCCGAGCGCAGACGTCGTTCTGAGAAAAACGATCGAAATACCGGCCGAGCCGGAGAAGCGGGTACGCAATCGCGCCGCCACAGAGCAGGCGATCCTCGATGCCGCGAAACGGCTCTTGGCGGAAGAGGGATTCCAGAATTTCGGCATCAATGCCGTCGCCCGCGGCGCCGGCTGCGACAAGCAACTGATCTACCGCTACTATGGCGGTCTTGACGGCCTTGTGGAGGCGATCGGCGCCGATCTTGGAAGCTGGGTGCAGGATCGCATCCCCGACGATACCGGCGGCATGTTCCTGCTGACCTATGGCGATCTGATGGAACGGCTGGCCCTGCTTTTCCTCGATGCATTGCGCGCCGACCCGCTGATGCGCCGCATCGTCGCCTGGGAGGTGTCCGAGAATACCGAGCAGGTGCGCCGGCTTTCGGAAGCCCGTTCGAAGGCGCTCGCCGGTTGGATCGAGCGCATGCGTGGCTCGCTGACGCCGCCGAAAGGAATCGATGCGGTCGCCGTAAACGCCATGATCTTTGCTGCCATCCAGCATCTCGTTCTTTCGGCAGGCGTCAGCGGCCAATGCGCCGGTCTTGCCCTCAAAACGGCGAAGGACTGGGAGAAGGCCGCTACTGCGCTGAAGCGGATCGTGCGCGGCGTCTACGGCTGACATCGTGGCCATGCAGGAGATATCCACAGTCCCGCTTGGCCGTTAACCTTAACAATTGGTTTACATTGCGCAGCAACGGTTAACTGGCCACTCTATATGGACCGATTGTTAACCACTAAGCGTGCAGCCATGGCGTCCAGACCCGGAAAAATAGTGCTTCTTGTCGCGGCGATAATGTTCTTCGCCGTGCTGGCACTAGATATAACGGTACCGGCTCTGGTGCTGAGCGCCATGGCATTGTCGAATTGGCTGGTCCTTTCGACTGAAGCGACGGCGTACCAGCGTCGAAGGGGAACCGCATGAAGTGGTTGCTGATATTCTGGGCCGCGCCCGTCTCCTTTCTCGGGGCTTGGTACTACCTATCCTACTACGACATGAGTTTCGGCGTCTTCATGTTGACGCGGCAGATGCACGATCTCGTCTTCGAGATCTACGGGAAGATCCTCGGTATCCCGCCCGAAAGCATTCCGCCGCTGGTTGCCCGCGCCATCGCTTTCGACAGCCTGCTGGTCTTCGCCATCTGCGGCTTTCGCAAGCGCACAGTGATTCTCGAATGGTGGAACCGCCGTCAAGTCTCGAGATCGGGAAAAACCGGCCTGCCGAGTGCTGAAAGCCTGTCCAAAGCTCCCTGAAGAATGAAGCTTGCGGCGGCCGAGTCGATGCGCTCGGCACGTTTGGCGCGTGACACGTCCATCTCCAGCAGTGCCCGTTCGGCGGCGACCGTTGAGAGCCGTTCATCCCAGAAAACAAAGGGCAGGGTAGTCTTGTCGGCCATGCTGCGCACGAAGGCGCGCGTTGCCTGCACGCGTGGCCCCGCCGAACCATCCATGTTCATCGGCAGGCCGATGACGAAGGCCGCGATCTTTTCCTTTTCGGCGAAGGAAAGCAGCACCTGCGCATCTTGGGTGAACTTCACGCGCTTGATCACCGGGCGCGGCGTGGCAAACCGCCGGCCAAGATCGGACATGGCGAGCCCGATCGTCTTGGTGCCGAGATCGAGCCCGGCGATTGGCTGGCCGGGCAGGAGCATAACGGCGAGGTCTTCGATAGTCAGCGTCGTCATCAGCGCTCGTCCCCGTCAAAACAAATTGAAGTTCCGACCGCTTTTCTTTGTGGCGGTTTCGGATATGTCCTAAGACACCAGTCTTGCATTAGAAATCAAGTATTAAGGAGAAAATCCATGAAGATCACTTGGCTCGGCCATGCCGCTTTCCGTATCGAAACGGCCAAGGCCAAAATCCTTATCGATCCTTTCCTGACCTACAATTCCTCCTTTGCCGCCGCTGGCCTCAACATCAAGGACGTCGCCGCCGGCATCACCCATATTCTCTTGACCCATGGCCATGGCGACCACGTCGGGGACACGGTTCAGATCGCCAAGGATACCGGCGCGGTCGTTCTCGCCAACGCCGATCTCGCAGCCTGGCTCGGCAGCAAGGGCATCGAGAAGCTCGAAATGGGCAACACTGGCGGCACTATCGGCCTCGGCAGCTTTTCGGCCACCTTCACGAATGCGCTGCACTCCTCTGCCCAACTCACCGAGGACGGTGTTTCGCATTCTCTCGGCAACGCAAACGGTCT
Organism: Rhizobium sp. BR 362; assembly: GCF_036528765.1. NCBI lineage: Bacteria > Pseudomonadati > Pseudomonadota > Alphaproteobacteria > Hyphomicrobiales > Rhizobiaceae > Rhizobium > Rhizobium sp. BR 362. The sequence goes on along the minus strand of NZ_JARWGH010000002.1, from coordinate 135,478 downwards.
GATGCTGCATTTCGATGATGAGCCGACGCTGTTTCACATGGGCGATACGGACATCTTCTCTGACATGGGCCTGATCAACGAATTGCATCAGCCTGATATCGGCATTGTGCCGATCGGCGATCGCTTCACCATGGGTGGCGCCGTTGCCGCGCTCGCCTGCCAGCGCTTCTTCAACTTCAAGACGGCCATCCCCTGCCACTACGGCACCTTCCCGATCATCGACCAGACCCCGGAAAAGTTCATTACTGGCCTCGAGGGCTCGAAGACGGCAGTCTCGGCACCGAAGCCCGGCGAGAGCATCTCGGCCTAACAAAAGTACGTTGCGTATAGCGGACATGGCCTTTATAGCGTGATGAAAATCCACTGTTTGTGGATCATTCAACTATCCGGAGAATGCCATGTCCGTCGATCTCGCCACCGTCAAACGCGTCGCCCATCTTGCGCGTATCGCCGTCAATGAGGACGAAGCGCAGAGGATGATGGGCGAACTGAATGGCATCTTAGGCTTCGTCGAGCAGCTTTCCGAAGTGAATGTCGATGGTGTCGAGGCCATGACCTCCGTCACGCCGATGGCGATGAAGAAACGGACGGATGAGGTCACCGACGGCAGCAAGGCCTCCGACATCGTGGCCAATGCGCCGAATACCGACCAGAATTTCTTCCTGGTGCCCAAAGTTGTCGAATAACGGCCGCACAAGCCTGTTCCGACCCATTGCTCTCATTGGACCTGAAGCGAAACAAGATGAGTGAACTGACCAGCCTGACCATCGCCGAAGCTCGCGACAAGCTGCGCGCCAAGGACATCACCGCAACCGAACTGACCGAGGCCTATCTTTCGGCGATCGAGGCGGCCAATGATCAGCTCAATGCCTATGTGAAGGTGACGCCGCAAAAGGCGCTTGAAATGGCCAAGGTGTCGGACATCCGCCTTGCAGAAGGCAAGGCCGGCGCGCTGGAGGGCATTCCGCTCGGGATCAAGGACCTGTTCGGAACCGAAGGCATTCATACCCAGGCCTGCAGCCATATCCTGGATGGTTTCGAACCGCATTACGAGTCGACCGTCACCCAGAACCTCTGGAATGACGGCGCCGTCATACTGGGCAAGCTCAACATGGATGAGTTCGCCATGGGCTCCTCCAACGAGACCTCCTATTACGGTCCGGTGATCAACCCATGGCGCGCCGCCGGTTCGAACCAGCAGCTCGTTCCCGGCGGGTCCTCGGGCGGTTCGGCCGCTGCCGTCGCGGCGCATCTCTGCGCCGGCGCCACCGCCACCGACACCGGTGGTTCCATCCGCCAGCCTGCGGCCTTTACCGGCACGGTCGGCATCAAGCCGACCTACGGCCGCTGCTCGCGCTGGGGCGTCGTCGCCTTCGCGTCGTCGCTCGACCAGGCCGGCCCGATCGCCCGCGATGTCCGCGACGCGGCGATCCTGCTGAAGTCGATGGCGAGCGTCGATCCTAAGGACACGACCTCCGTCGATCTGCCAGTGCCGGATTACGAAGCCTCGCTCGGCCAGTCTCTCAAGGGCATGAAGATCGGTATTCCGAACGAATACCGCGTCGACGGCATGCCGGAAGAAATCGAGACCCTTTGGCAGCAGGGCATCGCCTGGCTGAAGGACGCGGGCGCCGAGATTGTCAACATCTCGCTGCCGCACACGAAATACGCGCTGCCCGCCTATTACATCGTCGCGCCCGCCGAAGCCTCTTCGAACCTCGCGCGTTACGACGGCGTGCGCTACGGCCTGCGCGTCGACGGCAAGGATATCGTCGACATGTACGAAAAGACGCGCGCTGCTGGCTTCGGCCAGGAAGTCAAGCGCCGCATCATGATCGGCACCTATGTGCTGTCCGCCGGCTATTACGACGCTTATTACCTGCGCGCCCAGAAGGTTCGCACGCTGATCAAGCGCGATTTCGAACTCGTCTTCAATGCCGGCGTCGATGCCATCCTTACGCCCGCAACGCCATCCTCGGCCTTCGGCGTCGCCGACGAGAACCTCGCTTCCGATCCGGTCAAGATGTACCTCAACGACATCTTCACGGTGACGGTCAACATGGCAGGCCTTCCCGGCATCGCCGTTCCCGCCGGCCTCGACCCGAAGGGCCTGCCGCTCGGCCTGCAGCTCATCGGCAAGCCGTTCGACGAAGAAACACTGTTCAAGACCGCGCACGTCATCGAACAGGCGGCCGGCAAGTTCACGCCGGCGAAGTGGTGGTGAAATGCCCGAGGACGCGCGATCAGTCGCCAATTTTTTCCTAGAGATTGCTTGGTCGCGCGAGAAAGAAATAAGCCATCTTCAATTGCAGAAGATACTTTTTTTCGCACATGCATGGCACCTTGGGAAATATAATGAACCCTTGCTCGGCCAGCGCTTTGAAGCATGGCGACACGGACCTGTTATTCGCGTTATTTACGATCAACTGAAGCGTTTCAAGAGTAGTAGCGTTATTGAAAAGCTTAAGAAAATTGATGTCTTGAGCGGAGAGATGATAGATGCGCATGCAGATTTTACTGCGGATAAGATAGCATTTTTGACGAATCTCTTTGATTATTACTATAGCTTTCATCCGTATCAGCTTGTCAGCCTAACTCACGAAAAAGGTGGGCCTTGGGAAAAAATATGGGAAAAAGCCGGGGAAGGGGTTGTTCCGGGTATGTTAATCCCCGACGAATCAATTAGATTATGGATTCTTCGTAGGGAGGAAGCGGAGGCGAAGTACCTAACTAACTAGGAGGAAAATTTGCGCCTTTCCCTTTCAGTTCCCGAAATAGTCCGCGTGCCCGTTCTTAGTATAGAATCTGCGATTGCTCATATCATTGCTGAGTTGAACGGTTCTGCCGGAGGCTTCAATTACATTGACGCAACCAAGCGAATAAAAGTCGCTTACAAGGGCCTTCACAATTTGAACGATTTGGTCCGGGTCGCTCCATCGATGGCCGAGAAAGTCGGTCAAAAATATAATATAGATGTTGTTAAGCTGGCTGCTCCGGAGGCTTTTGGCCGGAAAACCAATGTTTTTGATTTGCATTCTCGTCGATTTCACTATGGTGGAGAGCGAGATGCATCTTACAGGGCACCATTTCTTTTCACTGAAAATGGGATAGTCAAGCTTTACTATCTCCAGCCGCGAAAGACGGCGCTGTTCACTATTGAACAGGCATCTTGTTATGCCTCGATTATCAAGAAATTTCTGTTAGATACCGAATTTTACGGTGAAAAGACCGATATCGAGATAGTCGATGTAGCGGAGCGTATTGAAGGTCAGGGACGTGTGACGCAGACTTTTACACTTGCGAATGTCGAGGTGTGGGAGGACGATAAGATCGCAGCTCACCTAAAAGTTGTTAGGGAGGCGCTGGATCATATTGAGGCCGAAAATCTCGTAAAGCGCAAACGGCGCCCGCTAAAGGATAGCGACTTACCACTTTTTTACTGAGATCGCGGACCTTCCGAAGGGATTGGACGGCGCTTTTTTGAGCGCCGTTCCTATTTATCTATTATCCAATTGCGCCCTCACCAGCCGCAATCCCTGTTCGGTAATCCGATAGGGATGACCGCCGGAGGATTTGATGGCTCTCAGGCGTTTGAGTTTGCGGAAGAGATCGAGGCCGAAACCGGGATAGAGCCAACCGTCGCGTGTGAAGCAACGGACTGTCTCGATCTTTTTGTTTTCGGAGCGGTTGATTTCAATGCGGCCGCCTTGGGCGAGCAGATGCAGGATGCGCTGTTCGGCGCGGGAAATATCCATGGTTTTCAAGATCCGGAAAGCGCCGTAAGGCGCAACAAAACGATCCGACATTCCCTTAGGGAAGCCGGGGCTTCGTTTCGGGCCCAGCGCGCAAGAAAGACTTGCGGGCGAGGCCTTTACCGGGTCTGAGAAAAGGTGGACATCAAGACTCCATTGATGCCGCATATCTAAAACAGGTTGTATCCGCCGTCAAGTTTCACCCTTGTTGAACATAGGCCGCTATCCTGCACCGGCTTCCACGTAGCGGCTGGAAAAAGCCCTTTTCCGGTGTTTTACTGCTGAAAACGGCGGGGGCCCGATGATCCATATTCGCAATGCGCACGAAGGAGAGGCCGAGATATTGGCCAATATCGGTCTGCGTTCCTGGCAGGCCGCCATGGGATCGATCGGCGGCACGGATGCGCTGTTGGATAATGCAAGCGAGGCCTTCTCGAATTTCACGCACCGGGCCTGGCTGACGATCACGGTCGTGGAGCTGAACGGGCTGGCTGCCGGCTGGGCGGCTCGCGAAGCGTTGGACGAGAATATCTCCGATTTCTGGATCGATCCCGATCATCTGCGGCAGGGACTTGGTTCGGCACTCCTGGCGCAGATCGAAAAGGATGTTCTGGAGCAGGGGCTAGAGAAGATCGCGGTGCAGACCCACGCCGGCAACACCGACGCGATCGAATTCTTCAAGGCGCATGGCTATGCCATTCATTGGCTCTCCGTCGACTATTCTCCGAAGCTCGATCGCGACGTGCCGACGGTCGGCCTTTCGAAACCGCTGCTCGAGGGCGGCGACGGAACCTATGGCTCCGCCATATAGCGGCTGCGCAGCGCTGAAAGTCTTGCGCCGCACCGCCAATTGCTCTACCTCACAAAGTTCAGAAGAACAGCATTTCAAGAGCCTCTCATGACCATTGTCGACGTCCGTACGCCAGATCCGAAGCGCTTCATCCCCGGTGCCACCGGCGATTGGGAAGTTGTTGTCGGGATGGAAGTCCATGCCCAGGTGCTGAGCAAATCCAAGCTCTTTTCCGGCGCTTCGACAGAGTTCGGCAAGCCGCAGAATTCCAACGTCTCGCTGGTCGACGCCGCCATGCCCGGCATGCTGCCCGTCATCAATGAGGAATGCGTCAAGCAGGCGGTTCGCACCGGCCTTGGTCTGAAGGCTCAGATCAACAAGCGCTCAGTCTTCGACCGCAAGAACTATTTCTATCCCGACCTGCCGCAGGGCTATCAGATCTCGCAGTACAAGGATCCGATCGTCGGCGAAGGCAAGATCGTCATCTCGCTCGGCCCGGATCGCCAGGGCCAGTTCGAGGACATCGAAATCGGCATCGAGCGCCTGCACCTGGAGCAGGACGCCGGCAAGTCGATGCACGACCAGCACGCTACCATGTCCTATGTCGACCTCAACCGTTCCGGCGTGGCGCTGATGGAAATCGTCTCCAAGCCGGACATGCGTTCGTCGGACGAAGCCAAGGCCTATATGACCAAGCTGCGTTCGATCGTGCGTTATCTCGGCACGTGCGACGGGAACATGGACGAGGGCTCCATGCGCGCCGACGTCAACGTCTCGGTCCGCCGCCCGGGTGGTGAGTTCGGCACACGCTGCGAAATCAAGAATGTCAATTCGATCCGTTTCATCGGCCAGGCGATCGAATACGAAGCCCGCCGCCAGATTGAGATCCTGGAGGACGGTGGCGCGATCGAGCAGGAAACGCGCCTATTCGATCCGAACAAGGGTGAAACCCGCTCCATGCGCTCGAAGGAAGATGCGCATGATTACCGCTACTTCCCCGATCCGGACCTGCTGCCGCTCGAATTCGACGACGCATTTATTGATGCCTTGAAAGCCGATCTGACGGAATTGCCCGACGACAAGAAGGAGCGTTTCGTGCGCGAGCTCGGCCTATCCGTCTACGACGCCTCCGTGCTTGTCTCGGAAAAGGCGATTGCCGATTATTTCGAAACGGTGGCGGCCGGTCGTGACGGCAAGATCGCCGCAAACTGGGTGATCAACGACCTCTTGGGTGCCTTGAACAAAACCGGCAAAACCATTGAGGAGACTCCGATTTCGCCCGCCCAGCTCGGCGCCATCATCGACCTCATCAAGGCTGAGACCATTTCGGGCAAGATCGCCAAGGATCTGTTCGAAATCGTGCTCAACGAGGGCGGTGATCCCGCCGAGATCGTCGAAGCCCGCGGCATGAAGCAGGTCACCGACACTGGCGCGATCGAAAAGGCTGTCGACGAGATCATCGCCGCCAACCCGGATCAGGTCGCCAAGGTCAAGGCCAAGCCGACGCTTGCCGGCTGGTTCGTCGGCCAGGTGATGAAGTCGACCGGTGGCAAGGCCAATCCGCAGGCGGTACAAGCCCTCGTCAAGGCCAAGCTCGGCATCGAAGAGGAATAGGCTCCGTGTATTTCGTCCGCACGGCCGGCGAGAAGGATCTCGGGAAGGTCCGCGACCTTCTCGTGGAGACCTGGCATGCCGCTTACGATCGGCACTACGGTGCGGCGAAGGTCGATGAACTGATCGAGTTTCTGCTGTCGCCGGCCAAGCTGAGGGCACGGTTGGCGAAGCGGCAATCCGAATTCCTGGTCGCCGACAATGGCGAGGATATAGGTGGCATGGGTTATGCCGCCATGTCCGAGCAGATGACCAAGACCGTTCTCTTGCATATGCTCTACGTCCGTCCGTCACTGCAGCGCAACGGCATCGGCCGCGACATCTTTGCTGAATTGGAAACCTGCTTTCCGGAGGCCGAGGTCATGAGCCTCGACGTCGAGCCCGAGAACGCCGAAGCCATCGCCTTCTACAAAGCCCACGGCTTTGCCGAGGTCGGCCGCAACGAGAATGCCGGCCCGGGACAGTCGGGTATTCCGGCGCTGGTGTTTGAGAAGCGGCTGGCGAGCCACTAAACGGATCATAAGAACTTGGCGACGAACGGAACCGATCTGTTGATCCGCGAAGCTGAAGAGGCGGATCTTGGCGCTCTTATCGCCCTCTTCGCCGCCGATGCCCTCGGCGGTCACGGCGACACCACCGATCCCGCCGCTTATGAAGATTACCTCCGCGCCTTCCGTGCCATCCAATCCTCGCCCGACCAGATGCTCTATGTCGGCGAGCTTCGCGGCGAGGTCGTCGGCACATTCCAGACCATGATCACCACATCGCTGACCGGCCGCGGCTCTTCCGCGATGATTATCGAGGCGGTCCAGACGCGCTCGGATCTGCGCGGGCAGGGAATTGGCGCGGCAATGATCAATTTTTGCATTGCCGAGGCAAAGAGCCGCGGCGTGCGGCTCGTGCAACTAACCTCGAATGCTCTTCGCAAGGATGCCCATCGCTTCTATGAGAGACTGGGTTTCAAGCCGAGCCATCTCGGCTTCAAGATGGCATTGAAATGACCGCTTTTCCGGCTGGAATCACTGGACAAGGCGGCATAGTGGCGGCATAAGCGAGGGATCGAATTCTGGTTTCGCCTGCTCCCAACGGGCACAAGGATAAAGACATGTGGAATTTACTCGTGCAAACCTTCACGTGGTGGAATAGTCAGACGATGGGCACCCGCTTTGCGACCTGGCGATTCGGCAAGCGCGTCGGCGAGGATGAATTCGGCAATGTCTATTACGAAGGCGGCATATCCTCCTACGGTCTTCCGAAGCGCTGGGTGATCTACAAGGGTTATGCCGAAGCTTCCGCCATTCCTCCGGGTTGGCACGGCTGGATGCACCACCGCACCGACGTTCCGCCTACCAAGGACAACTACGTTGCCAAGGAATGGCAGAAACCGCACCGCGCCAATCCGACCGGCTCGCCGCAGGCCTATCGCCCGCCGGGCTCGCTTGCCGTTGCCGGCGAACGTCCGCGCGTAACCGGCGACTATGATGCCTGGACGCCGGGCAACTGAGCACGGAAGGCCGGCCCGTCCTTTGGCCACAATTGGCCTTTAGGCGCAAGACATGCCGGCTCGTGCTCGGCGCTTTGACCGAGACCAAGCGGAGATTGGCGGATATGACGTTTTTCACGCGGAGCGCTTCTTTGCGTGCGATATCGGGAGTGGCGCTTGCCCTGGCTGCGGGCGCTGTGTTGCCGCCCTCCGCCGAGGCTGCCCGCATTTCCAACCCCGTCGCCGTCTTTTCCGGCCTCGACAAGATCACCGGTCGCATCACCACGTTTGATGTCTACATCAACGAGACCGTGCAGTTCGGCGCGCTGCAGGTGACGCCGAAGGCTTGCTATTCGCGTGACGATACCGAGCAGCAGAAGGTCGACGGCTTTGTCGAGGTAGACGAGATCACCCTCGACCGCCGCATCCGCCGCATCTTCACCGGCTGGATGTTCGCCGACAGCCCGGGCCTCAACGCCGTCGAACATCCGATCTATGACGTCTGGCTGAAAGAGTGCAAACAGAAGTCGGATATCCCGCCGCCGGACAGCGCCGGCGCCAAGTAAAGCTTCTCTCCAAACATCGGCAATGCCGCAGGATTGGCTCACGAAGGCGAAACCGCCGGAGTAATCCTGCGGCAATTCGATTAGTCGGTCCTGCCCGAAACAGCGGCTTTCCAAATCGAATGCCCGTCCGTTTCGCCGGACAGGTCGACGACAATGCGCGAGCCGTCTTTGACCCTTCGACGCATCGCATCGGCGCGATCCGGATGGATTAGGAGTTTCGCACCGTCGCTTAGTGCCTGAAGCCGTGAGCGAGAGACGCTGAGTTCAGACGCGAGCAGGCGGTCGAGGCGTAAGCTCAAAGGAAGCGTGACCGCCAGATCGATTTCCAGCAGCGACCCGCCATCCCTTTCTCCCAGCACCTCTTTCTGAACGTCGGCATCGGCAAATTCGTCGATGCATTGAGACTTGCGCCTCAATGTGTCGAGATCGAATTCCCGAGCTCGTATCCAATGAGGATCGTTGCCTTGCAACGCGTCCAGAGTAGGGGGGGTGAGGTCACGGATAGCCTGGCGCTCGAAGAGCGTCCGGTTCCATGTCTTGTCGCAATCCACGCATTTATAGATGAGCCAGGCATCCAGTTTCTTGCCGTTGGCGTTGAGCCTGATCTTGCCGCTCGACTTGAAAGGTTTGAGACAACCGCATCCGCTGCAGACGATCCATGGCTGCGGGGCGGTTCGAGGATTGATGGTCCATCGGACCTTGAGACTATTGCACATACCGTCCTGGTCTTCCGTTCGGAAGTTCACCAAGTTGGCGGTAAGACAAGCCCGTTATGGGCGCGGCGTGGCGATGTTTCGGACGGGTGAAGAGCTGAGACAGCAATGGCTGCGCATGGCGCATGTCAACAATGCCAAACCGGTCTCAAGCCACCACCCGATGAACATGATCATACGTCCGGCAGCGATGGGGCTGCCCTGACATATGGGGTGAAATTGGATGAGACCGGTGTTTACGACGGCAAAGTGGAACCTCGATGCGCCAATGCTCTTCAAGCGAGCGTTAGCAGATAAAAACGCAGATTTGAAGCCACATTGAAAGGGGCTATTTAAATCAACGTATGTACGTGGGCACTCAACTGCCGGTGAAGCTCAGATTGGGCGATTCCATCGCTTTTTCCAGCATCTTTGCGTATTCGTCCTTCGGCACGTCGATTGCGCCGAATGTCCTCAAATGCTCGGTGGTGAATTGAGTATCGAGGAGGGTGAAGCCGCGCTGCTTGAGGCGCTCGACGAGGTAGACGAGGCAGATCTTCGACGCGTCCGTGCGGCGTGAAAACATGCTCTCGCCGAAGAAGGCCGAACCCAGCGAGACGCCATAGAGGCCGCCGACCAGCTTGCTGCCCTGCCAGGCCTCGACAGAATGGGCGTGGCCGATGTGATTGAGGGTGGAATAGAGCGACCGGATGGTCTTGTTGATCCAGGTGCTTGGCCGGCCATTGGTCTGCTCGGCGCAGCCGGCGATGACGGCCTCGAAATCCGTGTTGAACCTGATATCGAAGGGCTTGCGGCGAAGGGTCTTCGCCAGGCTTTTCGAAACGTGGAAAGTATCGAGCGGCAGCACGCCACGCAGTTCCGGTTCGACCCAAAAGATTTCCGGATCATCGGCCGATTCCGCCATCGGGAAGAGACCAATGGAATAGGCGCGCAGCAAAATCTCAGGAGTAATGCCGGGATTTCTGCCGCGCGGCCCTGCCATAGGTCAAGCCGAACCTTTCGCCAGATAGTCTTCCAGCCAATGGATATCGTAATCGCCATTGGCGATATCCTGGTTGGAAACCAGATCCTGGAAGAGAGGCAGAGTGGTCTTGATGCCGTCGACCACGAATTCATCGAGCGCGCGGCGCAAGCGCATCATGCATTCGACGCGGGTACGGCCATGCACGATCAGCTTGCCGATCAGGCTGTCGTAATAGGGCGGAATTCTGTAGCCCTGATACGCGCCCGAATCGATGCGAACGCCAAGGCCGCCCGGCGCATGGAAATGCGTGATCGTGCCGGGCGAGGGCACGAAGCTGCGTGCGTCCTCCGCATTGATGCGGCATTCGATGGCGTGGCCGTGAAAATGCACATCCTCCTGCGTCACCGAAAGACCGCCGCCCGAGGCGACGCGAATCTGTTCGTGCACGAGATCGATGCCGGTGATCGCTTCGGTGACCGGATGCTCGACCTGCAGGCGGGTGTTCATTTCGATGAAATAGAACTCACCGTTTTCATAGAGGAACTCGATCGTGCCGGCGCCGCGATATTTCAGCTTCTTCATGGCGTCGGCGCAGATCTGGCCGATCTTCATGCGCTGCTCGACGTTGAGCGCCGGCGAATTGGCTTCTTCCCAGACCTTCTGGTGGCGGCGCTGCAGCGAACAGTCGCGCTCTCCGAGATGTACGGCATTGCCTTCGCCATCGCCGAACACCTGGATTTCGATGTGGCGCGGCTTACCGAGATATTTTTCCATATAGACGGATTCATTGCCGAAGGCGGCGGCCGCTTCGGTACGTGCCGTCGACCAGGCTTCGAGGACGTCCGCTTCCGTACGCGCCACTTTCATGCCGCGTCCGCCGCCGCCGGCGGTCGCCTTGATCAGCACGGGATAGCCGATTTCCTTTGCGGTCCGCAGAGCGTCCGCCTCGGTCTTCACCTCGCCGTCCGAGCCGGGAACGACGGGAATGCCAAGCTGCTGCGCGGTCGTCTTGGCAGTGATCTTGTCGCCCATGATGCGGATGTGATCCGCAGTCGGGCCGATGAAGGTAATGCCATGTGCTTCGAGAATATCGGCGAACTTGGCGTTCTCCGACAGGAACCCATAGCCCGGATGAACGGCGTCAGCACCGGTGATCTCGCAAGCCGCGACGATCTGATGGATGTTGAGATAGCTCTCGCGCGATGGCGGCGGGCCGATGCACACGCTTTCATCCGCCAGGCGCACATGCATCGCGTCGGCGTCGGCGGTCGAATGCACCGCGACGCTGGCAATGCCGAGCTCTTTGCAGGCGCGCAACACACGAAGGGCGATCTCTCCGCGATTGGCTATGAGAATCTTCGAAATCATGGGCATAGGGCCTACTCGATGACGACCAGGGCTTCGCCGTATTCGACCGGGCGTCCATCCTGAATGAGGATTTCGGTCACAATGCCGGATTTGGGCGCGGGAATCTGGTTCATCGTCTTCATCGCTTCGATGATTAGCAGCGTCTGTCCTTCCTTGACGGAAGCGCCGATTTCGATGAAGTGCGCAGCGCCCGGAGCGGGTGCCATGTAGACCGTACCGACCATCGGCGCGCTGACGACGTTGTCCGGATTGCGCGCTTTGCCGGCAGGTGCGGCGGCCGCCACGGCGGAAGCGGCGGCAGCAGGAGCTGCTGCGGCATAGGCGGGTGCTGCGATCGGTGCCTGAACATATTGAGTCGTGCCGGCTCGCGAAACACGGATGCGCAGATCTTCCTGCTCGACCTCGATCTCGGTCAGATCGGTCTCATTGAGAATATTGGCGAGGTCGCGGATCAGCGCCTGGTCGATACCCAATTTCTTGTCAGCCATGGATGTTTAGCCCTGTATTCTTGTTATTGCGTGATGGATTTCAGCGCGTGCAGCGCCAGGATGTAACTGTAAGGCCCAAAGCCGCAGATCATACCCTTGGCGGCGGGCGCGATCATCGATTTGTGCCGGAATTCTTCGCGTGCGTGGATATTGGAGATATGAACCTCCACCACCGGAATGGAAATGGCGCGGATCGCATCATGAAGCGCGATCGACGTGTGGCCATAGGCCCCCGGATTGATAGCGACGCCGGCCGCGACATCTCCGGCTTCATGCAGCCAGTCGACCAGCACGCCTTCATGGTTGCTCTGGCGAAAGTCGATGACAAAGCCAAGGCTTTCCGCCGCCGATTTGCAGTCGGCTTCGATATCCTTGAGTGTCTTGCCGCCATAGATGCCCGGCTCGCGCTTGCCGAGGGCATTCAAATTGGGTCCGTTCAGGACGAAAATGGTTTGCGCCATCAGAGGTTCCGTCAAAGTGCAGCGCAACCTATAGACTCCCGAGGGCCTATAGGAAAGCCCCCAGAACATAGGTTGGGCGTGTCTAGGTGTGGAAACGCCCCGATTTTGGCGATTTTACGCATGGCCCCGAAATCGGTTCGATTTCGAAAGGGCTAGCACCTATTCTGAAGCGCCCTGTGTCCTTTATGCATCCTGAAAGGAGCAGGGCGCAGTCGTTGCCATGGTTTAGCAGGTGGTCTTGCCGCAACTGCGGACATTGGCGATCTTCTGTTGGATGGCATCGAGGCCGATCGCGCCGGAGATCGCTTCATTTCCGATAACATAGGCTGGCGTGCCGGTTACATTGAGATCGGAGGCGAGTTGATAGGTGGCCTTGACCGAATCGGTATTCGGGCTCTTAGCCATTTCGGCCCGAATTGCCGCTTCGCTGACGCCGAGCGAGGTCGCGACTTCGATGGCGCTGTCTTCCGAGGCGCGGCCGTCACTGCTAAGCAGCGTGTGATGGAATTCGGCATATTTTTCCGGCGCCAGTTTGCGGAACGCGTCGGAGACCCTTGCGGCGGCAACCGAATCCGGTCCGAGGATCGGGAACTCCTTCAGCACGAAACGCACATTCGGGTCTTGCTTCAGCAGCGCGTCCATGTCGGGCAGCGCATGGCGGCAATAGGTGCAATTATAATCGAAGAACTCGACAACGGTGACGTTGCCCTTTGGATTGCCGATCGTGACGTCATTCTTGGAATTGAAGATGGCATCCTTGTTTTCTGCGACAGCCTGGGCGGATTGAGCGAGGCGCTGCTCGTCCTGCTTCTTCTCGAGCGCCGCTTGCGCGTCCAAGAGAACTTCCGGATGCTCGACGAGGTATTCCTTGATGAACTCCCCGAATTCCTTTTTCTGCTGGTCATCCAGCGCGGCAGCGGGCTGGACCATGGCGAGCGACGCGGCAAAGGCGATCGCTGAAGCCGCCAGCAAGGTTTTGGAAAAAAGGGTCATCGGGTCCTCGTTTGAGTGGGTGCTGAGACTCATCGTCCGGTTCGGGATATCACCGCGAGGTTAAAATCCACAAATGTACAACGGCAATTTACGGTGCATGCTTATTTCCAGAAACAGGAATTTTCACGACAAAGCCGCAATCGCGGGATTGTGAACAAGCTAATATTGCGGCAATTGTCTGGCTCCAATCCGATCCGAGAAAGAATTGACCTTGTTTTCCCTATCCAAACGCAGCGATGTCGAACCCTTCCACGCCATGGATGTGCTGGCGGAGGCAACGCGTCGGCGTCAGGCGGGGCATGCCGTTATCTCGATGGCCGTTGGCCAGCCCTCGCATCCTGCGCCGCAGGCAGCACTTGAGGCAGCACGCGCAGCACTCGGTCACGGCCGCATCGGCTACACGGACGCGCTTGGCACGCTGGCGCTGAAACAGGCCCTTGCCGGTCATTACCTTGCTCGTCACGGGCTGACCATCGATCCCATGCGGATTGCGATCACCACCGGTTCGTCCGCCGGCTTCAACCTCGCCTTTCTGACGCTGTTCGATCCCGGCGACAGCGTCGCCATCGCCAGACCCGGCTATCCCGCCTATCGCAATATTCTTGCCGCCCTCGGGCTCGATGTCGTCGAAGTGTCTGCGGCTGCCGAGACGCAATTCACGCTGACACCCGAAAGCCTGGAGGCGGCGCAAGCTGCCAGCGGTAAACGGCTGAAGGGCGTGCTGCTCGCAAGTCCCGCCAATCCGACCGGCACTGTGACCGGCAGGGCAGCACTGAAAGCGCTCGCCGACTATTGTGCCGCCCGCTCGATCGCTTTCATTTCCGACGAAATCTATCACGGACTGACTTTCGTCGGCGAGGAGACGAGCGCGCTCGAACTGACCGACCAGGCAATCGTCATCAATTCCTTTTCGAAATATTATTGCATGACCGGCTGGCGCATCGGTTGGATGGTGCTGCCGGAACGATTGGTGCGCCCTATCGAGCGCGTCGCCCAGAGCCTTTATATTTCGGCACCGGAACTCTCGCAGATCGCCGCTGCCGCAGCGCTTGGGGCAGGGGCCGAACTCGACGTCTATCGCGAAAGCTATCGCCGCAACCGCGATTTCCTGATGCGCCGTCTGCCCGAAATCGGCTTTTCCGTCGCGTCGCCGATGGACGGTGCCTTCTACGCCTATGTCGATGTCAGCCGTTTTACCAACGACAGCATGGCTTTCGCCCGCAAGATGCTGGCCGAAATCAATGTCGCCGCCACACCTGGCCTCGATTTCGATCCGGTCGAGGGACACCGCACGATGCGCATCTCCTATGCCGGCTCGAACGCGGAGATCGAGGAAGCAGTGGAACGCATGGCGGCGTGGTTGAAGTAGACGCTGTATCTATGGCCGAACGGGGCCGCCTCGTCCTTCCAGGCATTTCCGCGCTTTGCGCCGAAACGCGCCTCAGGCTGAGGCGGAGCTAGCTTCACGACATGCCGTAAAGTGCCCAAAGAGCAAATCGCGCTCAGATGCGAAAGGTTAGCCCCTCATCCTGAGTTGGGAGCGCAGCGACCCTCAAAGTACGAGGGCGGGTGTGAGGGAACCGTTGGTTACGGCAACACCTTAACCCAAATCGCTGTACATCACCCAGCCGCCGAAGAGACGTTTGTGCCGCTATTAGTCTTCTTCCGCCGCCCGAAACCCGCAAGGAGGATGAAGGGCAGAAGAAGCGTCGATCATGCCCGCTGACGGTCTTCCAAAACAAAATCCGGCCGCGTCGCCACGGCCGGACTTTGTTATTTCGTTCCAAACAGCAGCGTTCAGAAGAAACCGCGGCGCTGCCACCAACCGGCCTTCTTCGGCTTGGTCGGCTCGCCATCGCCTTCGCCGCCCTCGCTGGCGCGGCTGGATTTGACCACCGGCTCGGAGGAAGAGACGTTCGACTCGCGGTTGGCGCGCGCCGGCTTGGCCGCGGCCTCGACCATTTCGGGTTCTTCAGCCGCGACCGGTTCGGCGACCTTGTCGAGATCGCCGGCGACTTCGGCAACTCTTTCGGCTTCGGCGTCGACCACGGGCGCCTCTTCAACAACCGGTGCCTCGACGGGGGATGCTTCCGCTTTCGGCTTACGGCGGCTGCGGCCTTTAGCGGGCTTCACGTCTTCGGCGACGACGGGCGCGGTTTCGACGGCGGCCATAGCCGGCTGGCTTTCGACGGCGGCTTCACCCTCGGCGACCGCAATGTCGGCGACGGTCACGGCCGCATCGTTTTCGCCGTCATCCTCTTCTTCCGCGCCTTCTTCGGAACCGGCTTCGCTGCCAGCGGCCAATTCATTGCCTTCGCCGTCGCGATTGCGGCGCCCGCCACGCTTGCCGCGGCGGCGGCGCTTGCGCTTCTGCTGGCCGTCATCGCTGGACGCGGCCGCAACCTCGCTGCTGCCGCTTGCATCGTCCTCTTCGCCTTCATCGGCTTCCTCGTCGCCATCCTCCTGGGAGGTATCGGCTGACTCGGAAGCGACCTGGGCGTCACCGCCACGACCGCGACGGCGGCGGCGGCGCTTGCGCTTGCGGCCGCTGTCGCCGTTTTCGGAGCGGGCGGCGGGCTGCTGTTCGACGGCAGCGGCCTTTTCCTCGAGTTCCTCGTCTTCGTCCTCGTCGGCTTCGATGACGATATCGTCGTCCTCATCCTCGGGAATGGCGGCGAAGTTGAACAGGGATTCGATCTTCACCGGATTTTCCACCGGCTCGCCACGGTCGATCGCGAAATGCTGCGTGCCGACGGCATTGTCGGCACCGATGATGATGGCCACGCCGAAGCGGTTTTCGTAATCGACGATCGTCTGGCGCTTGTGATTGAGCAGATAGAGCGCGATGTCCGGCGTCGTACGCACCGTGATGTCATGCGTCGTATTCTTCAGCAGATATTCCTCGATACCGCGCAGAACATGCAGCGCGACGGAAGACTGCGAGCGCACATGGCCGGTACCGCCACAATGCGAGCAGATCTGCGTCGTGCTTTCGAGAACCGAGGCGCGGATGCGCTGGCGCGACATTTCCAGCAGGCCGAAATGCGAAATGCGTCCGACCTGAATGCGGGCACGGTCGTTCTTCAGGCATTCCTTCAGCTTCTTCTCGACAGCGCGGTTGTTGCGCTTTTCTTCCATGTCGATGAAGTCGATGACGATCAGGCCAGCAAGGTCACGCAGGCGAAGCTGGCGGGCGATTTCTTCCGCCGCTTCCAGATTGGTCTGCAGCGCTGTGTCTTCGATGGAATGCTCCCGCGTCGAGCGGCCGGAGTTGACGTCGATCGAAACCAGAGCTTCCGTCTGGTTCATGATCAGATAGCCGCCCGAGCGCAGCGTCACCTGCGGCTGCAGCATGCGGTCGAGCTGTGCCTCGATGCCGGAACGCGAGAAGATCGGGTGAATATCGCGATAGGGTTGAACCACCTTGGCGTGGCTCGGCATCAGCATCTTCATGAAGTCTTTCGCTTCACGATAGCCTTCTTCGCCGGCAACGATGATCTCGCCGATATCCTTGTTGTAGAGGTCGCGAATCGAGCGCTTGATCAGGCTGCCTTCCTCGTAGACGAGGCAAGGCGCGGTCGAAGCGAGCGTCAGCGTGCGGACGTTTTCCCATAGGCGCATCAGATATTCGAAATCGCGCTTGACCTCGACCTTGGTGCGGTTGGCGCCGGCGGTGCGAAGAATGACGCCCATGCCCTGCGGCACTTCGAGCATCTTGGCGATTTCCTTCAGGCGCTTGCGATCCTGCGGATTGGTAATCTTGCGGGAAATGCCGCCGCCGCGTGCCGTGTTCGGCATCAGAACCGAGTAGCGGCCTGCGAGCGAAAGATAGGTGGTGAGCGCAGCACCCTTGTTGCCGCGTTCTTCCTTGGCGACCTGCACCAGCAGGATCTGCCGGCGCTTGATGACTTCCTGGATGCGATACTGCTTGCGCGGTTTGCGCTGCGTGCGGTCCGGAACCTCTTCCATCGCGTCTTCGGCGCCGACGGATTCGATCACTTCTTCTTCCTGGTCGTGATCATCGTCGTCGTCATCGTCATGACGGCGCTTGGAAACGTCGACGTCCTCGGAAATCGAATCGGTTTCGACCATCGCGGCCATTTCGCCGGATGGGCCGCTTTCCTCGTCTTCGCCTGGGGCGTCGACCGTTGCGACCGCCTCGGCCGCAGGCGCCTCGTCGGCGGACGCTTCCGCGACCACCTTCTTGCGGCTGCGACGCGGCTTGGCCTTCTTCGCCGGCGCTTCTTCGGCAGCGTGAGCCGCTACCTCGGGGGCAGGGGCTTCTTCCGCTATCGCGGGTTCCGCTTCGGCCTCGTCCTTGTGAACGATGCCGATGTCGGGCTGTTCCTGCTGGGAAAGATCGAGCGCCGTTTCGACATGTTCGACATCATCGTCGCGGCGATGCTCTTCGGCTTCCGCCTTCAAGAGCGCCTGCCGGTCGGCAAGCGGGATCTGGTAGTAGTCGGGATGGATTTCGGCAAAGGCCAGGAAGCCGTGCCGGTTGCCACCGTAGTCCACGAAGGCCGCCTGTAGCGAGGGCTCGACCCTCGTCACCTTGGCGAGATAGATGTTGCCGCGGATTTGCTTCTTATGCTGCGACTCGAAGTCAAATTCTTCTATGCGGTTCCCGCGAACGACAACGACACGCGTCTCTTCCTCGTGAGACGCATCGATAAGCATTTTGTCTGCCATGTAAGCTGTGCTCCTCGGCGCTGGCATGCGGAAAGGCGCCGGCCTGTCGCTAGGACAGGCTGGTTGCACTCCATCATTGCTGCACCGGATAATGAAAGTCGCGATTGGTTGTTTTGCGATGACAGTAACTGCAGCCAGACGCCAGCCGGGACATTAGTTTCCCGGGGTCTGTTCACTTTTTGAAAAAGCTGCTGCGGTACCATCCGTAACCAAGCGAGATCGACAATGCCTTAGACCCAACGAACGGGTCCGATGAATGTGCTCTTTAAAGAGCGTTTGGTGGCTATCCACCGATGAATTTCCCGCGCAAAACCGGAAATTCAGATATCCAGTATGGGAGCAGAAGCACTGGAGACGGCGGATGACGGCCGCTTATGGCGCCTGGTACTCGAGGCGGCTGCCTTTGCGGCGACTCTATCCCGTCAACACTTCTACCCTAATATGCGTTGTATGTTTTATCTGTCACAATAGCAAGGGGAAAGCCAAGTATGCCATAATATTGATGGATTCGTCCTATGAGGAAGGTGCGGGGACGGCGTCTCCGATTCCTCTCCCGGTACGCCATCATATCGGCACTATCGCATCATTTCTGGTTTTCCCGTTATTTTTTGGACTTCAAAAACAACGTTGAAATCAATATGGGGCGCGGTGGGCAATTATTAAAGGGATTGCGGGCATGCGACGGAGAATGGCGTGAGGGCTTTGCGGATCGCAGCAGTAGCCCTCGCAATGATGGCTCTTCCAGTTCTTTCTCCGCTTGCGACGGCCGTGGCGGCCGCCGATCCATTGCTCGCCTATGGTGCCCGCATTGCTGGCGACGACGCCCGCACGCGTATCGTCATCGATATGGATCGCGAGCCGACATTCTCCGTTCACTATCTCGACAATCCGGTGCGCATTATCGTCGATCTTCCGGCGACCGCCTTCGGCTTCCCGGCTGGCGATCTGAAGCCGATCGGCCTCTTCAAGGATATCCGCTACGGTACCATGGATGAGGACAGCGCCCGCATCGTGCTGACGGCGACCAAGCCTGCGAAGCTCGTCATGACCAAGGTGCAGCCGGACGAAAGCGGCAAGGGGCATCGCCTCGTGCTCGATGCCGAGATGATGCCTGCCGGGCAATTTGCGGAGCTTATCAAGCAACAGAGCTGGACCAACGACGACACCGCAAAGGATGTCGGTCCGGTGGCGCCGATCGAAAAGGCTGATCCGAGCAAATTCCTCGTCGCCGTCGACGCTGGTCACGGCGGTATCGACGCTGGGGCGACCGCGAGCGATGGCGTCACGCAGGAAAAGGACATCACGCTTGCTTTCGCCAAGCTCCTCGCCGACAAGCTGAACGCACAGCCAGGCATCAAAGCCTTCCTGACGCGTGACAACGATGAATATCTGTCGCTGTCGCAACGGGTGACCATCGCCAGGCAGAACCATGCGTCCTTGTTTATCTCGCTGCATGCCGATACGCTGAAGCAAAAGGATATCCGAGGCGCGACGGTCTATACGATCTCCGACAAGGCTTCCGACAAGCTTGCCGGTGAAGTTGCGGACCGGGAGAACAATTCCGACCAGCTCGCCGGTGCCGAGACGCAGGCCCAGCCCGCCGCAGTCGCCGACATTTTGATGGACCTGACCCGGCGTGAGACGCAGGCTTTTTCCATCTCGCTGGCGCAGGATGTGCTGACTTCGTTCAACGGCCAGATCGCCATGATCAACAATCCGCATCGCCACGCCGGTTTCCGCGTGCTGCAGGCGCCGGATGTTCCTTCCATTCTCCTCGAACTCGGTTTCCTTTCGAACAAGGATGACGAGAAGCTTCTGCTCGATCCCGATTGGCGGCAGAAATTGGCTGATCGCCTGACAGATGCCGTCCAGCAATACCGCATTTCCACCATTGCGAATGGCGGCTGAGTCGGCGGACGGAGCTGCCGTTCGTGTCTTCCATGTAACAGCCGTTGCTAATGGGCGGGGATGAAGTGAGGAATACCGGCCGCGAGCCCTATTTTGCTCACATTCCCGTCTTTACACCAAACTATTGTTTGCGGCGGTCGGCATGCACGGCTTTGTGCTGCTGCCGTCTTGCATTAACGCCGTCAGCGTGCAAAACGCCCGTGAATGTGCGATGGTCTCGCACATGCGCCGCATGAAGAAGAAGCACCGGTAGCATCATATGGTCAGACTGATTGGATATTTCTTTGGGCTGGGCTGCATCCTGTTCCTGGGTGCGGCTGCTGCTGCGGCTATTTATCTGAGTGTCGTCTCCAAGGATCTGCCGGACTATGAAGTCCTTGCCAAGTATGCGCCGCCGGTGACGACGCGCATTCACGCCGGCAACGGCGCGCTGATGAAGGAATATTCACGCGAGAACCGGCTGTTTCTGCCGATCCAGGCCATTCCCGATCGCGTCAAGGCCGCTTTCCTCTCGGCCGAAGACAAGAACTTTTACAATCATCCGGGTGTCGATGTCGGCGGCCTGATGCGCGCCGTTGCAGTCAACCTGCAGAATATCGGTTCCGGCCGCCGTTTCGTCGGCGCCTCGACCATCACCCAGCAGGTCGCGAAAAACTTTTTGCTTTCGGCCGACCAGACTTTCGACCGCAAGATCAAGGAAGCGATCCTCTCCTTCCGCATCGAACAGGCCTACAGCAAGGACAAGATTCTCGAACTTTACCTGAACGAGATCTATTTCGGCCTTAATTCCTATGGCATCGCCGGTGCCGCACTCACCTATTTCGACAAGTCGGTCAACGAACTGACCATTGCCGAATCGGCCTATCTCGCTTCGCTGCCGAAGGGCCCGTCCAACTACAATCCGTTCCGCCATCCCGACGCCGCGATGACCCGCCGCAATTGGGTCATCGACCGCATGGTCGAGAATGGTTATGTCAGCCAGAGCGACGGCGAAGAGGCCAAGAAGCAGCCGCTCGGCGTTGTGCCGCCGAAAAGCGGCCCGTCGCTCTTTGCCTCCGACTATTTCTCCGAAGAAGTCCGCCGCCAGTTGATCGACCAGTACGGCGAGAAGATGCTTTATGAGGGTGGGCTTTCGGTCCGCACCTCGCTCGATCCGCAAATACAACTGGAAGCGCGCAAGGCACTGCAGGACGGTCTCGTCGATTATGACGAGCGCCGCGGCTTCCATGGCCCCATCAAACAGATCGCGACATCGCAGGACTGGGGTTCGGAACTCGCCAAGATCCCGGCCTTGAGTGACGTGCCGGAGTGGCAGTTGGCGGTCGTGCTGTCCGTGTCCGACCAGGCGGTAGATATCGGCCTGCAGCCGAGTGTCGATGCTGCCGGCAAGGTTGCGAACGACCGCAAGCGCGGTACGATTGCCGCAGCCGATATGCGCTGGGCTTACCGCTCGGCCGGCGGCGGCAAGACCGCGAAATCGCCGAGCGGCGTGCTGGGTCCCGGCGATGTGATCTATGTCCAGAAGACCGGCGACGCCGATTCCAGCGCCTATCGCCTGCGCCAGCCTCCGAAGGTGCAGGGCGGTCTCGTCGTCATGGATCCGCATACCGGCCGCGTGCTCGCCATGGTCGGCGGCTTCTCCTATGCGCAATCGGAGTTCAACCGCGCCACCCAGGCAAAGCGCCAGCCCGGCTCCTCCTTCAAGCCCTTCGTTTACGCAGCGGCCATGGACAATGGTTACACGCCGGCTTCGGTCATTCTGGACGATCCGCTCGAGATCACGCTCAGCAATGGGCAGGTGTGGAAGCCGGAAAACTACGAAGGCGAAGGCGGCGGCGCCCACACGCTGCGCTTTGCCATCGAGCATTCGCGTAACCTGATGACGGTGCGTCTCGCTGCGGACATGGGCATGCCGCTTGTCGCCGAATATGCCGACCGCTTCGGCATCTACGACCATATGAATCCGGTTCTTGCCATGGCGCTCGGTGCCGGCGAGACGACGGTGCTGCGCATGGTTTCCGCCTATTCGGTCATTGCCAATGGCGGCAAGCAGATCAAGCCGACATTGATCGACCGCATTCAGGACCGCTACGGCGCGACCATCTTCAAGCATGAGGAACGTGTCTGCGACACCTGCAATGTCAGCGACTGGCAGAACCAGGATGAACCCGTCATCGCTGACAATCGCGAGCAGGTGCTCGATCCGATGACTGCCTATCAGGTCACGTCGATGATGCAGGGCGTGGTCATCCGCGGCACGGCGGCGGGCAAGATCAAGCTCAATACGGATGTCGCCGGCAAGACCGGTACAACCAATGACGAGAAGGACGCCTGGTTCGTCGGCTTTACGCCGAGCCTCGTCGCTGGTCTCTATGTCGGCTATGACACGCCGAGCACACTCGGCCGCGGCGCGACCGGCGGCTCGATCGCCGCGCCGATCTTCAACGAGTTCATGCAGGCCGCCACCAAGGATGAATCGCCGGAGAAATTCCAGGTTCCGGCGGGCATGAATATGATGGCTGTGAACCGCGCGACTGGCATGGCCGCGCAGCCCGGCGATCCGGACGCCATCATGGAAGCCTTCAAGCCCGGCACAGGCCCGGCGACCACCTATACGGTCATCGGCGGCGGCGATGCGTCGGCGCAGGTCGCGCCCGAGGAAATTCTGAAGACCTCGCCGCAGGCCAACCAGGCGGTCACGTCAGGCGCGGGCGGCCTCTTCTGATCCCGTCGGATTTCTCCATTGATCATGCCGCGGGGCTTTACAGTCGCGGCATGTATATCTATGTCACCAGCACTCTTTGAATTGAACAGCCGTTCACATCGAACGGCCGAATAAAGAAGCAGGAATATGCGAGCGGAAATCGAGAATGTGGTCGACGAAACCAAGCAGGCCATAAGCCTGCTGAGGAGGCATCTTTGACTGGGATCAGGCGATAAGACGACTGGACTGGTTGAACAATAAGGCAGAGGATCCGACCCTCTGGAACGATGCCTCAGAGGCGCAGAAGCTGATGCGCGAGCGCCAGCAGCTTGATGACGGCATCAACGGCGTGCGCGCGCTTGAGCAGCAGCTTGCCGACAATGTCGAACTGATCGAGCTTGGCGAGGAAGAGGGCGATGCCGACGTCGTCCGCGAGGCCGAAGAGGCCCTCAAGAGCCTGAAGACGGAAGCTGCACGCCGGCAGGTGGAAGCCATGCTGTCAGGCGAGGCCGACAGCAACGACACCTACCTCGAAGTCCATTCCGGCGCCGGCGGCACCGAGAGCCAGGACTGGGCCAACATGCTGCTACGCATGTACACCCGTTGGGCCGAGCGTCAGCGCTTCAAGGTGGAGCTGCTGGAAGTCCATGACGGTGAAGAAGCCGGCATCAAATCGGCTACCCTTCTGGTCAAGGGCCACAACGCCTATGGCTGGCTGAAGACCGAATCGGGCGTTCACCGCCTGGTGCGCATCTCGCCCTATGACAGCAACGCCCGCCGTCACACCTCCTTCTCGTCGATCTGGGTCTATCCCGTCGTGGACGACTCCATCCAGATCGAGATCAACGAGAGCGACTGCCGCATCGATACCTACCGCTCGTCTGGCGCCGGCGGCCAGCACGTCAATACAACGGATTCGGCCGTGCGCATCACGCACATACCGACCGGCATCGTCGTGCAGTGCCAACAGGAACGCTCGCAGCACAAGAACCGTGCGAAAGCCTGGGACATGCTGCGCGCCCGCATGTACGAAGCGGAGCTGATGAAGCGGGAAGAAGCCGCCAACGCCGAAGCCGCGTCGAAGACCGATATCGGCTGGGGCCATCAGATCCGGTCTTACGTGCTGCAGCCCTATCAGCTCGTAAAAGACCTGCGCACCGGGGTCGCCAGCACGGCTCCGGACGACGTGCTCGATGGCGATCTCAACGAGTTTATGGAAGCCGCCCTCGCGCACCGCATCAGCGGCGCTGCCGATGCGGTCGTGGACGACGTGGATTAAGAGCCGAAGGTGTTTGATAGACGAAAAGCCCCGGAGACGGGGCTTTTTTGTTGGGCGTAACATGGCAGTCACGAGATGGTTTTAGAGAGCTGGCCGGTCAATGATATCTGGGGCGACTGTGCTCAAGGCACAGTGTCGGCATCCGTCTCGCGCAACAATTGGTCCAATGTCAGAAGCGGTGTGTTCATCGCTTTCGCATAGGCATAATGAAAACAATCGAAGTTGCTCAGGTGACGACGACCGAGGCCATGTTTTTCAGCGACTGCAACGGCGAAGGATAGCACGCGGCGTGGTGAAACCGGCTCCTGAAGGCGAATGTTGCGCGAGTCCAGCCATTCGAGGACGGCGCCCTCGGCTTCGCTGTATTTGCAATTGAGCTGGTCCGGCCGCGAAAGCACGATGATAGCTTCCCATGCGGCCAAAGCTGACGTTAAGGGGGAGGTGGCATCCAACAGTGCTGCCTCGTAGGCTTCGGCGCTGTCTTCGCCCGCCATCATGGACACGATCGCGCACGCATCAACAAACATTAGTCGTTGCCGTTGAGATCGTGATCAAGCTGATGATAAGCCTCAGGCGGCACCGGTTTGCGGTTTGGCGCAAAGGACAAGCCACGTTTAGCGAGAATTTTGCGAGCAGTCTCGCTTGGTGCTTCCCGACGCAGGCGCATGTTGATTGCCTCTCTCAAGGCAACAATAACGGCGTCCGTCACGGTCGTTTGGTCGATCCTAGCCAGTTCTCTGGCAAGCGTATCCGCTTCTTCATTTCGGATGCTAAGCACCATCGGTATAGCTCCCTGCGTCTGGCTTACTATACAGGCCTGTATGGCAATCCTCAATCCGAAAACTGCTCTGCCAATATCCTCTCCGACCATGATCGGTCCGGATCGGAGAGAATGCGCGCCGTCGTGTCTTCGGTTTGGGCGATCCTGACGCTCATGACCGATTTGACTTCGGTGTTGTCGGCAACAGCATTGACCGGACGCTTTTCCGCCTCCAGCACGGTAATGTCGATCGTCACCTTGTTGGGCAGCAGTGCGCCGCGCCAGCGGCGAGGGCGGAAAGCGCTGACGGGCGTAATGGCGAGAAGGGGCGCCTCCAGCGGCAGGATGGGGCCGTGAGCGGAGAGGTTGTAGGCGGTGGAGCCCGCTGGCGTCGTCACCATCAGCCCGTCGCAGATCAGTTCCGGCAGGCGGACATGGCCATCGATCTCGACCTTCAGCTTGGCCGCCTGATAGGACTGGCGAAAAAGCGACACCTCGTTGATGGCGAGCGCGATGGATGTGCTGCCGTCAGCATTGCGCGTGCTCATCTGCAGCGGATGAAAGGCATTTTCGACCGCCGCCTCGATGCGCTCGGCCAGACATTCCGTACGATAATCATTCATCAGGAAGCCGACGGAGCCGCGGTTCATGCCATAGACGCGCTTGCCGGAATTCATCGTGTTGTGCAGCGTCTGCAGCATGAAGCCATCGCCACCAAGCGCAACGACGATGTCCGCATCTTCCTGCGGCGTCTGACCGTAGAGGCGAATCAACTCCTCCCGCGCGGTTTGGGCTTCCGGCGCAGTCGATGCAAGAAAACAGACAGATTGAAAAGCGCGTGACATGCAATGTCCTTTGAATAATCGTACTAGGTAATGATATTCCCCCTATGCGACAAGACGTTTTGCAAAGACTGGTGAATCCGCTGGGCTCTTCGGTCCGCCGCATCGACGCCAAACTGCCGATTTTCCCTTTACAGGAAATCAAAATCTGCTACTTGGCATGCCGATGTGCCCTTGTAGCTCAGTTGGTAGAGCACCTGATTTGTAATCAGGGGGTCGCGGGTTCGAACCCTGCCGGGGGCACCACATCCATCCAATGATTTTGCCCTAGTTGTTTACCTTCTGGCTGCTGCTGCTCAAAATCGGCGGCTCCTTCATGCAATTGAAACGTCCCTGCCTTTGAAATGGTCGTGACGATCACTACTTACGATTCTCGTCATCGCTGCATGTGGAAAGATATGACCCTTAAGCCCAAGAAGCCTAAACTCGAACATTCCGAACTTTCCGGTGAATTTACTGAGGACGACGTGACGGTGCTCGTCGATATCTTCCGTCCTGCAGGCACGCAGGGCGACTGGCGGATGGAAGTCATCACTCAGGAGGAGGATCTCATCGAATGGGAAGAACCGTTCGCGACGGACCGCGAAGCCTTCGATGAGTTCCTGGCGACGATCGCGCGCGATGGGATCAGAACATTCTTCGATGATTCGGATCTGGCAATTCACTAAGCTGCACCTCACTAAGCCGCACCGGCGCTTGGCATGGATCAGGTACGCTTGATCGGCGGACGCATGGCTGACCTCGACGACCAGGCGGAATTTCGGCTCGGAATCCGTCGGAGATAGGCGCATTTACAACATCTAAAATAGGCATACACTCTTTGCCCTCAACGCGGGCGAGGGAACGTCCATGCGCCGGGCATTCAGGCATATTGTCTTGGGATTGTCGCTTGTGGTGATCGCGCTGATTGCAAGTGCACCGGCGCTGGGTGGTAAGGATTGCTACTGCAAAAACACGGACGGAAAGCTGCACGCGGTCGGTGAAATTGCCTGCCTGACGGTGGACGGTAAAAGCTATCTCGCCCAATGCGAGATGAACCTCAACGTCACCTCCTGGTCGAAGCTGCAGGATGGATGCCCGGTCACCGAGCGGTCGCCGTGGCAGCAATCGGCTTGGCGTCCGCAGCCGATTGCGGTGCGCTGAGCGCTGGTGGCACCGATAAGCGCGCTCCCGCCTTTCACCCTTGGGCCGGGTCCTTCTTAGCTGCCTTGCTTGCGGACCAGCACCATCGGTTCTCCCTCTTCCTCCACGGATTTCTGAAAGCTGCCATCCGGCCGCATATCGAGGGAGAGCGAAGAGCCGTCAGTGCCCATCATTACCAGGCCGAAACCCTCCGTGACCCAGAGGGAGAGCTTGAGATCGCGAATATCGGCAGGACAGTCACCGCCCGGCGACATTTTCGTCGTGCCGTCCTGGTCGGTATCGCTGGACAGCGTGATATTGCAGATGAGTTTGCCGTTGGGCTGCTGGATCTGCCAGGTGCCGGCGAGACTTGCGACGGTTGGAACATGGTCGACGTCTCCCAACGCCGGCAACAGCCACGTCGGGTCGCCTTCCTCGCTTTCCCAGGGCGAACCCTCTTCTTCCTGGAAACGCGCTACCACCTTTTGGCCCGCGTCCATAAGGTTAAGCGTGCCGTCATCGCTGAAATTCCAAGCGGCCGCCTTTGCATAGGCGGGCAGGGCGGTTGCGCAGGCATCCGCGCCGCTAATGGCGTAGCCGCCGCTCGCCGGGCTGGTTGCGAAGGTGAGGCGGCAACCTTTGGCGCCGCTTTCGGGCGCCAGCAGCCACGAGCCGGCCTGCGACTTGACAAGTTCATCGTCGGCGGCAGCAGCGGGTTGTCCGGCGGCGAGAATGAAGGCGGCAGAAGCCGCTGCAAGACCAAATGTGCGGATCAAGGCAAATTCCCCCAAATCTGCTGCGGCAGCCCCACTGCCGCTAGATTTTCAGATAAGACCGCGCCGCATAAAGGGCGATCGCGGCCGCGTTCGAAACGTTGAGTGATTTGATCGCGCCGGGCATATCGAGCCGAGCCAGCGCGTTTACCGTTTCCCGCGTCTTCTGGCGCAGCCCCTTGCCCTCGGAGCCGAGGACCAGGGCGACCTTCTCGCCCGAAAACGTGCCTTCGAGCGGCGCCGGTCCTTCCGAATCAAGACCGATTGTGACGAAGCCGAGGCGGTGCAGTTCGCCGAGCGCATCGGCGAGATTGGTGATCTGTATGTAGGGGATCAGCTCCAGCGCGCCGGAGGCGGATTTCGCCAGCACGCCCGATTCGGTTGGGCTATGCCGCTGCGTTGTGATGACGGCACCGGCATCGAAGGCGACGGCCGAACGCATGATCGCGCCGACATTATGCGGATCGGTCACCTGATCGAGAACCAGCAGCAGCGGACTGTCCTTCAGCGCCTCCAGTCGGCGCACGGGCAGGGGACGCGTCTCCAGCATCACGCCTTGGTGGATTGCTTCCGGACCCAGCACCTTGTCGATATCCTGCGGCGAGACGATTTCAACGGGAATGCCAAGTTCGCCGGCCGGTCCGATCTCCAGCCGCACCAGTGCATTCTGCGTCGCCGACAGCTTGATGTTCTTCCGCTCGGGATTGGCAAGCGCTGCGCGAACCGTATGAAGGCCGTAGAGATAGACCTGGTCCGGGGCGAGCGCCGGCGGCTTCCAATCGTCCGCACCTGCCCGCTTGCGCTTCTGTGGCGGCGGCGTCGGGATTTCGCCGCGCTCGCGCTTGGCGTCGCGATGGGCGCGCCGCAGGGTGGCGTAATGCGTGTCCTTGGCCGACTTGTCGCCGGCGTTGTTTTCGGGGCCGGAACGGCCGGATGTTCTGTCTTTGCTCATGCGGCTTTATAACGGGAGCGCCCTTAAGCGCCTAGTCCTCTTTCGTCTGTGGGCTTTTGCAGCAAGTTGAAATTTTTTCGTCATTTTTGCCCGAACCTCATGTTGACAGACGGAAACGGTACGGTCATATACGCGGCGCAGATCGCGGCGGCGACGTCCGGTCTAGCAAGCTTGGTCGCAAGATCCAGTCGGAAAACTGGAGGGATGCCCGAGTGGTTAAAGGGGACGGACTGTAAATCCGTTGGCTCAGCCTACGTTGGTTCAAATCCAACTCCCTCCACCATTCCGCGCAGGATCTTGGCCACCCGCGGGTATAGCTCAATGGTAGAGCAGCAGCCTTCCAAGCTGAATACGCGGGTTCGATTCCCGCTACCCGCTCCAAGATTTTCAATTGCTGAATTCATCCCCGGATAGGTCTTGCGCAGACCTGCCGTCGCATATTCTGTTATGGCCGACCTTCCTGATTAATCGCGCATGTCGTTCGGAAGGCAGTCTCCTTCCGAAAGCCGATCCCTCGACCCTTTTCTTGATCGGAGAGGGCATTTTTGCTGTTTCGCGATCCACAGGTGCGTTCAATTCCGGAGGGTGGCTTCGGGCACCTGGAACTATTTCCTCAGCGGCCCTATCTAAGCATCTGAACCGGCAAATGCTTTTACGTCTTTCCGGATCGGCCGGCGAAACCTTCGCGGCGAATCGATGTCGGCGGCGCGCATTGTCCGCCATCGGCTACACTTCGCCAAGAATAGGGCCTGCAATTAAGTCTTGCGCAAATGCGATGAAAGCCTTAAACGGCGGCAC
Organism: Rhizobium sp. BR 362; assembly: GCF_036528765.1. Lineage (NCBI taxonomy): Bacteria > Pseudomonadati > Pseudomonadota > Alphaproteobacteria > Hyphomicrobiales > Rhizobiaceae > Rhizobium > Rhizobium sp. BR 362. The sequence goes on along the minus strand of NZ_JARWGH010000002.1, from coordinate 106,459 downwards.
TAAACCGGTTCGCCGGGGTCACCATTTACGTTCACAGGAAGCATTCAAATGGCAAAGAGTAAGTTTGAGCGCAATAAGCCGCACGTYAACATCGGCACGATCGGCCACGTTGACCACGGCAAGACGTCTCTGACGGCAGCGATCACGAAGTTCTTCGGTGAGTTCAAGGCGTATGACCAGATCGACGCGGCACCGGAAGAAAAGGCGCGCGGCATCACGATTTCGACGGCGCACGTTGAATATGAGACGGCAGCCCGTCACTATGCGCACGTCGACTGCCCCGGCCACGCTGACTATGTGAAGAACATGATCACGGGTGCTGCGCAGATGGACGGCGCGATCCTGGTTTGCTCGGCTGCCGACGGCCCGATGCCGCAGACGCGCGAACACATCCTGCTCGCCCGCCAGGTTGGCGTTCCGGCCATCGTCGTGTTCCTGAACAAGGTCGACCAGGTTGACGACGCCGAGCTTCTCGAGCTCGTCGAGCTTGAAGTTCGCGAACTTCTGTCGTCCTACGATTTCCCGGGCGATGACATTCCGGTGGTCAAGGGTTCGGCGCTTGCTGCTCTGGAAGACAGCAACAAGGAAATCGGCGAAAACGCGATCCGCGAGCTGATGGCTCAGGTCGACGCCTACATCCCGACGCCTGAGCGYCCGATCGACCAGCCGTTCCTGATGCCGATCGAAGACGTGTTCTCGATCTCGGGCCGTGGTACGGTTGTGACGGGCCGCGTCGAGCGTGGCATCATCAAGGTTGGTGAAGAAGTCGAGATCGTCGGCATTCGCCCGACCTCGAAGACGACGGTGACCGGCGTTGAAATGTTCCGCAAGCTGCTCGACCAGGGTCAGGCCGGCGACAACATCGGCGCGCTGATCCGCGGTGTGAACCGTGAYGGCGTCGAGCGTGGCCAGATTCTTGCCAAGCCGGGCAGTGTCAAGCCGCACAAGAAGTTCAAGGCAGAAGCCTACATCCTGACGAAGGAAGAAGGCGGCCGTCATACGCCGTTCTTCACGAACTACCGTCCGCAGTTCTACTTCCGCACGACGGACGTGACGGGCATCGTGACGCTTCCGGAAGGCACGGAAATGGTTATGCCAGGCGACAACATCACGGTTGACGTCGAGCTGATCGTTCCGATCGCGATGGAAGAAAAGCTGCGCTTCGCAATCCGCGAAGGCGGCCGCACCGTCGGCGCCGGCATCGTCGCTTCCATCGTCGAGTAATCCCAAGTCGGCCACTCCATCCGAGTGGCCGATTCGATGACAATAATATGATGCAAGCGGCAGTAGCCGCTTGCGTATGACATGGAAATGTTGCAAATGGCGCGCGAGCGCGATTTGCGCCCTGCTTCGGATAACGAAGCGGCCAATGAGATTAACGATAAGGTGGGCCGAAAGGTCTAAAAAAGTGGATGGGGATGCCGTAGCCGGCGTCCCTCTCGATCTTTGAAACCGGTGGTCCGCCTTAGGAAAAAAAAGAAAAATCCGTGCCCTTTTTGAGCGGCACGCGAGATAACAAAACACAAGGATAACGTCGAATGAACGGCCAAAATATCCGCATTCGCCTGAAGGCGTTCGATCACCGGATTCTCGATGCTTCCACGCGCGAGATCGTGTCGACGGCGAAGCGCACCGGTGCTAGCGTCCGGGGCCCCGTTCCGCTTCCGACCCGTATCGAGAAGTTTACGGTTAACCGGTCCCCGCACATCGACAAGAAGAGCCGCGAGCAGTTCGAGATGCGCACACATAAGCGCCTTCTCGACATCGTTGACCCGACCCCGCAGACGGTAGACGCGCTGATGAAGCTCGATCTCGCCGCCGGTGTCGATGTTGAGATCAAGCTCTGAGGCCTCTGGTCCTCGAGCTGAGTGAGAAGGATTGAACCGATGCGTTCAGGTGTGATTGCACAGAAGGTGGGAATGACCCGCGTCTATAACGACGCCGGCGAGCATGTCCCGGTAACCGTATTGCGTTTGGATGGCTGCCAGGTCGTAGCCCAGCGCACAGTAGAAAAGAATGGCTACACCGCAGTTCAGCTCGGTGCCGGCCAGGCGAAGGTCAAGAACACGACGAAGGCCCTGCGCGGTCACTTCGCCGTTGCCAGCGTGGAGCCGAAGGCCAAGCTCGTTGAATTCCGTGTGACGGACGACAACCTGCTCGAAGTCGGCACCGAGCTCAACGCAGGTCACTTCACGGCGGGTCAGCTCGTCGACGTGACCGGCACGACGATCGGTAAGGGCTTTGCCGGCGCCATCAAGCGCCACGGCTTCGGCGGTCTGCGCGCCACGCACGGTGTGTCGGTTTCGCACCGCTCGCACGGTTCGACCGGCTCGCGCCAGGATCCGGGCAAGGTGTTCAAGAACAAGAAGATGGCTGGTCACATGGGCCAGACCCGCGTCACGACGCAGAACCTCGAAGTGGTATCGACCGACGAAGATCGCGGTCTGATCCTCGTCAAGGGTGCAGTTCCCGGCTCCAAGGGTGCCTGGATCATCGTGCGCGACGCCGTCAAGTCGGCTGCGAAGTAAGGGAGCCAAACCAATGGAATTGAACGTCAAGACCCTCGAGGGAAAAGACGCTGGGAAGGTTTCCCTTTCTGATGCGATTTTCGGCCTCGAGCCGCGTGAGGACATCCTCGCACGCGTCATTCGCTGGCAGCTCGCCAAGAAGCAGCAGGGCACGCATCAGGCAAAGGGCCGCGCGGACGTAGCGCGCACCGGCGCCAAGATGTACAAGCAGAAGGGTACGGGCCGCGCTCGTCACCATTCGGCTCGCGCTCCGCAGTTCCGCGGCGGTGGTAAGGCTCACGGCCCAGTCGCTCGCAGCCACGAGCACGATCTGCCGAAGAAGGTTCGCGCCCTCGGCCTGCGTCACGCTCTGTCCGCCAAGATCAAGGCCGAAGACGTGATCGTCCTCGACAACCTGATCGCCGCCGACGCCAAGACCAAGGCTCTCGCCGGCGCTTTCGAGACGCTCGGCCTGACCAACGCGCTCTTCATCGGCGGTGCCGAGCTCGACAACAACTTCAAGCTCGCGGCCCAGAACATCCCGAACATCGATGTTCTGCCGGTTCAGGGCATCAATGTTTACGACATCCTGCGTCGCGGCAAGCTCGTGCTGTCCAAGGCTGCAGTTGAAGCTCTAGAGGAGCGATTCAAGTGACGGATCTTCGCCATTACGACGTGATCGTTTCTCCTGCGATCACCGAAAAGTCCACGCTGGTTTCGGATAACAACCAGGTTGTTTTCAATGTTGCCAAGACCGCGACAAAGCCTGAAATCAAGGCTGCCGTCGAAGCGCTGTTCGGCGTCAAGGTTACGGCCGTCAACACTCTGCTGCGCAAGGGCAAGACCAAGCGATTCAAAGGTCTCGTCGGCAAGCAGAAGGACGTGAAGAAGGCTGTTGTGACGCTCGCCGAAGGCCAGTCGATCGACGTCTCCACCGGTCTCTGAGGAATAAGAAAATGGCATTGAAAACATTCAATCCGACGACCCCGAGCCAGCGACAGCTGGTCATCGTCGACCGGTCCTCGCTCTACAAGGGCAAGCCGGTCAAGACCCTGACCGAAGGCCTGACCTCCAAGGGTGGCCGTAACAACCTGGGCCGCATCACCGTGCGTTTCCAGGGCGGCGGTCACAAGCGCAGCTACCGTCTGGTCGACTTCAAGCGTCGCAAGTTCGATGTCGAGGCAACCGTCGAGCGCATCGAATACGATCCGAACCGCACCGCTTTCATCGCACTGGTGAAGTACACGGACGGCGAACTGGCCTATATCCTTGCTCCGCAGCGTCTTGCTTCGGGCGACAAGGTCATCGCTTCGGACAAGGCTGTGGACGTGAAGCCGGGCAACACCATGCCGCTTCAGTTCATTCCGGTCGGCTCCATCATCCACAACGTGGAAATGAAGCCGGGCAAGGGCGGTCAGATCGCTCGCTCCGCCGGTTCCTACGCCCAGCTCGTCGGTCGTGACCAGGGCATGGCGATCCTTCGCCTGAACTCCGGCGAACAGCGCCTCGTGCATGGCTCGTGCCTCGCCACGATCGGTGCCGTTTCGAACCCGGATCACGGCAACATCAACGACGGCAAGGCTGGTCGTTCCCGTTGGCGCGGCAAGCGTCCGCATAACCGCGGCGTTGTCATGAACCCGGTCGACCATCCGCACGGCGGTGGTGAAGGCCGCACCTCCGGTGGTCGCCATCCGGTGACCCCCTGGGGCAAGCCGACCAAGGGCAAGCGTACGCGGTCGAACAAGTCGACCGACAAGTTCATTATGCGCTCGCGCCATCAGCGCAAGAAGTAAGAGAGGAAGTCTCAAGTGGCTCGTTCAGTATGGAAAGGTCCGTTTGTTGACGGCTATCTTCTCAAGAAGGCTGAGAAGGTGCGTGAAGGCGGACGCAGCGAAGTGATCAAAATGTGGAGCCGTCGCTCCACCATCATGCCGCAGTTCGTTGGTCTCACCTTCGGCGTCTACAACGGCAGCAAGCACATTCCGGTCAGCGTCAACGAAGACATGGTCGGACACAAGTTCGGTGAGTTCGCCCCGACCCGCACCTATTATGGTCACGGCGCGGACAAGAAGGCGAAGAGGAAGTAACAATGGGCAAGGCAAAAGCCGAACGCCGGCTGAAGGACAACGAAGCGCAGGCAGTTGCGCGCACGCTCCGCGTCAGCCCGCAGAAGCTCAACCTGGTCGCGGCTTCGATCCGTGGCAAGAAGGTTGACCGCGCACTCGCTGAGTTGGAATTCTCGCGCAAGCGCATCGCAGGTGCCGTCAAGAAGACGCTCGAATCTGCGATTGCCAACGCGGAAAACAACCATGATCTCGACGTCGACTCGCTGGTCGTGGCGGAAGCCTATGTCGGCAAGTCGATCGTCATGAAGCGTTTCCACGCTCGTGGCCGCGGCCGCGCGTCTCGTATCGAGCGTCCGTTCGCGCACCTGACGATCGTCGTTCGTGAAGTGGAAGCTCAAGGGGAGGCCGCATAATGGGTCAGAAAATCAATCCGATCGGTTTTCGTCTTGGCATCAACCGTACCTGGGATAGCCGCTGGTTTGCGGACAATGCCGAGTATGGCCAGCTCCTTCACGAAGACCTGAAGATGCGCAAGTTCGTCATGAACGAACTGAAGCAGGCCGGTATCTCCAAGGTGGTCATCGAGCGTCCGCACAAGAAGTGCCGCGTTACGATCCACTCGGCTCGTCCGGGCCTGATCATCGGCAAAAAGGGCGCTGACATCGACAAGCTCCGCAAGAAGCTGTCGGATATGACGAATTCCGAAACGCATCTCAACATCGTTGAAGTGCGCAAGCCGGAAATCGACGCGACGCTGGTTGCCCAGTCGATCGCTCAGCAGCTCGAGCGCCGTGTTGCTTTCCGTCGCGCCATGAAGCGCGCCGTTCAGTCCGCGATGCGTCTTGGCGCCGAAGGCATCAAGATCACCTGCGCCGGCCGTCTCGGCGGTGCGGAAATCGCGCGTACGGAATGGTACCGTGAAGGTCGCGTGCCGCTGCATACGCTGCGCGCCGACATCGACTACGGCACGGCTGAAGCAGAAACCGCTTTCGGCATCTGCGGCATCAAGGTCTGGATCTTCAAGGGCGAAATCCTTGAGCACGATCCGATGGCCTCCGAACGCCGCGCGCTGGAAGGCGACGCTCAGGGTCCGGCTAGCCGCGATCGCGATAGAGACCGCCGCCGCGAAAACGCTTGATGGCGTTCGTGGCAGATAAGTTCGGAGAATAAGAAAATGTTGCAGCCAAAGCGTACGAAGTACCGCAAGCAATTTAAGGGCCGCATCAAGGGCGTTGCCAAGGGTGGTTCTGACCTCGCATTCGGCGAATTCGGTCTGAAGTCGCAGGAGCCCAACCGCGTCAACGCTCGTGAGATCGAAGCGGCTCGCCGCGCGATCACGCGTTATATGAAGCGCGCCGGCCGTGTATGGATCCGCGTGTTCCCGGATGTTCCGGTAACCGCAAAGCCGACCGAAGTCCGCATGGGTAAAGGTAAAGGCTCTGTCGAATACTGGGCATGCAAGGTCAAGCCCGGCCGTATGATGTTCGAGATCGATGGTGTGAGCGAAGAAATCGCTCGTGAGGCTCTGCGCCTCGGCGCCGCCAAGCTCTCGGTCAAGACGCGCTTCGTGCAGCGCATTGCAGAGTAAGGAAGAAGCTCATGAAAGCCGCAGATGTTCGCGCCCTGAGCGCCGACCAACTCAAGGATGAGCTTGCCAAGCTGAAGAAGGAGCAGTTCAATCTGCGCTTTCAGAAGGCGACCGGCCAGCTTGAAAAGTCCTCGCGCATCAACGAAGTCCGCAAGGACATCGCTCGCGTGAAAACCATTGCCCGCCAGAAGGCGGCAGAAGCAAAGGCCTAAAGGAAGAATAACATGCCGAAGCGCATTCTGCAGGGCGTCGTGGTCAGCGACAAGAACGAGAAGACGGTAGTTGTCCGCGTTGAGCGTCGTTTCGCTCACCCGCTGCTCCAGAAGACCGTTCGTCGTTCCAAGAAGTACAAGGCTCACGACGAAAACAATCAGTACAAGGTCGGCGACGTCGTTTCCATTGAGGAATGCGCGCCGATCTCCAAGGACAAGACCTGGACGGTCGTTTCCGCCCAGGCCAAGTAACAGAATTTCGCTCAGGCCCTTGCGCTTGGGCGAAATATCTGTATGAAGCACGAGCTTGGAAGCAGGACGCTCGAGAACGGGCGTTCTTTTGCTTTATTGATGACCGGTGAAGGTGACCCAGTTGGTCTCGAATGCCGGAGAAATCAGACAAGACACTAGTCCATAAGCCGGGGTAGGGGGCCGTTTGGCCCAACCATTCCGGTAACAACAAGAAGGCGACCTGACATGATTCAGATGCAAACAAACCTCGACGTGGCGGATAATTCCGGCGCACGTCGTGTCATGTGCATCAAGGTGCTGGGCGGCTCGAAGCGCAAGTATGCCTCGATCGGCGACGTTATCGTCGTTTCGATCAAGGAAGCCATTCCGCGCGGCCGTGTGAAGAAGGGTGACGTGATGAAGGCGGTTGTCGTTCGCACCGCCAAGGACATCCGTCGTCCGGATGGCAGCGTCATCCGCTTCGATACCAATGCAGCAGTCCTCATCGACAACAAGAAAGAGCCGATCGGCACCCGTATCTTCGGACCGGTTCCGCGCGAACTTCGCGCCAAGAACCACATGAAGATCATCTCGCTGGCTCCAGAAGTACTTTAAGGAGCGGAGTGATGCAAAAGATCCGTAAAGGCGACAAGGTCGTCGTATTGGCCGGCAAGGACAAGGGCCGTACCGGCGAAGTTATTCAAGTGCTGCCGAAGGAAGACCGCGCGGTCGTCCGTGGCGTCAACGTCATCAAGCGCCATCAGCGCCAGACGCAGACCCAGGAAGCCGGCATCATCAGCAAGGAAGCCCCGCTTCACCTGTCCAACATTGCGATCGTCGACAAGGACGGCAAGCCGACCCGTGTCGGTTTCAAGGTTGTAGAGGGCAAGAAGGTCCGTGTGGCCAAGAGCTCGGGAGAAGTGATCGATGGCTGAGGCAAAGTACGAGCCGCGGCTCAAGAAGGAATACGTTGCTCGCATCCGTGCAGCCATGCAGGAGAAGTTCTCCTACGCTAACGAGATGCAGATCCCGAAGCTGGACAAGATCGTGATCAACATGGGCGTTGGCGAAGCGACGGCTGATTCGAAGAAGCCGACCGTTGCTGCTGCCGACCTGGCGGCCATCGCTGGCCAGAAGCCGGTCATCACCCGTGCACGCAACTCCATCGCTGGCTTCAAAGTCCGCGAAAACATGCCGATCGGCGCCAAGGTGACGCTGCGCGGCGCCCGCATGTATGAGTTCCTGGATCGTCTGGTCAACATCGCGCTCCCGCGCGTTCGCGACTTCCGCGGCCTGAACCCGAAAAGCTTTGACGGTCGTGGCAACTTCGCCATGGGCATCAAGGAGCACATTGTGTTCCCTGAGATCAACTACGACAAGGTTGATCAGATGTGGGGCATGGACATCATCGTTTGCACGACGGCGACGACCGACGACGAAGCTCGGGCTCTTCTGAAAGAGTTCAACTTCCCGTTCCGTCAATAACCGTAACGACGAGCGTAGAAAAGGAACCCTGATATGGCGAAGACAAGCGCAGTCGAAAAGAACAAGCGCCGCCGCAATACGGTTGCCAACCAGTCCGCGAAGCGGGCTGCTCTGAAGGCAATCATCATGAACCAGTCTCTTCCGATCGAAGACCGGTTCAAGGCCACTCTGAAGCTGGCATCGCTCCCGCGCGATGGATCGAAGACCCGCATTCGCAATCGTTGCGAAGTATCGGGCCGCCCGCGCGCCTATTACCGCAAACTGCGCATGTCGCGTATCGCGCTGCGTGAACTCGGCAACCTCGGCAAAGTGCCGGGCGTCGTCAAGTCGAGCTGGTAAGGAGCAGATTAGATGACTATGACTGATCCTTTGGGCGATATGCTCACCCGTATCCGCAACGGTGCTTCGCGCCGCAAGTCGTCGGTTTCGACGCCTGCGTCCAAGCTTCGTGCGCGTGTTCTCGATGTCCTGCAGGCTGAAGGCTACATCCGTGGCTACTCCGTCGTCGATTTCGGCAACGGCAAGTCTGAGCTCAACATCGAACTGAAGTACTATGAAGGCGCATCGGTGATCCGCGAGATCGGCCGTGTGTCCAAGCCGGGCCGCCGAGTCTATGTCTCGGTCAAGTCCATTCCGCAGGTCGCGAACGGCCTCGGCATCACCATCCTTTCTACTCCGAAGGGTGTGATGGCCGATCACCAGGCTCGCGAACAGAATGTTGGTGGCGAGGTTCTCTGCTCGGTCTTCTAAGACCGGACAGGGATCTCCTTCGAAACAGACAGGTTTGAAAAATGTCTCGTATCGGTAAAAAGCCCGTTCAGGTGCCTGCAGGAATCACGGCCTCGGTTGAAGGCCAGAAGGTGACTGCTAAGGGCCCCAAGGGCGAACTGGTTTTCGTTGCTAACGACGAAATCGGTCTCAAGCTGGAAAACAACGCAATTGTCGTAACGCCGCTCAGCAACTCCAAGGATGCTCGCGCAAAGTGGGGCATGTCCCGCACGATGATCGAGAACATCCTGAAGGGTGTTAAGGACGGCTACGAGCGCAAGCTCGAAATCAACGGCGTCGGCTACCGTGCCGCCATGCAGGGCAAGAACCTGCAGCTCGCGCTCGGCTTCAGCCACGACGTGGTTTATGAGCCGCCGCAGGGCATCACGATCGCTGTGCCGAAGCCGACGGAAATCGTCGTCACCGGCATCAACAAGCAGCAGGTCGGCCAGGTTGCCGCTGAAATCCGCGAATACCGCGGTCCCGAGCCCTACAAGGGCAAGGGCGTGAAGTATGCCGAAGAGCGGATCGTCCGCAAAGAAGGCAAGAAGAAGTAAGGATCACGCGAAATGGCTAGCAGGAAAGAAGCACTTGCACGTCGTGCCAACCGCGTGCGCCGTCAACTCAAGTCGGTGGCCAATGGCCGTCCGCGCCTGTCGGTTCATCGCTCGTCGAAGAACATCTACGCCCAGGTCATCGATGATGTGGCCGGCAAGACACTCGCGTCTGCCTCCACCCTCGACAAGGATCTGCGCGGTTCTCTGAAGACCGGTGCCGACACCGCAGCCGCTGCCCTCGTTGGCAAGCTCGTTGCCGAGCGCGCCTCCAAGGCCGGCGTCAAGGAAGTCGTGTTTGACCGCGGCGCCTTCATCTATCACGGCCGCATCAAGGCTCTGGCCGATGCAGCCCGCGAAGGCGGCCTGACCTTCTGATCAAGTTTCCGGCCGGCAGCTTTCGAGCGCCGGCCGGATATCACCGGACCGCTGATCTCCGTCTGGAGGTCGATGCGGTCTTCGTTTTGTTTGCCGATTGCACCCGGAAAAGAAAAAGGAAGAGGACAATGGCACAGGAAAAGAGGGCTCCGCGGGAAGACCGCCAGAGCCGTGAAGAGCGCGATAGCGAATTCGTCGACAAGCTCGTCGCGATCAACCGCGTCGCGAAGGTCGTAAAGGGTGGCCGCCGTTTCGGTTTCGCCGCTCTCGTCGTCGTCGGTGACCAGAAGGGCCGCGTAGGCTTCGGTCACGGCAAGGCACGCGAAGTGCCGGAAGCGATCCGCAAGGCAACCGAAAGTGCCAAGCGCGACATGATCTTCGTACCGCTGCGTGACGGCCGTACGCTGCATCACGACGTCCATGGCCGTCATGGCGCCGGCAAGGTTCTGCTGCGCTCGGCCAAGGTCGGTACCGGTATCATCGCCGGCGGCCCGATGCGCGCCGTTTTCGAAACGCTCGGCGTTCACGACGTCGTTGCCAAGTCGACCGGTTCGTCGAACCCGTACAACATGGTTCGCGCCACGTTCGACGCCCTGAAGCACCAGGTTCACCCGAAGGACATCGCAGCTCAGCGCGGCATCAAGTATGCCACCCTGCAGGCTCGCCGTACCTCCTCGGGCAACGCCTCCGAAGAATAAGGGAGTTTGACCTATGGCCAAGACGACCAAGAAGGCTGAAGCCAAGACGACCGTTACGGTCGAGCAGATTGGCAGCCCCATCCGCCGTCCGGATGTTCAGCAGAAGACGCTGATCGGTCTCGGACTGAACAAGATGCACCGTCGCCGCACGCTGGAAGATACTCCGGCTGTTCGTGGCATGATCCGTGCTGTCCAGCATCTCGTTCGCGTTGTCGACGAGAAGTGAGCCGGAGGTATTCGCTATGAAACTGAATGAGATCAAGGATAACGAAGGCTCGACCCACAGCCGCAAGCGCCTCGGCCGCGGCATCGGCTCCGGCTCCGGCAAGACCGGCGGCCGTGGTGTGAAGGGTCAGAAGTCCCGTTCGGGCGTTGCCATCAACGGCTTCGAAGGCGGTCAGATGCCAATCTACCGTCGCCTGCCGAAGCGCGGCTTCACCAACATCTTCGCAGCCGACTATGTTGTCGTGTCGCTGGCACGCATCCAGGCTGCCGTCGATGCTGGCAAGCTCGATGCCAAGGCGACCGTCGATGCTGCAGCTCTGAAAGCTGCAGGCGTGATTCGCCGCGTCAAGGACGGCGTTCGCGTCCTTTCGGACGGCGAACTGAAGGCGAAGCTTTCGCTGGAAGTTGCAGGCGCCTCCAAGTCGGCGGTCGAAAAGATCGAAAAGGCTGGCGGTTCCGTCAAGCTGCTCGCTTCTGTCGCAGAATAATCTTATCAATAAATCGCCCGGGGTGCTTCACACCGGGCGATTTTGCTCCCATATGTGAGCCTCACGAACCTGAACGATGCGCCAGTGTCTTTTTAGGGAATAACGGGAACCAAGGGTGAGGCATCCGATTGCAGTGCAATCCGTCCAAAGCCCGGCTTTTAAACAATTAAAGACTGATTCCGGACCCGGCCGATTATGCCGGAATTGGTAATGCGGAGATTTGCATGGCTTCTGCAGCGGAACAATTGGCATCCAATCTCAATTTTTCGACCTTTGCCAAAGCCGAGGATCTCAAGAAGCGACTGTGGTTCACGCTCGGCGCTCTCCTCGTCTACCGTCTGGGTACCCACATCCCGCTTCCGGGCCTTAATCCGGCGGCCTATGCCCAGGCCTTTCAGAATCAGTCCGGCGGCATTCTCGGCCTTTTCAACATGTTTTCCGGCGGTGCCGTGCAGCGCATGGCGATTTTCGCGCTCGGCATCATGCCCTATATTTCCGCTTCGATCATCGTGCAGCTCATGACCTCGGTCGTGCCGGCGCTCGAGAACCTGAAGAAGGAAGGCGAGCAGGGCCGCAAGATCATCAACCAGTATACCCGCTACGGCACTGTACTGCTCGGCGCCTTGCAGGCCTACGGCATTGCGATCGGCCTTGAGCACGGTAATGGCGTGGTCCTCGATCCAGGCTGGTTCTTCCGGCTTTCGACCGTCGTCACGCTGCTCGGCGGCACGATGTTCCTGATGTGGCTTGGTGAACAGGTCACCTCGCGCGGCATCGGCAACGGTATCTCGCTGATCATCTTCGCAGGCATCGCAGCCGGTCTGCCGACCGCGCTTGCTGGTACGCTGGAACTCGGTCGCACGGGCGCTCTGTCGACCGGCCTCATCCTGGCCGTGCTTGTCGTGGCTGTCCTGGTCATCGGGCTGATCGTTTTCGTGGAGCGTGCTCAGCGCCGCCTGCTGATCCAATATCCCAAGCGCCAGGTCGGCACCCGCATGTTCCAGGGCGATACCTCGCATCTGCCGCTGAAGCTCAACACATCGGGCGTTATTCCGGCGATCTTCGCATCGTCGCTGCTGCTGCTGCCCGCGACCGTCGCCGGCCTTGGCAACAACACGGCCCTGCCGACCTGGGTCACTTCCATCGTCGCGGCCCTTGGTCACGGCCAGCCAATCTACATGGTGCTCTACGGTGCCTTGATCGCCTTCTTCGCCTTCTTCTACACCGCGCTGGTTTTCAATCCGAAGGACACGGCCGACAATCTGAAGAAGCACGGCGGCTTCATTCCGGGCATTCGCCCGGGCGAGCGCACCGCCGAATATATCGATTATGTGCTGACCCGAATCACGGTGATCGGCGCGATCTACCTTGTCTTCGTCTGCATTCTGCCCGAAATTCTCGTGTCCCAGACCGGTATTCCGCTGTCGTTGGGTGGCACTTCGCTTCTGATCGTGGTTAGCGTAACGCTGGATACGGTGGCACAGATTCAGGGTCACCTGATTGCACAGCAATATGAAGGCCTGATCAAGAAATCGAAGCTGCGTGGAGGAAAGAGGGGGCGATGAGATTGATACTTTTGGGGCCGCCGGGAGCAGGTAAGGGGACCCAGGCCCAGCGTATCGTGGAAAAGTACGGCATTCCGCAGCTTTCCACGGGCGATATGCTGAGGGCTGCGGTGGCGGCAGGGACTGAAGTAGGCAAGCGCGCCAAGGCCGTCATGGATGCCGGCAAGCTTGTTTCAGACGAAATCGTCAATGCCATCGTATCCGAGCGTATCGATCAACCGGATTGCGCCAAGGGCTTCATTCTCGATGGTTATCCGCGCACGCTTGTTCAAGCTGATGCGACGGAAGCCATGTTGAAGGAGAAAGGTCTCAACCTCTCGGTCGTCATCGAGATCAAGGTGGATGACGCCGTACTCGCCGATCGTATTTCAGGCCGTTATACCTGCGCCAACTGCGGCGCCGGCTATCATGACGAAAACCTGAAGCCGAAGGTGGAGGGGGTGTGTGACCGTTGCGGTTCCACGCATTTCAAGCGCCGCGCCGACGACAACAGAGAGACGGTCGTCGAACGCCTGCAGGTCTACTACAAGGAAACGTCGCCGCTCATCGGCTATTACTACGCCAAGGGGAAGCTTCAGTCGGTAGACGGCATGGCCGATATCGAGCATGTGACGGCTGACATCGAGGCCATCCTGTCCAAGCTCTAGGTGGCTTAAAATAAACTTGTCGGAGCGGTTGCTTTTTTGCGCTGATTCCGCTAAACACCGCGCCAACTCGCGACATGCCATGCGATCGGCGCGGATTTCCGTAGGGAAGTCCGGGTACGGTCGTTTTGACGTGTTACGGACCCAAGTTTGAACAAGCAGCTCCAGGGCTGCATAACAAAACCCTTCGCTCAGGCTGAGGGAATGCAAGGAGAACAGGCGTGGCTCGTATCGCTGGCGTCAACATCCCGACTGCAAAGCGCGTAGTAATTGCGCTTCGCTACATTCACGGGATCGGACCTAAGTTTGCACAGGAAATCTGCGAAAAGGTCGGTATTCCGGCCGAGCGTCGCGTCAATCAGTTGACGGACGCCGAAGTTCTGCAGATCCGCGAAACCATCGACCGCGACTATCAGGTCGAAGGCGATCTTCGTCGCGAAACCGCGATGAACATCAAGCGTCTGATGGACCTTGGCAGCTACCGCGGCCTGCGTCATCGTCGCGGCCTGCCGGTTCGCGGCCAGCGCACCCATACCAATGCCCGCACCCGCAAGGGTCCGGCAAAGGCTATTGCTGGTAAGAAGAAGTAATTTCCGGGAAACCGGATTTGGGAGGCTGGCGGTCTGCGCCGGCCTCTTTTGAGTTTGGAGCGGGGCCATGTAGGTGCCGTTCCGGTGTAGCCGCTGGCATTACGGCGGTGAAGAGATCCAAGAAAGGACTACTATGGCCAAGGAAGCCGTCCGCGTTCGCCGTCGCGAGCGCAAGAATATCACGTCGGGCGTTGCGCACGTCAATTCGACCTTCAACAACACGATGATCACCATCACCGACGCACAGGGCAACGCCATTGCCTGGTCGTCTGCCGGTGCTAAGGGCTTCAAGGGTTCGCGCAAGTCGACGCCGTTCGCTGCTCAGATCGCTGCTGAAGACTGCGCCAAGAAGGCGCAGGAACATGGCATGAAGTCGCTGGAAGTCGAAGTTTGCGGTCCGGGCTCCGGTCGTGAATCCGCTCTGCGCGCGCTCCAGGCTGCCGGTTTCATGATCACGTCCATCCGCGACGTGACCCCGATCCCGCACAATGGTTGCCGCCCGCGCAAGAAGCGCCGCGTCTGATCATCGCCACTCACGACACCAGCCGGAGCGCACGCGCCCGGCTCGGTGCTTCTCAAGCTCGGTTGCCACGATTGGATGGTGGCAACGAACGGAAGGCAAGAACATGATTCAGAAAAACTGGCAGGAACTGATCAAGCCGAACAAGGTCGAGTTCTCCTCGAGCGGCCGCACCAAGGCAACGCTCGTGGCCGAACCGCTGGAACGTGGCTTCGGTCTCACACTCGGCAACGCGCTGCGCCGCGTTCTGCTGTCCTCTCTGCGCGGCGCCGCTGTGACGGCCGTGCAGATCGACGGCGTGCTGCATGAGTTCTCCTCTATCCCGGGTGTCCGGGAAGACGTGACGGACATCGTGCTGAACATCAAGGAAATCGCCATCAAGATGGACGGCGATGACAGCAAGCGCATGGTCGTGCGCAAGCAGGGCCCAGGCGTGGTAACGGCTGGCGACATTCAGACGGTCGGCGATATCGAAATCCTCAACCCCGAGCATGTCATCTGCACGCTCGACGAGGGCGCCGAAATCCGCATGGAGTTCACCGTCAACAACGGCAAGGGCTATGTCCCGGCCGAGCGCAATCGTGCGGAAGATGCTCCGATCGGCCTCATCCCGGTCGACAGCCTCTATTCGCCGGTCAAGAAGGTGTCCTACAAGGTTGAAAACACCCGTGAAGGACAGGTTCTCGACTACGACAAGCTGAGCATGTCGATCGAAACCGATGGCTCGATCACCGGCGAAGATGCCGTCGCTTTCGCGGCTCGCATCCTCCAGGATCAGCTTGGCGTCTTCGTCAACTTCGACGAGCCGCAGAAGGAAGCCGAAGAAGAAGCAGTCACCGAACTTGCTTTCAACCCGGCGCTCCTCAAGAAGGTGGACGAACTGGAACTGTCTGTTCGCTCGGCAAACTGCCTGAAGAACGACAACATCGTCTACATCGGCGACCTCATTCAGAAGACCGAAGCAGAAATGCTCCGCACGCCGAATTTTGGTCGCAAGTCGCTGAACGAAATCAAGGAAGTTCTCGCTTCCATGGGCCTGCACCTCGGCATGGAAGTGCCGGCATGGCCGCCCGAGAACATCGAAGATCTCGCCAAGCGTTACGAAGACCAATACTAACCAATCAAACTGCGGGCGAATGCCTGCAAGTGAAGGAGAATAGCCATGCGCCACGGTAAAGCCGGCCGCAAGCTGAATAGAACCGCTAGCCACCGTAAGGCGATGTTCGCCAACATGGCGGCTTCGCTCATCACCCATGAGCAGATCGTCACCACGCTTCCGAAGGCGAAGGAAATCCGCCCGATCGTCGAGAAGCTGGTAACCCTCGGCAAGCGCGGCGACCTGCACGCTCGTCGTCAGGCCATCTCGCAGATCCGTGATGCCGCTGTCGTCTCGAAGCTGTTCGACACGATCGCTTCGCGTTACGCCACCCGCAACGGCGGCTACCTGCGCATCATGAAGGCTGGCTTCCGCCAGGGCGACAACGCCGCTCTCGCCGTCGTCGAATTCGTCGATCGCGACACCCTTGCCAAGGGCGCAGCCGACAAGGCCCGCGTTGCTGCCGAGGAAGAAGCCGCAGCCGCTTAATCGGCTCGCTTCGGATACAAATTAAGAGGCCGGATGAGCAATCATCCGGCCTTTTGGCGTTTCGACTTGCGGAAACGGCCTTTCCTTCTCGTGACTTCTATGGAATGTCGCCGCTTCATTGCTAAGTCGGACGCCGACTTTTGGGCATCTTTTAGGAAGGGCACCGCCAGGCATGCGGCTGAAATTGATGTGCAGGAGAATAGGTATGTTTCTGGCGCTGTTGCTGACGATCGCCTGCGGCCTCGCGCTCAGGCGGTTCGGATATGCTGCGCATCTGTCATTCCAGATCGTGAAATATGGCGGCTCGATCTTATGGGGAGGCATGGTCTATTGGCTGCTGGCGGCCGCCTTCGCCAGGGCGCGTCGGTTCACGATCACCGCGGCGGCGCTCATCGTTGCCGTGCTCGTCGAGCTTTTCAGGCTTTGGCATACGCCGGCGCTGGATGCGTTTCGATTGACCACCGCTGGAGCCCTGTTGCTGGGGCGGGTATTCTCGCCTTGGAACATTCTCGCCTATGCCACCGGTATCGCTGTGGCGCTGGCGCTGGATTGGAGTCTATCGAGCCGAAAACGCTTGGTCTGACGCGCCGGGCGCTTCATTCTGCAGCAACCGCCAGCCGCCGTGACGGCTCAGCGCGGTGAAGATGAACAGCCAGCGTATCCCAGGGCGGCGTGATGGAGAGCTGTGTCAGGAGGCGGCCAATCTCGCCCCTGTGATAGCCTCCATGCGTGACGACGTGCAGGAGCATTTCCTGGCGCGTCATGCAGCCTCTGTCTCCGTCTGTGAAGACAAATGGCAGGGCTTCGGACAGAAGCTCCGGGGTGATGGTTTCGAGGTATTGCAGATACCACTGATCCGACGCCGTGAGCGCGGCATGAAGATCGGCCAGGGAAGGTGTCTCAGGCGTATTGTCGTCCGCATAGCCATGCTCCTGCCCGGTAAGATGCGCTGCAAATATCCGGCCGACAATCAGTGAATGATTCATTAAGCGTATTGACTGATGACGCTCTTTATCGTGGCGGACCGGATCGAAGCGGCCGATCGCGTCCAGCAATTCTTGGTTTGCCGAGGCCTGATAGCGGAAAAGAGTCTGCAGCAGTGACAATTCGCTCATGAGGATGTTGCCCTTTCGTCCTCGGGAAAAATGCGAGTAGGTTGTTCGCATTTTCGGGGAGCAGGGAGCGTATGTCTACTCGCATTAAAAGACCGCGCTCGCCGATGCGCAAAGAGCCGAGCCAGGCCCGCTTGCGGGCAACGGTCGACGCGATCATCGAGGCCGGTGCTCGCATTTTGGGCGATCGCGGATGGGCCGGGTTCACGACGAATACAGTGGCGGTCGTCGCGGGGGTCAGCATCGGTTCCCTCTATCAGTATTTTCCCGACAAACTCTCTTTGGTAAAAGCGATAAGGCGCCGCCATTTCGACGAAGTTCTGGCCGTCCTGCGTCAGGCGACCGCGAGCGACTTGCCGTTGCAGCAGAGCGTCGAAGCTCTCGTTCAAGGGATGATAGATGCTCACAACGTGAATCCCGAGCTTCATAGGGTGCTTCTGGATGAGGTGCCAGGGCTTGAGGGGTCGAGATCGGCCCACGACGCCTTTGTGGCAGACTATCAAAATCGCTACAGAGATTTTGTCGCTGCCCATCGCGGTGCAGATGCGGGTCCCTCCGACGATGTCCTTGCGCAACTTCTATCCGGCGCGGTCGAAGGCGTGATCCACAACGGAGCGCGGAAAGGCACATTGGATTCACCGGAGTTGAAGCAGGAACTGGTCAAGATGATCTGCTCCTATCTTAGCTGCACCGATCGGTAAGCGTCGGTTCGAGCGGCGACAACATCACTTTGAATGGAAATAGTTTGAATACTAATTAGTTTAGTGCTAATAGATTTGCATGAAATCGCTAAACGCCCTGCAACGCCTCTTCACCGCCAATCTGCTCACGACCGGTCGCCAATGGCGACGGGTGGTTGATCTTGCGCTGAGCTCCTATGGCATATCGGAAGCCGCGGCTGCGCCGCTGCTTTGGATCGGCCGCCTCGGCGGAGGCGTCCGGCAGGTGGTTCTCGCCACCTATGTCGGCATCGAGGGCCCGTCTTTGGTTCGTCTGCTCGATCAGCTCGAAAGTATGGATCTCGTTATCCGCAAGGATGATCCGACGGATCGGCGTGCAAAAGGTCTGTGGCTGACGGCTGAAGGCGAGGTGCTGGCCTCCCGCATGGAGGACGCGCTTGACGAACTGCGTGGCAAGATCCTCGCCAATGTCGCCCCGGCGGATATCGAAGCTGCTGTTCGTGTTCTGAAGGCTTTCGAGGAGTTTGAATCGCCGAAGACCAGCGAAGCCGAGCGGGAGCGGGAGAAAGCCCTATGAGCATTCCATCCTGGCGCGACTGGTTGTTTTCCCTCAAAGCCTTTATTGCAGCCATCATGGCGCTGTTCATTGCGCTGTCGCTGGACCTGCCGCGTCCCTATTGGGCGATGGCGGCTGTCTATGTGGTCGCCAATCCTCTTGCTGGCGCAACCAGCTCCAAGGGGCTGTATCGTGCTCTCGGCACGCTCATCGGCGCCTGCGCCTCGTTGATCCTCGTGCCACTCTTCGTCAATGCGCCGGAATTGCTCTCCGTCGTCGTCGCATTGTGGACCGGCACCCTGCTGTTCATCTCGATGCTTGACCGTACCTCACGCAGCTATGTCTTCATGCTGGCCGGCTATTCGCTGCCGCTGATTGCGCTTCCGACCGTGGGTGCACCGGAAACCGTGTTCGATGTGGCGCTTGCCCGGTCCGAGGAGATCATCATCGGCATCGTCTGCGCCAGTGTCGTCAGCGCCGTCGTCTTTCCAAGCAGTGTCGGTACCGTGCTTGGCCAGCGCATCAGCTCCTGGCTGGATGATGCTGGGACTTGGGCAGACGAAATCCTGCGTGGGGAAGGCGCTTCCCCTGCAACTCCCCTGAAGCGGCAGAAGCTTGCCGCCGACGTCACCGGCCTCGATTTCGTCATCAGCCAATTGCGCTATGACGCAGGCAGCCGTGATATCGTCAGACATTCGTGCGAATTGCGCGGTCGTCTGTTGATGCTATTGCCGCTCTTCTCCTCTCTCGCCGATCGCCTGCACGCGCTGAAGGCCGGTGGCAAGCCGCTGCCGCAGGAGCTTGTCGCCGTCCTCAACGAAGCCGCCGACTGGCTCGCTCAGGGCGGGCGAGGCAAGGCCGACGATACCGCCGATGCCCTATCGAAAAAGATCGAGGAATTGCAGCAGAATGACCTGGATCTCGGTTGGGATGCCCTCGTCCGGTCCAGCGCTCTGGCCCGCCTCAAGGAAATCGTCGATCTCTGGCAGGATTGCCTGACGCTGCGCGATCAGATCATGTCCGGGCAGCAGGTCGGCACCTGGCGCCCCGCCTTCCGCCACCGCAATGTCGTCGCACGCAGCCGGCACTATGACTATGCGCTGCTTGCTTTCTCAGCCGGCGCGGTCGTCGTCGGGATCGCGGTCGCCTGCTTATTCTGGATCTATTCCGGATGGGTGGATGGCGCCGGCTTCGTCACAATGGCGGCCGTTGCCTGCTCGTTTTTCGCCTCGCTCGATCGGCCTGCACCCTTCATTACCTCGATGTTCATCTGGTGCGCCGCAAGTCTGCTCATCGCCTGCATCTACATTTTCGGCATATTGCCGTCGATCTCCGGCTTCGAGATGCTGGTGCTGGTCTTTGCCCCGCCTTTCCTGGTCATGGGCCTGTTGATCCCGCGTCCGCAGACCAACATGCTCGCCATGCTGCTGGCGGTAAATGGCGCCACCTTCATCGCTCTGCAGGATCGTTATACGGCCGATTTCGCCAGCTTCGCCAATAGCGCCATCGCGGCCTTGGCGGGCGTCGGCTTTGCCCTCGTCTGGACCTTGCTCACCCGTCCCTTCGGCGCCGAACTTGCCGCCTGGCGGCTGGTGCGGGCCGGCTGGACCGATCTCGCCGAAACCGCGGCCGGCATCCGTCGTGCCGATCACGAACGCCTATCCGGCCGCATCCTCGACCGTCTGGGCCAGCTCGTACCGCGCCTTGCAGGCATCGAAGACCGCGAGCTGAAGAAGGTTGACGGCTATGCCGATGTCCGTCTCGGCTTCAACGTGCTGATGCTGCAGAAAGAGCGCGGTCAGCTAAGCTCCGCTTCGGCCGCATCTGTCAGCGCAGTCCTGATCGGCGTATCGGATTTCTATCGCTCGAGACTGAAGGCCAAGCGTGCCATCGATCCCTCCGACGAACTGCGCGTGTCGATCGATCAAAGTCTTGAAGCTGTCGCGCAGGAAAAGCGCCACTCCGGCCGGGTGAGCCTCGATGCGCTCGTCGGCCTTCGCCGGGCGCTCTTCCCCCATGCCGAGCCGCCGGCGAGCTGGCGACCGCCTGTATCGGATAACACGCAACCTCTACCTATTGCCGCCGAGTAATATCATGCCCGCAGAATTCGATCTTTATGGCGTTTATATCCCACGCCTTCTGGTTCTCATGCTCGTGACGTTGTTTGCCGTCATCATCCTCAGGCGCCTGCTCGCATGGATCGGAGCCTACACTCTGGTCTGGCATCGCGGTCTTTTCGACCTCGCGCTTTACGTCCTGCTGCTCGGCGCCGTCTCCTCCGTCTCTCGTTGGTACTTCACATGAACGCGTTAAAACTCATCGGCCGGGTGGCCGTTACTCTCATCTTCGTCGTTGCCGCCGTCTACGTCGGCCGCCAGCTCTGGGGCCACTACATGGACGAGCCCTGGACGCGCGATGCGCGCCTCAGGGCTGATGTCGTCGGCATTGCGCCTGATGTCTCCGGTCTCGTGAGCGAGGTGCTCGTCAAGGACAACCAGACCGTCAACAAAGGTGATGTCCTCTTCCGTGTCGATCGCGATCGCTTCGCCATTGCTCTCGAACAGGCCGATGCCGCGCTCGCAAGCAGCAAGGCGGCTCTCGACCAGGCCCGCCGTGAAAGGCAGCGGCAGGATCGCCTCGGCGATGCCGCTTCCCTACAGCAGAAGGAACAGGCGCAGACCACCGAGCAGCAGGCCGAAGCCGCGCTGCGTCAGGCGACCGCCAATCGCGAGCTCGCGCAGTTGAACCTCGACCGTTCAGAGATCCGTGCTACCGTCAACGGCACGATCTCGAACTTCAGCCTGCGTCCCGGCGACTATGTTTCGGCCGGCACTGCCAAAGTGGCGCTGATCGATACCGATTCGCTGCGCGTCGAAGGCTATTTCGAGGAAACCAAGCTGCCGCGTATCCATATCGGCGATGCGGTTTCAATCCATCTGATGGGGCAGGCCGAAAAGCTGACCGGCCATGTCGAAAGCATTGCCTATGGCATCGAGGATCGCGAACGAACTTCGGGCAGCCTGCTCGCCAATATCACGCCGACGTTTAGTTGGGTGCGCCTGTCGCAGCGCGTGCCGGTGCGCATCGCGCTCGACAAGGTGCCTGACGGCACGAAGCTGATTGCCGGCTTGACGGCGACCGTCGAGGTGCAGGAACAGGGCGAGCCCAAGATCGCCAGTGCTGCGAAATGACCACCGCTCGAAAAGAACAGGGCGGCCGAGTTCAGGCCGCCTTGGAGCGGGAAACCGCAGCCGGTTTCCGCGCCGCCCTGCGCTTCTCCATCATGATCGGGCGGTACGACCGGTAAAGGATCATGGCGATCAGCAGGCCAATATAGATATACTGCTCAAGCGATAGCACCTTGGTCGACAGCGCGAAATGCAGCGCGCCGCAGGCAGCGATGATATAGACCAGCCGATGCAGCCAGATCCATTTTTTGCCTAAGCGCTTGATCGAAAAATTGTTGGAGGTCACGGCCAGCGCCAGCAGCATCACCAGCCCGGCCATGCCGAACATGATGAAGGGCCGCTTGAGCACGTCGTCGATGACGGCCTGCACGTCGAGCGCTTGGTCGAGGATCATGTAGACGGTCAGATGCATCAGCGCGTAGTAGAAGCAAAGCAGGCCGAGCGCCCGGCGGTAGCGCAGGTAGTTCCAGCCGAAGAGATCGCGCGCTGGGGTGACGGCGAGCGTCAGGAGCAGGAAGCGGACTGCCCAGAGCCCGAGAAAGAGTTCGAAGGTCTTCACTGCATCGGCGCCGAGCTGGTCCGTGGCACCGAGATAGAATTCCCATGCGGCCGGTATCAGGCCGACGACGTAAAGCGCCCAGACGGAAGCGGACTGCCAGCGTTTGGGCAGGGCGAGGGAAAGAGCCATCAGAAATTCGCCCTCAGGTCCATGCCGGCATAAAGGCTTGCGACCTGATCGGCATAGCCGTTGAAGGGAAGGGTGGGGTGGCGATTGGCGCCGAAGAAGCCGCCTTCGCCGATGCGGCGCTCGGTTGCCTGGCTCCAGCGCGGATGATCGACCGCCGGATTGACGTTGGCATAGAAGCCGTATTCCTGGCTGTTGGTCGCCTGCCAGGTATTCAGCGGCTGCTTGTCGGTGAGCGTGATGCGCACGATCGACTTGATGCCCTTGAAGCCGTATTTCCATGGCACGACCAAACGGATCGGAGCACCGTTCTGGTTCGGCAATGTCTCACCGTAAAGACCGACGGCCAAAAGCGTTAGGGGATTGCGGGCTTCGTCGAGCCGCAGGCCCTCGACATAGGGCCAATTTAGAGACTGGAAAACGCCCGACTGGCCCGGCATCTCCTCCGGCCGCACGACCGTCTCCAAGGCGACGAATTTGGCGCTGCCGAGCGGCTCCACCTTGTCGAGCAGCGCCGAAAGCGGGAAGCCATCCCAGGGAATGACCATCGACCAGGCCTCGACGCAGCGCATGCGGTAGACGCGCTCTTCCGGCGGAAATTCCTTGATCAGTGCATCGATGTCGAAGGTGCCGGGTTTGCCCACCATGCCATCGACCTGTACGGTCCAGGGCCGCGGCTTGAACTTGCCGGAGAGGTTGGCAGGGTCGGATTTGTCGAGACCGAATTCATAGAAATTGTTGTAGGTGGTGACATCCTTGAGCGGCGTCAGCTTCTCGTCGACCGTATAGTTGCTCTTCGTGGCGTTCAATGTATCGGCAAGAGCGCTTTTCCCGCCAGCGATCGCGATGCCAGCGCCAGCTACAGCCGTCAGGAAGTCCCGACGCTTCATATAGACCGAGCGCGGCGTGATCTCGGAAGAGGCGATCTTCGGCGGGCGATAGGAAGGCATTACGATATTCCTTTCTACGATCGTAGAGATGATACGACCTCTACGCGGGAGAAGCGTGATTTGTTACGGTCTTACGATGTTATTTCTTTTCAACGGAAACCAACTTTTCGTGTGCATCCGTGATGGAATAAGCAGGCTTTTGCGTTGTCCATGTCATTTGGCCAATGACTGAGCCAGAGACGAGCTTGCCCTTGCGGCGTACCGGATTCGCTTGAGTTGATAGTGACAGTCCGGTGCGATTGGATTAGGACAATTCCAAAAAGCAGGAATGTCGGCGCTCCCTTCGGCGCAAAGCCCTGGCCGGCCGACGCCTCACAATTTCCGAGACGACGAGGAAGACACCATGCCAGCTTATCGTTCCAGAACCACGACCCATGGCCGCAACATGGCGGGTGCGCGCGGCCTTTGGCGCGCGACGGGTATGAAGGATAGCGATTTCGGCAAGCCGATCATTGCGGTGGTAAACTCCTTCACCCAGTTCGTGCCCGGCCATGTCCACCTCAAGGACCTCGGCCAGCTTGTTGCGCGTGAAATCGAAGCGGCCGGCGGTGTCGCCAAGGAATTCAACACCATCGCCGTCGATGACGGCATCGCTATGGGTCATGACGGCATGCTCTATTCGCTGCCGTCGCGCGAGCTGATTGCCGACAGCGTCGAATATATGGTCAATGCCCATTGCGCCGATGCCATGGTCTGCATCTCCAATTGCGACAAGATCACCCCCGGCATGCTGATGGCCTCGCTGCGCCTGAACATCCCGACCGTTTTCGTCTCCGGCGGCCCGATGGAAGCCGGCAAGGTCGTCCTGCACGGCAAGAAGCATGCGCTCGATCTCGTCGACGCCATGGTTGCAGCGGCCGACGACAAGATCAGCGATGAAGACGTTCAGGTTATCGAGCGTTCTGCCTGTCCGACCTGCGGCTCCTGCTCGGGCATGTTCACGGCCAATTCGATGAACTGCCTGACCGAAGCGCTCGGCCTGTCGCTGCCGGGCAATGGCTCGACACTCGCCACCCATGCCGACCGCAAGCGTCTGTTCGTCGAAGCTGGCCATCTGATCGTGGATCTGGCCCGCCGCTATTATGAGCAGGAAGACGCCACGATCCTGCCGCGTAACGTTGCTTCGAAGCAGGCGTTTGAAAACGCAATGTCGCTCGACATCGCCATGGGCGGCTCGACCAATACGGTGCTGCATATTCTGGCCGCAGCGCATGAAGGCGAGATCGATTTCACCATGGCTGATATCGACGCGCTCTCGCGCCGCGTGCCCTGCCTGTCCAAGGTCGCTCCGGCCAAGAGCGACGTGCATATGGAAGACGTGCATCGCGCCGGCGGCATCATGTCGATCCTCGGCGAGCTCGACAAGGGCGGCCTGATCAATCGCGATTGCCCGACCGTGCATGCTGAAACGCTCGGGGACGCCATCGACCGCTGGGATATCACCCGCACCAACAGCGAAAGCGTGCGCGAATTCTTCCGCGCCGCCCCAGGCGGCATTCCGACTCAGGTTGCCTTCAGCCAGAACGCCCGTTGGGAAGAGCTTGACACCGATCGCGAGAACGGCGTCATCCGCTCCGTCGAACATCCTTTCTCCAAGGACGGCGGTCTCGCGGTCCTCAAGGGCAATCTGGCGTTGGACGGCTGCATCGTAAAGACGGCCGGCGTCGATGAATCGATCCTGAAATTCTCCGGCCCAGCCAGGGTCTTCGAAAGCCAGGACGCATCCGTCAAGGCCATCCTCAGCAACGAGATCAAGGCCGGCGACGTCGTCGTCATCCGCTATGAAGGCCCGAAGGGCGGCCCCGGCATGCAGGAAATGCTCTACCCGACCAGTTATCTGAAGTCGAAGGGCCTCGGCAAAGCCTGCGCGCTGATCACTGACGGTCGATTCTCCGGCGGTACCTCGGGCCTCTCGATCGGCCACGTTTCGCCGGAAGCGGCCAATGGTGGCACGATCGGCCTCGTGCGTGAAGGCGACATGATCGACATCGACATCCCGAACCGCACCATCAGCCTGCGCGTCGACGACAAGGAACTTGCTGCTCGTCGCGAAGCTCAGAACGCCAAGGGCTGGCATCCGGCAGAACAGCGCAAGCGCAACGTCACGACGGCCCTGAAGGCCTATGCCGCCTTCGCGACCAGTGCGGACCGCGGCGCGGTCAGAGATTTGGGCGGGAAATGACAAAGCCCCTTCGCCCCGTCCTGAGCTTGTCGAAGGGGCGGGGAGAAGGTGGCGGGCGGCAGACACGGGATCTATCTCGCCCTTGGCGGGCGAGAAAGCAATTTCACTGGTTTAGGATTGCGGTTATCGGACGTTCTGCAGGTTAAAAAGCCTAGCGCAATTTCTAAGCCATTGAAATTGCAGGAGCGGGGGACCGCTGCTTGCTCAAATTAGTTCAGGGCTTCTGTGCGCCCCTGCCTACCTCCTCTCTTGCAATTTCTAACACTTAGCCTTGGGGCTAAATGTAAGAAATTGCTTTCTCGCCCGCCAAGGGCGAGATAGACCCTGCATTGCCGCGCTCGGTAAGACATACGCTCAAAGCGGCCGGTTGATCCGCTTATATGTCTCATCCAACGCTTTCAGCCGTTCGTCGTAAGCCCCCTTTATGCAGGCGGCATCGGCGCCACAGGCCTGCCGCTTCTTCAGCCAGGCGGTCTGCTCGTCCTGCAGCGTGCCGCGGGAGCCCATGGCGAGGAGACCAGAGAGCAGGTTGAAAGTCGTCACCATTTTTACGTCGGCGTCGTTGAGCGCTCTGTTATCGCAGATCGTCTTTTCGTCCGGCTGCAGGTTCCGCGAATCGCAATTGAAGCTCGCGGCCTCGGATGTGCTGACCGCCGTAAGGGAGGTAATGAAAAAGACTGCCGCAAGGCTCACTGATCGCATGATTTTGCTCCATCTGCCGGTTTCCGAAACGAAATGCACCATCACGCGTTTTTGTTCATGACGCCTCTTTTTCGTGTGCGTGGACGACCAATTATACTTCATGCTTCCGCCCTCTTTTCTTTCTAGCGTCGGACGCTACAACGTTGTTTCAAGAGCATTAAAGAAGGAAAATTCCATGCAGATCCTGCTGAAGCGCACCGCCGTTTCGATGATTGCCCTCATCATGACGATGCCGCTTTCGGCCGAGGCGCAGACCGTAAAGTCCGTGCCGCAGAGCCAGATGCAAATGCAGCTTTCATTCGCGCCGCTGGTCAAGCAGACGGCCGGCGCCGTGGTCAATGTCTACGCGGAGCGGATGGTACAACGGCAGTCCCCATTTGCCGGCGATCCCTTCTTCGAACAGTTCTTCGGCCAGCGCATGCCGAATCGCACGGAGAAGCAATCTTCGCTCGGCTCCGGCGTCATTGTCGAGGCGAACGGCACGGTCATTACCAACAACCACGTCATCGACGGCGCCGACGACATCAAGATTGCGCTGTCCGATGGCCGCGAATTCCCTTGCGATGTCGTGCTGAAGGATGATCGGGTCGATCTCGCCGTTCTGAAAATCAAATCCAGGAACCAGAGCTTCCCCATCCTGCCGATCGGCAATTCCGATGCGGTCGAAGTGGGCGATCTCGTGCTGGCGATCGGCAATCCCTTCGGCGTCGGCCAGACGGTCACGAGCGGCATCGTATCGGCGCTAGCCCGCAACCAGGTGAAGAACGAGGTCGGCTTCTTTATCCAAACCGATGCCTCGATCAATCCCGGCAATTCCGGCGGCGCTCTGACGAATATGTCGGGCGAACTGATCGGCCTCAACACGGCGATCTTTTCCCAGGGCGGTGGCTCGAACGGCATTGGCTTCGCCATTCCCGCCAATCTGGTCAAGGTTTTCCTCGCTGCAGCCGATCGTGGTGCCAAGACCTTCGATCGCCCTTATATCGGGGCTTCCTTCGAACCGGTGACGTCAGATGTTGCCGAAGCGCTCGGCCTCGACAAGGTGCGCGGTGCGCTGGTGACCAAGGTGGTCGAAGGCGGGCCGGCGGCGAAGGCTGGCCTGAAGGCTGGTGAGGTCGTCACGGCCATCAACAATATCCCCGTCGAGCATCCGGACGCGCTTGGTTACCGTCTGACAACGGCCGGCCTCGGCGCTACCGTTGCTTTGACCGTTCTGGATAACGGCAAAGAACATCAGGACAGCATGACGCTCGCGGCCGCGCCGGAGTCCACACCGCGGGACGAGAAGCTGATTCAGGGCAACAATCCCTTCTCGGGCGCGACCGTCGCGAACCTTTCGCCGCGGGTCGCCGATGAACTGCATCTGCCGGCGGATACGGACGGCGTCGTCGTTGAGAACCTGAAGGCGGATTCGCCGGCCGAGCGCCTTGGCTTTGCGCCGAAGGATATCGTCGTTTCCGTCAACGGCGTCCCGATCACCTCGACGGACGTGCTGCAGCAGGCGGTTGCCGGCAATCCAAGCTTCTGGCGCGTCGAAATCGAGCGCGACGGCCAACGCATCCGGCAGTTCTTCCGATGAGCGACGATCTGTTTGCACCGCGGATACCGGAGGAGGTCGCAAAGAGGCGGCCTCTCGCCGATCGTCTGCGGCCGCAAACTTTGGCCGATGTCACCGGTCAGCAACATCTGACCGGCGAGGACGGCGCGCTGCGGCGGATGATTGATTCCGGCTCGCTCGGCTCGATGATCTTCTGGGGGCCGCCAGGCACCGGCAAGACAACGGTGGCACGGCTGCTGTCGGGCGAGGCGGGTCTCGCCTTCGAGCAGATTTCGGCAATCTTCTCCGGCGTTGCCGATCTGAAGAAGGTGTTCGAAGCCGCCCGTCTTCGCCGCATGGACGGCCGCCAGACGTTGCTTTTCGTCGATGAAATCCATCGCTTCAACCGCGCCCAGCAGGACAGCTTCCTGCCTGTGATGGAAGACGGCACCGTCATTCTGGTTGGCGCCACCACCGAGAACCCGTCCTTCGAGCTCAATGCCGCTCTTCTGTCCCGCGCGCGGGTCCTGACATTTCGCTCGCATGATGAGGAGAGCCTGGAGGAGTTGCTGCGCCGCGCCGAGCAGGCGGAAGGCAAGCCGCTGCCACTGACCGAGGATGCCCGCGCCAGCCTGATCCGCATGGCCGATGGCGATGGGCGCTCTGTGCTGACGCTGGCCGAAGAAGTCTGGCGTGCCGCGCGCAAGGATGAGCTTTTCGATCCCGATGCGCTGGTCAAGATCGTACAGCGCCGCGCGCCCGTCTATGACAAGGCGCAGGATGGCCATTACAATCTGATTTCGGCCCTGCATAAGTCCGTGCGCGGCTCCGACCCCGACGCGGCGCTCTATTATCTTGCCCGCATGTTCGACGCCGGTGAAGACCCGCTCTATCTCGGAAGGCGGCTGGTGCGCATGGCGGTAGAGGATATCGGGCTTGCCGATCCCCAGGCGCTGGTCATCTGCAACGCCGCCAAGGACGCCTATGATTATCTGGGGTCACCGGAAGGTGAGTTGGCGCTGGCAGAGGCCTGCGTCTATCTCGCCACGGCCCCGAAGTCGAACGCCGTCTATACCGCATTCAAGGCTGCCACGCAGGCCGCCAAGCAGAACGGCTCGCTACTGCCGCCCAAGCATATCCTCAATGCGCCGACGAAGCTGATGCGCACAGAGGGTTATGGCGATGGTTACCGTTATGACCATGATGAACCCGATGCCTTTTCGGGCCAGAATTATTTTCCGGAGAAGATGGGCCGCCAGACCTTCTACGATCCGCCAGAACGTGGTTTCGAGCGCGAAATCCGCAAACGGCTGGATTGGTGGGCGAAGCTGCGCAAGGAGCGCGGTGAACAATAGGTTAGACGTCACCTGGCGGTGACGTTTTCCGCGGCCTTCTGGATACGCGGCGCCGAGGCCTTGTCGATCATCTTCACGCTCGATTCCGCCAACCCGTTATGGCCTTCCATATCGACGACCAGATGCCAATGGCCAGTCTCCGGAATGGACAGCCGGATCGGTGATTTCTTGGCAACGCCGCCGAGGAACTGGTGCTTCAGGGTTTCCGTAAAGCGCTCGAAGTTCGAGCTGTTCATCAAGCGGACATTGGCGACTGCCGACAGCGTGATCTCGATCACGGTTCCCGCACGCTGCTCGTTGAGATCATAATGGCTGTAACGGAAGGCCGGCTTCGACATTGCTCTTTTACTCTGGTGACACCCGGCCGTCATTTTACGCAAGTGCGGGTTAAGGAAACGTTGGGTCGGGTGCCGTGAGGCGATCGAAGCTGTTTCGAATTGCTACATCTTAGTGCAGGTTTGGGGACGGCATCGCAAAGCCGTCGAGTTCGAGCACCGAGCCCTCCGGAGCGCGGCATATGTCGGCTGGATTGTAGTTGCATTCTTCGGCCGCGAAATGCTGCGCCGCCTCTTCGTTGGCGAACAGGCCGCCGACGAGACCCTGTCGGTCCCAAACGATCCAGGCGCCACGGCGGTCGCGACCGACGGTGAAGCGGGCGGGTGCAGGCGAAGCGGCAATGTGAGCCGAGCGGCGCTGACTATGCTGTGCATCTGCCATGTGTTTTCCCTCATAGATCGCTTCGCTGTGCTCAGTTGCCGGCTAAGTGCATCAGCATCTGGATGATGGCGGCGGCGAAGAAGACAAGTGCCAGGCGTGGCGCGATGGCGCGCAGACCGTCTAGCAGCCTATGCGAAAAGCACGGCCGCTTGGCTCCTACGAGGGCAGTGGGGCGAGGGCGTTGGAGCGGGTCGGCGGCAGCGCCGTATTGCATATAGCGTGACATCATAGTTCCTTTCCAAGTGTCACCGGCGCTGCGGTCGATTTGAGCGACGTGAGCGCCACGCAAATAAATCTATGAGTGAGCGGGTATGATTTCCATTTGACAGGAAACGCTAAAATATAAAAATCTCATAGGCATAGGCTTCTTTCATAATCCTGTTCGGAAAGTCCTCGATGAGGGTTCGGCGCTTTGGCAGCCGAGTTGAAGCGAAGCCACCGCCTTCCTGATCGCCGCATCCGTCTCGGCTTCGATGCCGGTTAGCGGCAGGCGTACATCCGGGCTGATGTCTCTTGTCAGAGACAAGGCATGCTTCACCGTCGCCGGTTCGGGTTCACGCGTGAGCGCCTTGAACAGCGCCGAAAGCCGATCGTCGATCAGCCGTGCCGCCGCCATATGGCCGCATGCCGCCGATAGCTGCATGGAACGGAAAAGCCGTGGCGCGATGTTGGCGGCGCTCGAAAACGAACCTCGTCCGCCGGCCATGGTGAAGGTGAGCGCGGTTGCATCATGGGTCGAATAGAGCCCAATCCTTTCCGGCAGCAGAGGACGCCAGGTGCCGATGCGGGCGATATCGCCGCTGCCGTCGACAATGCCGATGATGGTTGGGATTTCCGCCAGCCGCGCGACCGTCGCGGGCATCAGGTCGATGGCAGTGTGGGCGGGCAGGTTGTCGATGATCAGCGGCAGGTCGGTGTTGTCGGCCAGCCGTTCGAAATGATGGAGCACGCCTTTCTGGCTTGGCTTGGAATAATAGGGAAGAGTGACGAAGGCGGCGTCGACACCGAGTTTCTGGGCCTGCTGTGTCTCCTCGATCGTCGTTGCCGTATCATTGGTCCCGGTAGCGACGATGATGGGAACCTGGCCCTCCGCCAATTCGATGCAAATCTCGATGATCTGCACCCGCTCAGCCGCGGTGAGCACGGGTCCTTCACCGGTCAAGGAACAGGCGAGCAAGCCGTCGATGCCGCTCAGCAATTGCCATTCCACATGCGCCATCAGACCGACGGCGTCGAGCGTATCATCCCGAAACGGTGTGACGAGCGCAGTGATCGCGCCGCCTACGCGCAAGGCCGGTTTCATCATGATCTTCTGGCCGCTCAGAGAGCATGCAGCACTATGAAAAGCTCAAGGCCGCCGAGCAGCAGGCCTAAGGCGAACATGGCGAAGAAAGTGTGCCTTTCACGAACCTGCCGATTGCCAAGCCGCCGCTTCGATCCGGCTTTGCTGACGGGACCGGGAGCGGCGATGCGATGGCGTCTTTCGCGGCTCTCCCTCACAAGAAAGCGGATGGCTTTGGTGAGATTTGGGGAATGTGTATCAAGCATGGCATCTACCTCTGCATTCGATGCTGACGGTAGCGCCGACCCGCATAGGAAATCCATTCGAGGCGGAAGGCAAAGATATAGGGGAGATATAAAGATGCTGATGCCGAGGTTCACCGAACTGGGCAGGGCGGGTAGGGTAGGTACGCGGGGGTGATTGTGCTCCGCCAAACCACTCCCTTAGCAGCGGTGCGCGTTCAAAGGCGGATGGCAGGCCTATCCCGCCACCCGCAAGTTCTCCCTGTCCAACTGGCTCACCAGCGCCAGGATCGTCGTCGAAATCGGTGTCGGGACAGCAGCGAGCGTACCGAGCGAGACGACCATGCCGACCAGCGGCGTGATTTCCAGGGCCTTGCCGGCCAGCAGATCCTGCAGCATCGAAGTGCGTACCGGGCCGATCTGGCGTGAGCGTTCAAGGCGTTCTTCGATGGAAATCGCCAGACGTGCGCCCAAGGCTTCCGCAACGGTCTTCACCTCGTTCATCACCTGACCGACCATGGCCGATAGAGCAGGATTGCCCATGATGTCGGACATCAGCGCCCGCGTCAGGGCACTGATCGGATTGAAGGCGGCATTGCCCATCAACTTGCTCCAGATCTCGTCGCGAATGCGCGGCGAGACCGAGACATTGACCCCGCCTTGTTTCATGAGAGCCGCGATCGCTTCAATGTCGCCAGTCGTTTCGCCCGAGGGTTCTCCGAGTACGAAATGGCCGTTGTTGCTGAGCTTGATCTCGCCGGGATTGATAACTTCGGCGCCCTGATAGGCGACGCAGCCGATAACGCGCTGAGGCCCGATCAGCCGCCAGAGATTGCCGCTCGGATCGAGCTCCTCCATCTGGCGTTCGGCATGGCCGCTTTGTGCGTCCCGATGAAAATACCACCAGGGTATGCCGTTCAACACCATCACGACACGCGTCCCGGCATGCAAAAGTTTGGCAATGCCGGGTGCAGCCGCATCGAGCTGGTGGCCTTTGAGCCCCGTGATTACCAAGTCCTGCGGCGGGAGCGCCGCCGCATCGTCGGTTGCGGTCACCTGGGCCATGAGCGGGCTGTCCGCTTCGGCCTCCCAGACCCGCAAGCCATCCGCGCGGATCGCTTCCAGATGTCCGCCGCGCGCTATCGCGGAAACGGTTGCCTGCTCCCTCAGCCCTAACGCGAGCTTCGCCGCAATCGCGCCGCCGAGTGCGCCTGCGCCGTAAACACAGATAGTTTTGAGGGAAGGGGGTCGCATAGCTTGATCTCCGGGTTTGCGGCGCTTGAAGCAAGTTAGGTCATCACCATGATTTGGCGAGCAGTTTATCGAACTGATCGCAAAAATCTGCTGCTTTTGCATGGCGCAGCAGGCAAGGGGCTAAATCCCGGATACTCCGTTTTGCTTTTTTGAAGCGAATATCGGCTTCTGGGCCGGCATTGTTCTTTCGGGCTATTCTTTACCACAATCACATTTTAACGTCGGCGGCAGTGCTGGACCAGAAACAACCAGTGCGCTATCGGTTTGTCGCTGGTCCTTTTAAAGTTGATCATGTCGCCGAAGGAAGATCATTGCGTTTCGAAGCCTTAAACCGCCTCTGGGAGACCGTTCGGGAGACCAGCCATGATTTCCAGGCCTCTACCGATGTGTTTCCCGTCGTCGATATCGAGAAGCTGAGCACGACGCTTGGCCTGAAGGAGAAGGGCGCGGCCAATGGCGGCCTCAACCGGCCGGCCCAAAGCGCCCAATCCTTCGACGAGACCGAGCAGCGCGTCATCGCCTGGGTCGAGGCGGAAAAGAAAAGCTCCTATCAGGTCTTGGAAGATCAGTTTCAGACTTTCGACAGCCGCCTGCGTAATCTCGATTTCGAAGGCCAGTTCGGCCTGATACGGCAGGCAAATGCGTCCAGCGTTTCCGATTTCAAGGCGGAGGTCGCAAGCGGCGTCGACGAGTTGCACGGCCTGCGCCGTAATCTCAAGACCGCCGAGGACGAGATGGTCGACTTCAAGTCGCGGCATAGACTGCAGCGCGCGGCGAAGGTCTCCAGCAAGGCCGCCTGGGGCTTCAAGGTCTCGCTCATCGTCTTCCTCATCCTCATCGAGATGGTGATGAATGGCAGCTTCCTTGCCAAGGGAAGTGAGCAGGGCATTGTCGGCGGTGTCACGGAGGCGGCAGCCTTCGCCTTCCTGAACATCGGCGCGGCGCTGATGTTTTCCTTCTTCTGCGTGCGCTTCCTTGTGCACAGGTCGTTCTTCCTGAAGCTGCTTGGCCTGCTCGGCTTGCTCGCCTATGTCGCCGTGGCGCTCGCGATCAACATCGCGCTGGCGCATTACCGCGAAGTGTCGGCAACCATCCTCTCCGGTGCCGGGACGGAGGTGATGCAGCGGCTGAAAACTGCGCCGCTGGGTCTGCAGGAGCTGAATTCCTGGATGCTGTTTGCCGTCGGCCTGATGTTTTCGCTCATCGCCTTCATCGACGGCTGTTACCTCACCGATCCCTATCCCGGTTTCGCCGGCGTCCAGAAACGCCTCGATGCGGCGAGAAGCAATTACATCGACCGCAAGCTCGATCTCATCGATGATCTTCGGGATATCCGCGATGAACACAATGGCAAGATCGAAGAAATCATCCGCGACCTCAGCATGCGCCGGCAGGAGACCGCCGCCATCATTGCCCACCGCGCCAGAACGGCCGGCCTTTTCGCCGAACATCAAAATCATCTCGAGCGCACCGCCAATACGCTGCTGACCATCTATCGGGAGGCGAACAGAAGTGCGCGCACGGAGCCCGAGCCGCCTTACTTTGCATCCCGCTATCAGCTTGAGCGCCTGATGCCGGTCCTGCACACCGACGAGGAATGGGACGACAAGGTGCTCGGCGAGCGCATTCAGGCCGCGCAGGCCGAGTTGACCCAGCAGATCAAGCGGATCGGCGACGAGTTCGAAAGCGCCATCGAGAAATATCATAAGCTCGATAATCTTTTCCCGGAGAGCATCATTGGCACGACGCAAGCGGCGTAGCCGAGCCGGCAGCTCGGCCGGTCTTATCATCGCGACGGTTTGCCTTGCCATTCTGTCCCTTGGTATCGTCGGCGCCTATGGCTGGCTGCGCTACAAAGCAAGCGGCAATGTAGCCGTCGACCAGGCCTCGCTCTGCCCGGTGAACGGCCCGAAGGCGGAAACGGCGATCCTGCTCGACGTCACCGATCCGATCTCGGATACGACGGCGCTCGACCTGCGCAATCAGTTCCAGAAGATCGTCGCGGATGTGCCCGTCGGCGGCGCGATCGACATCTATGCCCTGACGGAGAAGGAAGGCGAGCTTATCCAGACCTTCCACGGCTGCAATCCGGGCAGCGGTGCCAACGTCGACGAATGGACCAGCAACCCCCGCTTGGCGCAGGCCCGCTGGGAAAAGGGCTTCGCAAAGCCGCTTGCCGATATCGCCGGCAAGCTGAGCGTCGGAGAGGCGGGCAAGCAATCGCCGATCATGGCCGCCATCCAGAAGATCAATCTGGAAGTCTTTGCGAGCGCTGCCGGCGGCATTCCGAAACATCTCTATATCGCCTCGGATATGATCGAACATACCGACGCCTTCTCGAACTACCGCGACGGCGCCTCGTATCAGAAATTCCAGCAGAGCCCCGCACGTGATAAATTCCGGACGTCACTGGATGGTGTCATGATCAAAATCCTCGCCTTTCAAAGGCCGAACATGAAGTTCAGTATGGAGGAGCTTGCAAATTTCTGGGCGCAGTGGATCAAGAGCAATAATGGCTATTTCGACGGCTTCGTCCGATTGGAAGGGATACGGTGATGGCCGATGTTGAGGCGAGGCTAGCCATACGCGACTATGGGCCGATGGTCCTCTTCGCGCTGGTTACCGTCGGCGGCATGATTTTCATCTGGACGTCCAAGCTTCTCGGCTGGCCGCTGCCGATCGTGACCGGCGTGCCGCTGCTGCTGATGGCAATCTATTTCGTGATTTCGGTGGTTTTCGCCGGATTTCGCCTGCATAACGAGCAGGCGGGCGACAATCTCTACTACATGGGATTTCTGTTCACCCTGTCGAGCCTTGGCGTATCGCTCTACCTTTTTGCCGGCGAGACGTCGATTGAAACGATCGTCCGCAATTTCGGCATCGCCGTCACCTCGACCATCGCCGGTGTCACGCTCCGCATTCTCTTTAACCAGATGCGCCGCGATCCGATCGACATCGAGCGCAGCGTCCGCCACGAACTGGCCGAGATGACGCGCCGCGTGCGCACGGAACTGGATTCGTCGTCGCGCGAATTCTCGCACTATCGGCGCGTCAGCAATCAGATGCTGTCGGAAGGCTTCGAGGAGATCGCCCGCCAGGCTGAGCGCAACGGCGAGGAGATCCAGAAAATTCTGGAAGTCCTTGCGAAACAGGCGGTCACGCCGATCAACGAGGCGGCCGCACAACTGACGGAAACGACGTCGCAGCTTTCCGAGATCATCGGCAAATTCGGTACGGCAGTCGAAACCGTTGGCAAGAAGCTCGAGGATATCCGCTCGCCGGAAGACGTTGTCCGGGCCGAGCTAGCACCCGCGATCGCCGCCATCAAGGAGATGGCGGAGGCGCAATTGCAGCCGTTGAAGAACATCGAGCAGACGCTGAGCCGCATGGCGGATTTGCCGGGACGATCGTTTTCGCCTGAACTCAAACTGGTCGATTCCCAGATTGTACCCGAGACCGATCAGACCTCCTCCGGCGCGATTGCAGCGGTCACGGCCAACGAAAACGAGCCCGCGGCCGATGCGCCAAGGCGCAAGCGACGGTGGCATCTATGGTGATGCGCGCCTCGGATACCGCGCCTAAGCTGGAACACAAGGGCTACAATCGCGGGCTCATTCTCGGCCTGACCATGGCCGAATCCATGCTTCTGCTGGTCTTTTGCCTGCTGTTAGTCGCTGCGGCTATGATTTCTGCGGAGAGGAGCCATCGTTACGAGACCGAGCGGAAGCTGAAGGATGCCGAGCAAAGGCTAGTACTCCTGGAAAAGAAGCAATCCGAACAGGCGGCACGCATCGTGCAACTGCAATCGAAGCTGATTTCCGGTGATCTGTCGGCGGCGGACCGTGCGACGCTGGAAAAGGAATGGCGTGAATTGGTCCTCGCGCGTGAGACTTTGGACAGCATGGGCGCGGATGGCGCGAAGCCGGAGGATCTGCAGGAGCTTGCCAAAGTCGCTGATGTGCTGAAGCAGCATGGCATCGATCTCGCCAAGGCGCCCGACGAACTGAGCAAGCTGCTGGCGGGCGAGGGGCGCGGAAAAGGCGCGCATGATTGGCCGCCGATCATCAATCTGGACGACGCCAAGAAGAATTATTTCCAGTCGGGCAGCGCCGAATTGACCAGGACCTTTGAACGCATGCTCGACACCACGATCTCCAATGAGATTGCCAGCAACCTCAGCCTCTATGACGCCGACATCGTCGAGGTGATCGGCCACACGGACGAGCAGCGTGTATCGCGGACAAGCTCGAACCTCGACGATACGCTGATCGGGGCGATGGACGGCAAATTGTCGATATCGGCCGTCGAGCCTGCGGATAATGCCGGGCTGGGACTGGCGCGCGCCGTCGCCGTCGCCAATGTCCTCAAGGCCAATCCGAAGCTGAAGAACGTCACCATCCTGCCGATGTCGGCCGCCCAACTGATCCTGCCCGGCGATACGATCACGGCAGGCCAGGCCGGTGCCGTGGAATCCCGGCGGCGTATCGAAATCCGGGTACGCGGCAGGACCGCGCCCGTTGCCGTGATCAATGCTGGCGTTACGGCCTCGGCCCACACGCAATAGCGCCGGCTTCGGCGAAGCGATCAGCTTCGCAGGCCGGGTGCCTCGTAGCCGGTGCGCTCCACATATTCGGTATAGCCGCCGGCATATTGATGGATGCCCTCCGGCGTCAGTTCCAGCACGCGATTGGAGAGCGCCGCCAGGAAATGCCGGTCGTGCGAGACGAACAGCATCGTGCCTTCAAATTGCGACAGCGCCTGGATGAGCATCTCTTTCGTATCGAGATCGAGATGGTTGGTCGGCTCGTCCAGCACCAGCAGGTTCGGCGGATCGAAAAGCATGATCGCCATCACCAGCCGCGCCTTCTCGCCGCCCGACAGCACCCGGCACCTCTTCTCGACATCGTCACCGGAAAAGCCGAAGCATCCCGCCAGCGCGCGCAACGAGCCTTGTCCCGCCTGTGGGAACTCGTGCTCCAGCGTCTCGAATATGGTGCGTTCGCCATCGAGGAGGTCCATGGCATGCTGGGCGAAATACCCCATTTTTACGCTGGCTCCGAGAGCGACACTGCCTTCGTCCGGCTGCGCCGAACCCGCCACCAGCTTCAGCAAAGTGGATTTGCCGGCGCCGTTGATGCCCATGATGCACCAGCGCTCCCGGCGCCGCACCATGAAGTCCAGTCCTTTATAAATGATGCGGCTGCCATATTTCTTGTGAACGCTTTTAAGGCTCACCACGTCTTCGCCGGAGCGCGGCGCCGGCTGGAATTCGAAGGCGACGGTCTGACGCCGTTTCGGCGGTTCCACCCGGTCGATCTTCTCCAGCTTCTTCACGCGGCTCTGTACCTGCGAGGCGTGCGAGGCACGCGCCTTGAAGCGTTCGATAAACTTGATTTCCTTGGCGAGCATCGCCTGCTGGCGCTCGAATTGGGCCTGCTGCTGCTTTTCGTTCTGCGCCCGCTGCTGTTCGTAGAAAGCATAATCGCCCGAATAGCTCGTCAATGAACCACCATCGATCTCGATGATCTTGGTGACGATGCGGTTCATGAACTCGCGGTCATGCGAGGTCATCAGCAAAGCGCCCTCGTAACCTCTGAGGAATTCTTCCAGCCAGATGAGACTCTCCAGATCCAGATGGTTGCTTGGCTCGTCGAGCAGCATGACGTCCGGGCGCATCAGGAGAATGCGGGCAAGCGCCACGCGCATTTTCCAGCCGCCCGACAGCGCGCCGACGTCGCCATCCATCATCTCCTGGCTGAAGCTCAAGCCCGCCAGCACTTCGCGGGCACGCCCTTCGAGGGCATAGCCGTCCAGCTCCTCGTAACGCGCCTGCACTTCGCCATAACGTTCGATGATCGCGTCCATCTGGTCGGCCTGGTCGGGATCGACCATAGCAGCTTCCAGCTCGCGCAGCTCGGCAGCAACTGCACTGACGGGGCCGGCACCTTCCATCACTTCGGAGACGGCACTGCGGCCCGCCAATTCGCCGACATCCTGATTGAAGTAGCCGATGGTGACGCCCTTATCGACCGAAACCTGCCCCTCGTCGGGCAGCTCCTGTCCCGTGATCATCCTAAAAAGTGTCGTCTTGCCGGCGCCATTCGGGCCGACAAGCCCGACGCTCTCACCTCTGTTGAGCGCAGCGGTTGCCTCGATAAAGAGGATGCGATGGCTGTTCTGCTTGCTGATATTCTCGATACGAATCATGTCTGCGCCAGGCCCGAAGAAAGTTTTTCGCGGGCCTTATGCCACGGGTCGCGCGCGCTGTCGCAGGTTTTCGGGAAGAAGATGAGTTCAATGTCAAACTGGTGTCAGTCGCGGTGATTTCCGAGGTATTATTCGCCCGCGGTATCCGTCCCATCCAGCTTATAGCTCAACCGCTCTACGCCGGCCGCGGGCGCGCCGGTCGCATTTTTCGGAGTATCGGACGTTCTATGAACAGGTAGCAGATGATCGTAAAGGCCAGCGAGCCCAATGCGAGGAACGCGGGCTGCGCGGCGTGTGGCACGCCAGCGCGCAACAGCAGCGCCGTTACCATGACACCGGTGAGCACGTGCCAAACGTAGATGGAATAAGAGGCGTCTCCCAGGAAGTGCAGGTATGCGAGATTGGGAACGCCTCGCTCCCGTTCTGCGAAAACAGCGCCCGACAATATCAGTACCGCAGGTATGCCCCAGCCAACCGTCCGGTCGACATCGGGCATCAGGTCACTTGCCAGCAGCAATACGAATCCGGCGATCATCAAGCCGACGGCGGCGTGAAAAGACAGCCGAAAACCCTTTCTCCATAAGCGGCCGATGACGATTCCGGCCGCAAATTCAAGAATGACCGGCTCCGTGAAAACACTGAGATAGCCGAGGGGCAGCAGGTACTGCGCAATGACGACGGCCACCAGAGCCACCATCAGGAACCATAGCCGTCTGAGCTCGGGCAGAAACAAGGAAATGGAAAAGATGAGATAGAAGAACATCTCGTAGGACAGGGTCCATCCCTGCTCCACGATCGGATGCATTGCGTCGCCCCTCATGACGGGCAGGAAAAGCAGCGAACCGATCAAATTCCCGATGGTCGTGTCGATGTTGAAGAAGAACTGCGGTTTCAACACGGCCATCACGAATGTTGCCGCCGTCGCAATCCAGTAAAGCGGCACTATTCTGAACAGCCGGCGCACCATGAACCCTTGCGGACTGACAGGTTTTCCCTCGGTGGTGACCCACATGATAAAGCCGCTGATGACAAAGAATATATCGACCCCCGCCGCTCCAACTTCGAATCCCAAGCCGTATGCGTCACAGACATGGAAGCAGAGGACGGAAATCGCAGCGATGGCCCGCAGATATTGAATGCTCGTGATGTCGCTGCCGATTTTCAAGACAATGCCTCTCGCGACTGGAATGCCATTGCCAACGCCTTGCCGGCGGGTTTGGCGACAGAACGAGCCGAAACACCGGACACTCCTGCAAAAAGGCTTGGAGGGCGCGGTGGACTGGATGTCACAGGCGCAACCATTTCAGTCAAAACAGATGATTTCCCGCCGGTTTCGTGACGGAATTCGGGCATTTCGGATGCGGAGGATACGCGAGGAGATTACACCATCCGGGAGAAATGGCCCATTCATATATCTTTTGCGTCGTTACGATGCCGGCTAATGGTCGTTCAACTGACCTTAGAGAAGATGATCTCCAATATGCCGGGATATGCTGAGAAGAGGCCTTATAATTTTATCCCGCCCGAGTTTGATACCTCGGCCGGGATATTCGACATCATTTTATTGGCTGTGCATCAAATCAATGACTGCCTAGACAATCGCGTCCAAGCGAACACTTAGCTGCACCCGCTCGTCGCGCCACACGTGTCGCACTTCTCGCAAGTTCCATTCCGAACCATCGTGAAGTTCTGGCACTCCGTGCACATGTTGCCGGTGTAGCCCTGCATGATGGAGCGGGCGCGGCGTTCGGATTCCAGTTTCTTGGCTTCTGCCTTCGCCGTTGCCGCGTCATCGGCTGCCTTGTCGGTGAAGAGGGCGGTGGAGGCTTCGGCGGTTTCGTTTGCCAGTTCCTCGGCGATCTCTTCGGCCAGTTCCTTGGCGCGTTCCTCATAGTCGCGCTTGAAGGCGACGACTTCCGAGGTGGAGATGGCGCCGGCCGGCTCGAGTTTGCGCGCGGTATTGCCGGCGATGGAGGTGATCGTCGCGCCCGATGAGGCGCGTGCCGGAGCGGCCGTGGCCGAACCCTTGACATCGCTTGCCTGGCGTTCGCCCGACGTCGGCACCAGCGTCGGCTTGTAGCCGCGGGTCAGGCCCTTGGAGACAACATCCGCCTTGCCTTCCGATACGCCGCGTCCGAGCGCCGTGTTGGTGAAGTCGGACGTATCGACATGGGCGAGATCGTGGCGGCCGAGATAGGAGATGGCGAGCTCACGGAACACGTAGTCGAGGATCGACGTGGCGTTCTTGATCGCGTCGTTGCCGGTGACGATGCCGGCCGGCTCGAACTTGGTGAAGGTGAAGGCATCGACATATTCTTCGAGCGGCACGCCGTATTGCAGGCCGAGCGAGACGGAGATGGCGAAGTTATTGATGAAGGCGCGCAGCGCCGAACCTTCCTTGTTCATGTCGAGGAAGATTTCGCCGAGACGGCCGTCGTCATATTCGCCGGTGCGCAGGAAGATGGTGTGTCCACCGATCTTGGCCTTCTGGGTGTAGCCCTTGCGGCGGCCGGGAAGCTTCTCCTGGCTGCGGACAACCTTCTCGATGACGCGTTCGATGATCTTCTCGGTGACGGTGACGGCCTGGGCGGCAGCCGGGGCCTGCAGCAGTTCTTCCACTGCATCCTCGTTATCGTCGTCGTCGATCAGCGAGGCGTTCAGCGGCTGGCTGAGCTTGGAGCCGTCGCGATAAAGCGCGTTCGCCTTCAGGCCGAGCTTCCAGGACAGCATATAGGCGTTCTTGCAATCCTCGACGGTCGCCTCATTGGCCATGTTGATCGTCTTGGAAATGGCGCCCGAGATGAAGGGCTGGGCGGCGGCCATCATGCGGATGTGGCTTTCGACCGAGAGATAGCGCTTGCCGATCTTGCCGCAGGGATTGGCGCAATCGAAGACGGCGAGATGCTCGTTCTTGAGGAACGGCGCGCCTTCCAGCGTCATCGCACCGCAGACATGGATGTTGGCAGCTTCGATCTCCTTCTTGGAGAAGCCGAGATGGTCGAGCAGGTTGAAGCTGATGTCGGCCAGTTGCTCGTCGGAGACCTTCAGCGTGCCCTTCAGGAAGTCTGCGCCGAGCGTCCACTGGTTGAAGACGAACTTGATGTCGAAGGCGCTCTTCAGCGCGGCGTTGACTGCCTCCACCTTCTCGTTGGTGAAGCCCTTGGCCTTCAGCGTCGAAGGGTTGATGGCCGGCGCCTGGTTCAGGTTGCCATGGCCGACAGCATAGGCCTCGATCTCGGCAATCTGGCTTTCGGAATAGCCGAGCGCACGCAATGCTTCCGGAACGGCGCGGTTGATGATCTTGAAGTAGCCGCCGCCGGCAAGCTTCTTGAACTTCACCAGAGCGAAATCCGGCTCGATGCCGGTCGTGTCGCAATCCATGACAAGGCCGATCGTGCCGGTCGGCGCGATAACGGTTGCCTGGGCATTGCGGTAGCCGTGCTGTTCGCCGAGGCTCAAGGCCTTGTCCCAGGCCGCCTTGGCATGGGTAACGAGGTCCTGGTCCGGATTGTCGCTATGGATCAGCGCCACCGGATTGACCGACAGGCCCTCATAGCCCGAGGTCTCGCCATAGGCAGCGCGGCGATGGTTGCGGATGACCCGCAGCATATGCTCGCGGTTCGGCTTGAACATCGGGAAGGTCCCGAGTTCGGAGGCCATTTCGGCCGAGGTCGCATAGGCAATGCCGGTCATGATCGCGGTCAGCGAGCCGGCGATGGCGCGGGCTTCGTCCGAGTCATAGGGAATGCCCGAGGACATCAGCAGGCCGCCGATATTGGCATAGCCGAGGCCGAGCGTACGGTATTCATAGGAGAGCTCGGCAATGCGGCGCGACGGGAACTGCGCCATCATGACCGAGATTTCGAGGACGACGGTCCAAAGGCGAACGGCATGCTCGTAATCGCCGATATTGATGCGCTTCGTCGCGGCATCCTTGAAGGTCATCAGGTTCAGCGAGGCGAGGTTGCAGGCCGTATCGTCAAGGAACATATATTCCGAGCACGGATTGGACGCGCGGATCGGGCCGGCGGCCGGGCTGGTGTGCCAGTCGTTCATCGTCGTATTGAAGTGCAGGCCCGGATCGGCCGATGCCCAGGCGGCATAGGAGATCGATTCCCAGAGGTCGCGCGCCTTCACCGTCTTGACGACCTTGCCGTCCTTGCGGGCGGTCAGGTTCCAGTCGCCATCATTCTCGACGGCGCGCAGGAAATCGTCCTTGATCGAGACGGAATTATTGGAGTTCTGGCCGGAAACGGTGAGATAGGCTTCCGAATCCCAGTCCGTGTCGTAGGTCTTGAACTCGAGATCCTTATAACCCTGGCGAGCGAACTGGATGACGCGCTGAACGTAGTTTTCCGGAACCTGATCCTTCTTGGCGGCGCGGATTTCGCGCTTCAGGGCAGGGTTCTTGGCCGGATCAAAGCAATCGTCATTGTCGCCGTCGCAATTGACGGCGGCTTTCATGATCGCCTTCAGGTGCTTGGCGACGATCTTCGAACCGGTGACGAGGGCAGCAACCTTCTGCTCTTCCTTGACCTTCCAGTTGATGTATTCCTCGATATCCGGATGATCGATGTCGACGACGACCATCTTGGCGGCGCGGCGGGTCGTGCCACCAGACTTGATGGCGCCGGCAGCGCGGTCGCCGATCTTCAGGAAGCTCATCAGGCCGGAAGAGCGGCCGCCGCCGGAAAGCTTTTCGCCTTCGCCGCGCAGCAGCGAGAAGTTGGAGCCGGTGCCGGAGCCATACTTGAAGAGACGCGCCTCACGAACCCAGAGGTCCATGATGCCGCCTTCGTTGACGAGATCGTCCTCGACCGACTGGATGAAGCAGGCATGCGGCTGCGGATGCTCATAGGCCGACTTCGACTTGGTGATCTTGCCG
Organism: Rhizobium sp. BR 362; assembly: GCF_036528765.1. Taxonomy (NCBI): domain Bacteria; kingdom Pseudomonadati; phylum Pseudomonadota; class Alphaproteobacteria; order Hyphomicrobiales; family Rhizobiaceae; genus Rhizobium; species Rhizobium sp. BR 362. The sequence goes on along the minus strand of NZ_JARWGH010000002.1, from coordinate 62,821 downwards.
GTGAAGGGGTCGACATAGAAATGGCCCTGGCCGGGACCATCGATGCCATAGGCCCAGTGCATGCCGGTGTTGAACCACTGCGGCGAATTCGGCGCGACGCGCTGGGTCGCGAGCATGTAGGCAAGCTCGTCCTTAAAAGCCGAAGCGTCTTCCTCGGAGGAGAAGTAGCCGCCCTTCCAGCCCCAATAGGTCCAGGTGCCGGCAAGACGGTCGAAGACCTGGCGCGCATCGGTTTCGGAGCCAGTCTGGCTTTCCTTCGGCAGGTCCTTCAATGCCGAATCATCGGGGACGGAGCGCCACAGGAAGGAAGGAACGTCGTTTTCCTCGACCTTCTTCAGCTTGGCGGGCACGCCGGCCTTGCGGAAATATTTCTGCGCCAGAATATCGGCCGCAACCTGCGAAAACTGCGCCGGCACGTCGATGTTTTCGAGGCGGAAAACGATCGAACCGTCAGGGTTCTTGATCTCGCTCGTCGCTTTGCGGAATTCGATCTCCGCATAAGGTGACTGGCCGGCCTTCGTAAATCGACGTTCGATGCGCATGATCCCATACCTCAATTCGTTGGCGCCCGTCCTCGTAACGAAAGGCGCAAAAATCCTGATCCGGCTTCGCGGTTTCAGCGCGCAGCCAGTGTTCAATCCGCTTCCTGACAGGAGGTGTCATCCGGAGATGTCTTTCCCGTATCTTGTGGTGATGGTGGCTGCAAACACTAAATATAGTATTAACAGCTTATTGCCGCCAGTCCCCGCATGTATTTTTTTGGCAGCATCGATATCGGCACAAAAGGTCTGCATGGCGCCACCAGTCATAGTGTATCGCCCTGAATCCAAATCCGATTTCGAGTTAAGGACCAGCCCCCGTTATTTCGTCCGGTCCAGTCGCCGCCGCAACGTCAGTCATTAACTTTGAAAGACCCGATTCCGTCAAGGGGTGGTTTGCGACGGATTTTTAACCACAATATCTTGTGGGCTCGCCTGTGGAAATTGGGGAAACGCCAGGAGTCCCTAAGATTCAAGCGCTTGGCGGAAATTGTTCGCTCTTCGCGCGACCGCTTGCGAACGCAATGCCACCGGCAACGGAAATAAAAGCGACAATATTGTGACCGTGACCTCGAAACCATTGTTAGAGGGGCAAAAGCATGCAGCAACCCCTCATGATTCGCGCGGAAGGGCTTGAATCCCACGAAATCTTGGTATCTCGGCAACCACTAAATATAGTGGGCGCTGAAGCGCCCACCTCTATTGCTGATGCCTATGTCCGGTTTTGGCACACCAGACAGAATCACAAGTGATTCGCGTGAGCCTCACGAGGGTCAGCCGCGATGACCCTTGGCGATCGGCTCCTGATAGGTGAAGCCCATGTCCCAGGGAAAATAGATCCAGGTGTCCTGGCTGACCTCGGTGATGAAGGTGTCGATGGTCGGCACGCCCTTCGGCTTGGCGTACAGGCAGGCGAAATGCGCCTTCGGCAGCATGGTGCGCACTTCAGCGGCCGTCTTGCCGGTATCCGTCAGGTCGTCGACGACAAGCACGCCTTCGCCGCCATCGGCCGTCAATTCCGGTGTGATGCCCTTGAGCAGGCTCATTTCGCCCTGGCTGGAATAGTCGTGATAGGAGGCGATGCAGACGGTATCGATCATGCGGATGTTGAGTTCGCGCGAGATGATGGCGGCGGGAACGAGGCCGCCGCGTGTGATGCAGACGATCGCCTTGAATTCGCGATTAAGGCCGGCAAGCCGCCAGGCAAGGGCGCGGGCATCGCGATGGAACTGATCCCAGGATACGGGAAAGGCTTTATCGGGGAGGGACATGGCTCAGAGGCTCCGGGAGGCAGAGGATAACGACGCACCGGCGCTGCCGGCGACCCTGAGCAGACCCCGCGACGGGCGCGGACCATGGACCAAATCCTGAAACGCGATTCGCTGGCTCTCCGAATAGAACATGACCTATCCAAAAACCGCTTTTGGACTTTAGGACAATGCTCCATGAACCCCAGCGAATGGGTTCCCTGGCGGGAATTCTCTCATCGGTCGCTGCTTTCTGCTGGATTTGCGGCCAAAAGGCAAGAGCGCCGCTGCGCCGCTATCCGCCAGGGCTTACGATGATCAGCGCGCCAGCAGCGTCATCGCAGTCATCGATTGCAAAAGCGTGCGCGTCGTGCCGCCGAAAATCAATTGCCAGAGCCAGGAATGCGTATAGGCACCCATGACCAGCAGATCGATGCTGTCGTCGGCAAGACGGTTTTCGATGACTTGCGATGGCGTCTTGCCGCCGCAGGCCGCCGTTTCCAGTCTGGCGCGAACGCCGTGGCGGATAAGCGTGGCAGCGATCTCCGCGCCGGTCTCCTTCGGCGAATGCGTCAAGCTATTCGACGTGTCGACGCAAAAAATCTCCACGGAATCCGCGGTTCTCAGAAACGGCAGGGCATCGAAGGTCGCGCGCGCCGCTTCCTTCGATCCGTTCCAGGCTATCAGCACACGACGGATCGGCTTCGGCTCGGTGAAGATATAGGGAATGAGCAGCACGGGACGGCCGCTTTCGAAGAGGAAGCTTTCGACATCGACATGCGAGTCCGACGATTTGGCTGGATCGGGCTGCACGGCAACGAGCAGATCGGCGCTGCGCGCAGTTTCCATCAGCGGCTCCGAACCATAGCCGACGGTGCTTGCAAAGTTGCGCCATTCATAGGCGACGTTTTCGCGCTCCATTTTGGCGCGGAACAGCCGCTCGATATCGACGGCCTGGTTGTGCGCCATATCCTGCAGGGCCTGCACGGCGACCGGATCGGGGATTTCCATCGGCGCCACCAGCGGCACGGCCGAAACGATTTCCGTATGCAGACCCACGATATGAGCGCCATGTTCCCGAGCGAACGCGGCGGCAAAATCGACCGCCACGCGCGCATTGTCAGGCGTATCGAGAATGACCAGAATGGTTTTATAGGGCATGGCGTGATCTCCCATGAGGAAAGGTCCTTATTGCTCCATTATATCAGTGTTCCGCCTGATAATAATGCGCCGATGTGACCCGGGTTCCCCGAAAGGTTGAAAGCACTTGCTGAACGTCATGCCTCAGCGGACTGATTTTCCTGTGCTTTCGCCTGTCTTATCATTTCGATCATGGCGCGCACTTCAGCCGCGACACTTTCAACCAACTCGGAGGAACGGCCCCTAACGACGATTTCCGTCGAGAAGGATTGGCCGATATAGCGCGGGTAAGACCCGATGCTGGTATCGGGATGAGCTTTCTGGATGGCGCCGAGCGGGGTGCCGATCTCGCCTTCGCCGTAAGGGCAGGAAATCGCCATTGAAAGCATGCGGGTGCCGGAGCGCAGGGTCGGCACGACATTGTCGAGCATCGCCTGAAAGACTTGCGGCACGCCCGCCATGACGTAGACGTTGCCGATGTTGAAGCCCGGCGCCGTCGAGACCGGATTGGCAATATGTTTGGAGCCGACCGGCATGCGCGCCATCCGCTGGCGCGCCTCCGTGAATTCCATTTCGCGCCGCGCATACATCTCCGCCATCAGCCGCATCGCCTCGGCATCGTGTTCGCAAGGCACGCCGAATGCCTTGGCGATGGCATCGGCGGTGATGTCGTCATGCGTCGGGCCGATGCCGCCAGAGGTGAAGACATAATCATATTGGCTGCGCAGCGCGTTCAGCGCGGAAACAATGGCGTCTTCGTCGTCGGCGACAATACGGACTTCCTTCAGATCGATCCCCGACAGCAGCATGACATCGGCGAGATGGCCGATATTTTTGTCCTTCGTCCGGCCGGAGAGCAGTTCGTCGCCGATGGCGAGCATCGCGGCGGTGACAATGGTTTCATTGGTCATGGAAATTATCCGTGGAATTGCGCGGCGCGCGTTCGAAAAAGCGTTTCAAATAGGTAGCGCCGTTTGCCGCGAATGCAAACTGACGTTTTCGTTTGGTCGACGATCAAGAAAAAAGCAACCGCAAGTGAATTTTCGTCTTCATCGGGTGAACAGTGCGTTCTAGTTGCAGGGGGTGCGCCTTTGTTTGCCTGCTGGTACAAATCAGCTCGAAAATCAACGCGTCCAACGACGGGAGACGTTCATGGCTAAGGTGCTGGTGCTCTATTACTCCTCCTATGGTCACATCGAGAAGATGGCCTATGCCGTCGCTGAAGGCGCGAAGTCCGCTGGCGCCGACGTGACCGTGAAGCGTGTGCCGGAACTGGTGCCGGAAGAGGTGGCCAAGGCTTCCTACTTCAAGCTCGATCAGGAAGCCCCGATCGCAACGCCGGATGAACTCGTCGAATACGACGCCATCATCGTCGGCTCGGGCACCCGCTTCGGCACGGTTACGTCGCAGATGCGCAATTTCTGGGATCAGACCGGCAGCTTGTGGTTCGGCGGCAAGCTCGTCGGCAAGGTCGGCTCGGTGTTCACCTCTTCGGCGACCCAGCACGGCGGCCAGGAATCCACCATCCTCGGCTTCATCCCGACCCTGCTGCACCACGGCATGGCCGTCGTCGGCCTTCCCTACGCGTTCCAGGGCCAGATGGGCACGGAAGAAGTCAAGGGCGGCTCGCCCTATGGCGCATCCACGATCACCAACGGCGACGGCTCACGCCAGCCCTCGGAAATCGAACTGGAAGCCGCAAGGTATCAGGGCGCTCACGTCGCCAAGATCGCGGCCAAGCTCGTGGCTTAATTCGATATTGCTTTTGGATAATCAGAGGCGCGGCGGAAGCTGCGCCTTTTTGCGTTGGACCCAATTGGAATTTGGTCTTTGGTGCGGACGACGGGGGTCGAACCCGTATACCCAAAGGTGAGGGATTTTAAGTCCCTTGCGTCTACCAATTTCGCCACGTCCGCGTTTTCGCGATTTCAATATCTTGCAAGGTCTGATTTGGGAAGCTTCGGAACGCAGATTTTTGAATTCCAGGCGCGAGCGCATGCTGGCCTGAATAATACAGTGATGGCCAGAGCGCCTTGAACATCTTAATAAAGGCTGTCGTCGGCTTGCCGACAACAAGCGAAGCCCGCCGGCACCGGGTGAACCGGATTGGAGCGGGCCTCTGACCATCGTCATGATGGCTGGCTCGCATTGGAAGCGGGGCTTTCCTTCCTGTCAATTCGAAGATTTTGCGTTGCGACCGGATGTAACATTGTGGTGCGAGCGAAGGCAGTTGCACTTTCGATGGTCGCAATGTCGATGGGTGAGGTCGGAAAGCGCAGCAAAGAGGCTTTCTTTACTCATCTTTCTTGTGTCATAGCGAAGGCGGATTGAACAGGAACGGACCAAGACCGTGGACAAGCAGGATGTTCTCGATGCCACCGAGGCCATGCGTGGCCTTTTTCCCGCAACGCCGCTACAACTGAACGAGCATCTTTCCGCTCGCTATGGTGCCGACATCTGGCTGAAGCGCGAGGATCTGACGCCGGTGCGCTCCTACAAGATTCGCGGCGCCTTCAATTTCTTCCGCAAGGTGATCGCCGCGGGCGGCACCGGCAAGACATTCGTCTGCGCTTCGGCCGGCAATCATGCGCAGGGCTTTGCTTTCGTCTGCCGCCATTTCGGGGTGCCGGGCGTGGTCTATATGCCGGTAACGACACCGCAGCAGAAGATCGACAAGACCCGCATGTTCGGCGGTGAGTTCATCACCATCAAGCTGTTCGGCGATTTCTTCGACCAATGCTATCAGGCGGCACGCGAGCACGTGCAGCATATTGACGGCGTCATGGTGCCGCCTTTCGATCATGCCGATATCATCGAGGGGCAGGCGACGGTTGCCGCCGAAATCGCCGAGCAATTGCCTGACGGCGTCGTACCCGACCGCATCGTTCTGCCCGTCGGCGGTGGTGGATTGGCGGCCGGCATCACCGGCCATTTTGCCGATTGCCTCCCCAAGGAGGCATTCGTCTTTGCCGAGCCGGCGGGCGCGCCCAGCCTCAGGCGCAGCATGGAGGCGGGGCAGGTGATGACGCTGGCGAAGGTCGACAATTTCGTCGATGGCGCAGCGGTCGGCCGCATCGGTGATCTGAATTTTGCTGCTCTGAAGGATTTTGCGGCCGAGCAGGTCATGCTGATTGCGGAAAATGCCATCTGCGTGACGATTACCGATATGCTGAATGTCGAAGGCGTCGTGCTCGAGCCCGCCGGCGCGCTGGCGATCACCGCACTCGAGGCGATGGATCGGGAGAGCATTCGCGGCAAGACGATCGTTGCCGTCGTCTCCGGTGGCAATTTCGATTTCGAGCGCCTGCCGGACGTCAAGGAGCGCGCGATGCGCTATGCCGGGCTAAAGAAATACTTCATCCTGCGGCTGGCACAGCGTCCCGGCGCCCTGCGCGATTTTCTCAATTTGCTGGGTCCGGAGGACGATATCGCCCGCTTCGAATATCTGAAGAAGAGCGCCCGCAATTTCGGCTCCATCCTGATCGGCATCGAGACGAAAAATCCCGACAATTTCAAGCAACTGGTTGAGAATTTCGAGCGCGCCGGCATGGGTTATGAGGACATTACCGAGAACGACATTCTGGCTAGCCTGATCATTTAACTTTGCCACCCCACGTCCTTCATGCTAAAGGCGAATTCATGGCTTCGATCTTGTCAAATATTCTCTCGATCTTCACCGGCGGCGGCGCATCGACGGCGGGTGCGGAAAAGACCGGCGATTCCTCCGTCACCGCTGAGCCGCAGGTGCATAACGGCTGCACGATCTATGCGACGCCGCAGCGCGAGGGCAATCAGTTCCGCCTGATGGGCCGGATCGAGAAGGAAGTGAACGGCGAGGTGCTGGTGCGCAATTTCATCCGCGCCGATGTTTTCACCTCATCCGACGATGCGCTTGAATCGACCTTCCGCAAGGCGCAGCAGATCATCGACCAGAACGGTCCGTCCCTGTTCGGCGATGGCGAGAAGGTGCGCCAGGTCTGACGCAGGATTTGGCCAGCAAATTGGAACGATAAAGGCCGCCGAATGGCGGCCTTGTTGTTTGTGGTCTTTGTTTGCGTTTACGCCGTGCGGAAAAGCTTGGCACCCGAGGGAGCGCTGGTCGCGCCGCCATCGACGGTGATTTCGATGGCCGTGACGTTTCGGGAGTCATCCGATGCGAAGTAGAGCGCAGCCCTGGCGATCTCGTCGGCTTCGCTCATGCGGCCAAGCGGGCTCAGGCTGCCGAAGCGTGCTTCCAGCGCATCCTTGGCCTCTTCCGTCATCGCCCGTGTGTTCCAGATCGGCGTCTTGGTGGCACCGGGCGTCACCTGGTTGACGCGGATGCCGCGCGGAGCGAGTTCGGATGCCAGGTTGCGGGTCATGGCGCGGACGGCACCCTTGGTGCCGGCATAAGCGGAATAGCCGGGGATACCGAGAACAGCGTGCACGGAGCCGTTCAGGATTACCGATGCGCCGTCGTTCAGATGCGGCAACGCAGCCTGCACCGTGAAGAAGACGGCGGTGAAGTTGGTGCGTACCACCGTCTCGAACTGCTCAAGCGTGGTCTTTCCAACGGCAGTTTCGCCGGCAATCCCGGCATTGGCGAAGACGATGTCGAAATTGCCGAGCTTTTCAGCGGCTTCGGCGAAAGCTTTCTCAGTGGCTGCAACGTCGGTGACGTCGACCTGCAGTGCCAAGACATCGCCGCCAAGCTCCTCAACGGCGGCGGCAAGGGTCTTCGGATTGCGGCCGGTGATGGCGACCTTGGCGCCTTCGGCGAGGAAGAGGCGGGCAGTGGCGAGGCCAATGCCGCTGTTGCCGCCGGTGATGATGGCAACCTTGTTCTTGAGACGCATGTTCGTAGCTCCTATTGGCTTTGACGGTGATCTGGATTATGATCGCTCGCTATAAGGATTATGTTTATAATCCAGTTTCGTCAAGTCGGATCGAGGAGATTTTTCGATGGGCCATTCTCAGTTGGAGAAGCAGAAGACGCATGAGCGCATCGTGACGCTTGCCGCCAAGCGCCTGCGGGAGGAGGGGCTCGAGGGTATCGGCGTTGCTGATTTGATGAAGGAAGCGGGCCTGACGGTAGGCGGTTTCTATAAGCATTTCGCCTCCCGAGACGAGCTGGTGGCCGAAGCCGTTCAGGCGGCGGTCGAGTCATGGCGGCGGCAGTTGGAAGAGAAGGGGATCGATCCGGCGGATATTTCTCTGGAGAACTATGCCGACGATTATCTCAGCACGCGCCATCGCGACCACCGCGGCGACGGCTGTGCCTATGCTGCGTTGACGGCCGATATCGCCCGCAGCGGCGATGCCGTTCGCGCGATCGCGACGGAAGGAATACGGAAAAACATCGCCTCGATGACGGCGCGCATGCCGCAAACCGATACAGCGGACGCGCGGCGCAATGCCATCATCGCCTCGTGCCTGATGACCGGCGCGGTTGGCCTTGCACGCATTGCAAACGACGAGGAATTTTCCCGCGAAATTCTGGAGGCTGCGCGGAGCTTCGTGAAGGAACTGGCAACAGACAACGGGAAATAAAAAAGCGGCCGGTGGGGACCGGCCGCTCACAAAGAATTGATCGTTTTGGAAGCTTAGGCTGCCAGTGCCAGCTCGGTTGCGCGAGCCTGGGCAGCACCGATTGCCTTTTCAGCGGCTTCCGGACCGAAGGCGAGGCCCTCGACATAGACGGTCTCGACGTCGGAGATGCCGATAAAAGCGAGAACGGACTTCAGGTAGGGAACGGCATGGTTCAACGGAGCGGCCGGGCCTTCGGAATAGACGCCGCCGGAAGCAAGAACGATGTAGGCCTTCTTGCCGGTTACCAGACCCTTCGGACCGGTTTCCGTGTAGGTGAAGGTGCGGCCGGCGCGGGCGATGTTGTCGATCCAGCTCTTCAGCGAGGAATAGATGTTGAAGTTGATCAGGCCGGTGCCGATGACGACGGTGTCGGCAGCAAGCAGCTCGTCCACCAGTTGGTCGGAAATCTTCACGGCTTCGGTCTGTTCAGGCGTGCGAGCCTCGGCCGGCGTGCGGATGGCGGCGGTGAAGAGTTCATCGATATGCGGCAGGCCACTAGCGGCGAGATCGCGATGGACGATCGTCTTGCCCGGGTTCTGGGCCTTAATCTTGTCGGCAAGCTCGCTGGCGATCTTGGTGGAGAGCGAGTCGGAGCGCGGGCTGGACGTCAAAAGCAGAATGGAGGACATGGTCGTGTTCCTTTTCAATGGGTTGCGAGAGCCAGGTAGGGGGCCGGCCATCGTTCGAGAAGAGAAATAAGTCTGCAGTGCCATCGAAAAAACTGTGATAATATGGATTGGAATTATCGATAGAATGGATGGCCACAAATGCTTCCCAATCCGACCCTCGACCAGTTGCAGGTCTTTTTGACCGTTGCCGAATCCGGCAGCTTTTCCGCAGCCTCGCGCACGCTCAATCGCGCACAATCGGTCATCAGCTACACGATCGCCAATCTTGAGGCCCAGCTTGAGCTGCCATTGTTCGAGCGTTCCGGCTCCCGTCAGCCGACGCTAACGGATGCGGGCAGAGCGATGCTGGAGGATGCGCGCCGTATTCTCGCCGATCTCGGCGTGATGCGAGCACGTGTCAAAGGCTTGAAGGCGGGGCTCGAAGCGGAAGTGGCGGTCGCCATCAGCGTTATGGTGCCGACGAACGCGACGGTCGACGTGCTGAGCGAGTTTCGCGATCGCTTCCCACTTGTCTCGCTACGGCTCGACACCGGCGAACTCGGCACGATGATGGAACTTGTCGCCAGCGGCAAGTCGACGATCGGCATTGGCGGCGCGGTGCCGAATCAGGATGATTCGCTCGTCATCGAGCGCATCGGCCACTCTTTCATGATTCCGGTAGCCTCGCCCCGTCATCCGCTCGCCCAAATCGGGCGACCATTGACACTTGCCGATGTGCGAGAGGAGGTGCAGTTGGTCGTGACCGATGCCTCCGGTCTCACGAGTGGCAAGGATTTCAACGTCCTGTCCTACAAGATCTGGCATGTCAGCGATATCGCGACCAAGCATCAGTTGATGCGTGGCGGCCTCGGTTGGGGCGGGCTGCCGGCGTCGCTCATTGTCGAGGACCTGCAGAAGGGCCGCTTGGTGCCTCTGGCCCTCGATGCGTATGACCAGAGCGAGTATCCGATCTATGCCGTTCACAAGCTTGCCAACCCTCCGGGTCCCGCCGCTGCCTGGATGATCGAAGCCTTCAGCTCGCGCCTTTCAAAGTGCCCGAACCAAACGGATTTCAAGGCCGCGTTCGAAATGTTTCATCCGAACGACAAGCAGTTGGCGGCGGAGTGATCAAGCTCCTTCGTCAGCAAATGCGGGAGAAGCTGGCCAAAGCTGTGCCTGGGCCTCTCCCCGCCATGCGGGGAGAGGGAGCGACCGGGACTAAAGAACCAGCCGGAAATTATGGAAGCCGTCGGTACCTTCGCCGGCCTCCTCGATCTTCACGCTTTTCACCTGGGCAAGGAAATCCTTGGCCTTGGGTGAGCTTTGGAAGAGGACCGTCGTGCCCGGCAGCGGCTTGAAGGTCCAGTTGCCGTCAGCGGTCGGATTGATCGTGCCCTGGTCATGCACATAGCGGACGATGACGTCGCGGTTGGTATCCGGAGCCTGGTAGACGACCTTATCGGAAGCGATTTCCGGGAAGTTGCCGCCGCCGCCGGCGCGATAATTGTTGCTGACCACCAGGAACTTCTGAGCCGGGTCGATCGGCTTGCCCTCGAACTGCAGGTTCTGGATGCGGTTGGCGTCGGCATTCAACACCTTGCCGTCGTCGCCGAAGCGGCGCGGCTGGGAGATGTCGATCTGATAGGTGACGCCGTCGATGACATCGAAGTTATAGGACGGGAAGCTGTTGTTGATCAGATCCGCATCCTTTGCGCCCGGCTGGACCTGATTGAACATTGCCGCCGACATTTCCAGCCAGTTCTTCACTTGGGCGCCGTTGATGATGACCGCCTGCACCGTGTTCGGATAGAGATAGAGGTCGGCGACATTCTTGATGGCGATATTGCCGGCCGGAACGTCGGTATAATAATCGGCGCCGTTGCGCCCGCCGCATTTGAAGGGCGCAGCCGCCGAAAGCACCGGCAGATCCTTATACTGCGTCTCTTTCAGCATGTTCTTGATGTACCAGACCTGCGCCTGGCTCACGACCTGCACCGACGGATCGTCGGCGACGAGCGCGAAGTAGGAGTAGAGCGGCGCGGAGGTTTTGCCGACCGGTGTGCGGACATAGGTCAGCGTCGCCTCATGCTCGGCCTTTGCGGCTTCCACGACTTCCTTCTTGTCGGCGACATCGGCGATGACCTTCTTCTTGTCGTCGCGATGATAGATCGGCCGCGCCTCGGAAGTGAAGTCGACTATCTTCCAGCTCTTGCCGTCCTTTTCCAGGAGCAGGTCGATCAGACCGAGATGCGAGCCCCAGAAGCCTGCCATGACAGCCGGCTTGCCATGCAGCGTGCCCTTGACCGGATCGGCATCCTTGATGCCGTCCCAGGTCTTCGGACCGGGGAAGACGAGGTGCTGGTGACCGGTGAAGATCGCGTCGATGCCAGGAACGGCGGCGACGTAGAGCGAGGCGTTTTCCATTTTGTCGGCCGGGCCGCTGCCGTCGATGCCGGAGTGGGAAAGCGCAATCACGATGTCGGCGCCTTGTTCCTTCATCACCGGTACCCAGGCCTTGGCAGCCTCGACGATATCACGCGTCTGTGCCTTGCCTTCGAGATTCTTGATATCCCAGAGCATGATCTGCGGCGGCACGAAGCCGATGAAGCCGATCTTGATCGTATTCTCATTGCCGGCGCCGGCCTTGATCTTCTTTTCGAGGATCAGATAGGGCTTGAAGAACAGGTCGTCCTTCTTCGGGTCGGAAGCGAGCTGACCCTTGGTCAGATTGGCGCAGACGAAGGGGAAGTTCGCACCGCCCAGCACCTTGAACATGAAGTCGAGGCCATAATTGAACTCGTGATTTCCGAGCGTGCCGACCTCATAGCCGAGCGTGTTCATCGCCTTGATGACGGGATGGACGTCGCCGTCCTTCATGCCGTGCTGATAGGCCATGTAGTCGCCCATCGGGTTGCCCTGCAGCACGTCGCCATTGTCGATCAGCAGCGAGTTGGTGGCCTCGGCGCGGATGTTGTCGATGATCGTTGCCGTGCGCGACAGCCCCATCGTGTCGTTCGGCTTGTCGGCATAGTAGTCGTAAGGGAAGACGTTGACGTGAATGTCTGTCGTTTCCATGAGCCGCAGATGCGCTTGGTTGCTGGCCGCGCGGGCTGCGAAAGGATGCAGCACGATCAGCGCGGCCGTGGCGCTAAGACCCTGCAGCAAAGAACGGCGCGACATGCTGGGCAATTCCAGAATGGAAGACATGAAACACTCCTTCAACAATGAATCCCTCATCCCTCGATCGTCTCGAAGGGTGAGGGAGATTAAGACGAATTTTGAAGGTGTGCACCACGAATATGACAGGCTTATTGTGGTCCCGGCCGCCCGAGAGCGAAGAAGCCGTCAGCGTTTGAGAACTGGCTGTATGTCCTTGTGGAAAAAGCGGAAATAGGAGGCGACCTGAGCCGCCGCATTGGACGAGGGATCGAATTCGATGCCGATCCGGCCGCTATGGGTCCATCGCACGATGCCGTCCAAGATGCCGATCTCGTCGCATTCGACACGGACCTTGCTGCCGGCGGCTGCATGGATCGGCGACTGCAGGTCGAGCGCAATGCCGCCGGTGGAAATATTGACAACGCGGCCGGTAACCGCCTTGGCGAAATACCGGACTCGACCCATCAGACGCGCACGCTTGCGCGGGGAACGCCTCGCTTTGATTTTCAGATTGCTCTCGGTGAGCGGTTTTGAAATCGGGTGCATGACTAACCTCAATGCATATACCTGACGACACCGGATAGCAGGCAGGCGTTGAAAGGTGCTTAGAACGATCGCTAAAATTGACATGATCCGTTCCGAATCGGGACCGGTTGCTTTTAAAGTTTTCAACTCTGGGCATTTCCGTGCGGATCGAGCGCGGGAATTGGGGAAAGAGCAATGACGTTGCGCATCGTTTCGCTGAATGTATGGGGCGGCCTGCTGTATGAGCCGCTGATGCGATATCTGGTCGAGGTCGACGCGGATGTCCTATGCCTGCAGGAAGTCGGGCGCACCGCCGGTGCGCAGTCCGAATGGTTGATTTATCGCGATCATGACGTCGAGCTTGCGCAACGGGCCAATCTCTTTGAAGAGATCAGCGCAGCGCTTCCGGCATACGACGCCTTCTTCAGCCCGACGGCGCGGGGTGATCTCTTCGATGGCGATCGGCGGATCGCGTCCGAATTCGGCCTGGCAACCTTTGTGCGCAGATCCTATCCGGTCATCGGTCAGGCCTCGGGTTTCGTGCATGGGACATTCTCGGCGGACGGCTGGGGTCCGCATCCGCGGTCGCGCAATGCCCATTGCATTCGCATCTTCGATTACAAAGGTGGCTTCCCCGTCACCATCGCGCAGATGCATGGCCTGCGTGATCTTGAAGGCAAGGGCGATACACTGGCGCGTCGTCATCAAGCGGACGCGTTGGTGGAACTCATCCGGCATGTTCACCAAGGCGATGAGCGGCTGGTCGTATGCGGCGACTTCAATGTACTGCCGGGGAGCGTAACCTTCGATGCCCTGAGCGCATTCGGGCTTTCCGACCTCGTCACCTCGCGCGGCCACCGCGACACGCGGACCTCCTATTATCGCAAGGAGCCGCGTTTTGCCGACTATATGCTGGTGACATCGGCCGTGGAGGTGATTGCATTCGACGCTGTCGCTGAGCCCGAAGTCTCCGATCACCGCGCCTTGCTGCTGGATCTGCGATAGTTCGGCCTTCCGCGCTTAGAGCCCGACATTCGGCCGGTCGATGATTTCGCGCAACGCAAAGCTGGAATTGATCTTCACCACATGCGGCAAGGCGGAGAGCCAGTCGCGGTGTATGCGTTCGTAGTCTTCGAGGTCGCGCGCGGCGACGCGCAGGATATAATCATATTCGCCGGACATGAGATAGCAGACGAGCACGTTTGGACAGCGTTTCACCGCCGTTTCGAATTCCGATAGAGTCTTGGCGAACTGGCCGGACAACGAGATGTGCACGATGGCGATCATCTTGTAGTCCAGGGCCTTGTGCGACAGCCGTGCATGATAGCCGCCGATCACGCCGTCCTTCTCCAGAATGTCGAGCCGGCGCGAGCAGGCGGAGGGCGATAGGCCGACCTTTTCGGCAAGCTCGGCATTGGTGATCCGGGCGTTCTGTTGAAGCACGCGCAAAATCGAACGATCGATGGTGTCTATGTCAGGCATTCGAAGATCCTTCGAAAAATTTCGCTTTGACGCAATAATCCACGAAAAAAGCCGGTTCGGCAAATTGTCTTTGCAAGGACATTTCAGAGCGAAGGTGGTCTCATTCGTACCGGAACAGTTGCAAACCGAATAAGCATTCAGGGAGAAGCAAAATGCGCGTTGGTTGTCCGAAAGAAATCAAGAATCATGAATATCGTGTGGGTCTGACGCCCGCATCCGTTCGCGAATATGTTGCCCACGGTCATGAGGTCTGGGTCGAGACCAAGGCCGGCGCCGGCATCGGGGCCGATGATTACGCCTATATTGCTGCGGGCGCCAAGATCGCCGCCACCGCCAAGGACATTTTCGAAAAGTGCGACATGATCGTGAAGGTGAAGGAGCCGCAGCCCTCCGAATGGGCGCAACTGCGCGACGGCCAGCTTCTCTATACCTATTTGCATCTCGCGCCCGATCCGGAACAGACCAAGGGCCTCATCGCCTCCGGCGTTACCGCCATCGCCTATGAAACCGTCACCGATGAGCGCGGCGGCCTGCCGCTGCTTGCGCCGATGTCGGAAGTCGCGGGCCGTCTGTCCATCCAGGCGGGCGCCACCGCGCTGCAGAAAGCCAATGGCGGTCTAGGCATCCTGCTTGGCGGTGTGCCCGGCGTCCTGCCGGCCAAGGTCGCCATCATCGGCGGCGGTGTCGTCGGCCTTCATGCCGCTAAGATGGCGGCGGGGCTTGGCGCCGATGTCAGCATTCTCGACCGTTCGCTGCCGCGCCTGCGCCAGCTCGACGATATCTTCAACGGCCGCGTTCATACGCGCTATTCCAGCATCCAGGCCTTGGAGGAAGAGGTCTTTGCCGCCGATCTCGTCATCGGCGCCGTGTTGATCCCCGGTGCAGCGGCGCCGAAGCTCGTCACGCGTGAAATGCTCTCCGGCATGAAGAAGGGCGCCGTCATCGTCGACGTCGCCATTGACCAGGGCGGCTGCTTCGAAACCTCGCATGCCACCACCCATTCCGAACCCACCTATGAGGTCGAAGGCATCGTGCATTATTGCGTCGCCAACATGCCTGGCGCGGTTCCGGTCACCTCGGCGCATGCGCTGAACAATGCCACCCTCCATCACGGTCTTGCCCTCGCAGATCGCGGCCTGCGCGCCATCACCGAGGATAAGCACCTGCGCAACGGCCTTAACATCCACAAGGGCCGCGTCACCAACAGGCCCGTCGCCGAAGCGCTCGGCTATGAAGCCTTCGCTCCGGAAAGCGTCTTGAACGTAGCGTAAATCCCATCGCGCTGCGTTGGATGGAAGCGCCGGCATTCTGAGATGCCGGTGCTTCTTCTATTGAGCTACGCCCGATCGATCCGGCACTGGTAGCAATTGTTGCGTGCCGAGCGGACATGCACATAGGCGATGCCTTCACGGCTCAGGAGTTCGGCCGCATAGACTTTGATGTCGCCGGTCGGCGTCACGGCGCCGGTGCCGTAGACGATGCGGTTGTTTTCGCCATAGCCCCGCACGACAAAATCTGCGCTTGTGGTTAGTATGGGCGGCAGGACTTCCACGGCTTCATAACGCCGGCAGGGCGCTTTATGCAGGAAAACCGGCCCCGTCTCGGCATAGGGCTGCAACTCCGGAAAGGGCCGATAGGCGAAGACATAGAGCTCTTGGCTGGCATCGATGTTCCGCAGACAGTGGCGGCAGGGATGACCCGGACCATCAGAGATCGTTGTCTCCGGCCGGTGATCATAGGCATCCACGCCGCCGTTCCAGAGTGTTTCGGCATCCGCCGTTGGCATGGCGGCAAAAGCGATGGACATGACAAATCTCCTTCTTTGCGATTTGTCATGTGATGCGCCGCGATGGCGGGAGAAGCCACCCGATTCCTGCGGCTAGCCTTTCTTCGCCAAGTCCAGCAATTCCTTGTCGCTCAGCGGCCTAACGATGCCTTCGCCGGTCGAGACGGGGGAGAAACCGAACATCTGGTAGAGCTGAAGCGCCCGCGGATGGTCGAGATTGTTGGTGGTCGTGGTGATGCGTTGCGGGCTTAGCGTCCACATGGCGTAGAGCGCCTGCAACAGGAACCATTTGCCGATGCCGAGCCCGAGAGCATGCTCGATCAGGCCGAAATGGCTGAGCTCGATCGTTTCCTCATCCTCGCGGAAATATTCGAAGAAACCGGCCGGCGCGCCGTTGACATAGAGCACGCTGATATCGTTGCGCTGGTCGTGCAGAACGGCCGCCAACTCCTCGTCGTGCATACGAAGCCGATCGACCCAGTGCCAGCGCGCGCCGACCTGGCGGTAGAGATAGCGGTAAAAGGGCAGGGGAATGCCGGGCGAGCGCATGATCGCCGTCTGGATGTTGACGGGCACAGGTAAGCTCGCCTTGGGCGGCGCGGTCATTTCCAGCCGGGTGATATGGACTTTGAGCGAAGATGGCGTTTTCACGGGGACGGTGCCGCTCAGTCTTTGCCGGTGACGATAGGTGTATCCGGCCGGCTGCCCCATTCCGACCATGAGCCGTCGTAGAGCCGGTTGGCGCCATGGCCGAGCGATTCCAGCGCCAGCGTGATGATGGCGGCGGTAATCCCGGAGCCGCAGGTCGTCACGACAGGCTTTTCAAGATCGATACCAGCCTTCTCGATCGTTTCGCGTAGTTCCGGCAAGGACTTGAACTTGCCGTTCACCGCAAAGCTGCCAGACGGCAGGCTTTTGGCGCCGGGCATGTGGCCGGAGCGCATGCCTTCGCGCGGCTCCGGTTCGGTCGCGGCGAAACGGCCGGCGCTGCGGGCATCGGCGATCTGAAGCAAGCGCTTATCAACAATCTCGCGCATCTCATCGAAGGGGACAATGCGGGCTGCATTGAAATTCGGCTTGAAGGTGGCAGATGCATGTGCGGGCAGGGCGGTTTCCAGCGGTCGTCCTTCGGCCTTCCAGCCGTCCAGGCCGCCGTCGAGCACGAAGACATTCGCAGCGCCCATGACCACATGAAACAGCCACCAGACTCGCGGCGATGCGAAGATGCCCGGGCCGTCATAAACCACGATGCGATCCGTCTCGCTGATGCCGAGCTTGCCGACCTCGGCTGCGAAGACTTCCGGCGAAGGCGCCATATGCGGCAGGCCGGCGGAGTGATCGGCGATCTTGTCCTGATCGAAGCGGATCGCGCCGGGAATATGGCCGCTGGCATATTCGGCATCGGCATCGCGCTTTTGCGCGGGCAGATAGAAGGATGCATCGAGGATCCGCAGATCCTTGGCGCCCAATTCGCTCTGCAGCCAATCGGCCGATACGACGAAACGGCTCTTCTCCGCTGTCATGATGATCTCTCCCTGATTTATATCGGGCCTTGTTTATTGCAGAAAGCGCGGCTCAAACTTCGTCGGTGGGCGTGCCGAAACGGATGCGGAAGCGGCGGTTCTCCTTGCCCTTTTTCTCAATCTTGGCGATGTAGATGGCCCCGACTTCCTGCGTCTCCGACACATGTGTGCCGCCGCAGGGCTGGCTGTCAATGGCGGAGTTCTCGCCGATGCAGACTAGGCTGACGCGGCCAAGTCCGATCGGCGGGCGCACATTCTTCGACTTGACGATACCCGGATTGGCTGCAAGCTCCTCATCCGTGATCCATTGGACGAAAACCGGATGGTTCTCGTTGACGAGTGCCATCATCTTCGCCGTCACCTCGTCCTTGTCGATCGTCTCGCTCATGTCGAAATCGACGCGGCTTTCGTCTTCGCCGACCGCAGCACCTGTGATCGGATATTGGCAGACGACCGAGAGCAGATGGCAGGCTGTGTGCATACGCATCAGCCTGTAACGGCGCGGCCAGTCGACATGCATCACCAGCTTCTCGCCAACAGCGGGCGACGCTTCGCCTCCCTGCGGCACATGGATGATGATATCCTTTGTCGCCCCATGCTTGGTCTGGCCAAGCGCAATTTTCGAACCATCGGCGCGCTCGAAAAAACCGGTATCGCCCGGCTGTCCGCCGGACGTCGCGTAGAAGCAGGTTTGATCGAGCTCGATGCCCCCATCCTCGTGAATTGCGGTTACGACAGCTTCGGCGGTCGAGAGATAGAAATCGTCACGATAAAGGGCATTCACCGACATGGATCACGCGAGGTTTTCGTAAGGAACAGGAATATCGGACGTCGTCGTCAGATATGCCGGCAGCGGCAGCCCCTTCGACCTCAGGAAATCGGGATTGAAAAGCTTGGACTGATAGCGATTGCCATAGTCGCAGAGGACGGTCACGATCGTATGGCCGGGGCCGAGATCCCTTGCAAGGCGTACGGCGCCGGCAATGTTGATTGCCGTCGAGCCGCCGAGGCAGAGACCTTCGTGTTCGACCAGATCGAAGACATAGGGAAGGGCTTCGGCATCGGTGATCTGATAGGCGAAATCGGGCTTAAAACCTTCGAGATTCGCCGTCACGCGGCCCTGGCCGATCCCTTCGGTGATCGAAGAGCCGGAGGATTTCAGCTCGCCGTTTTTGTAGAATTCGTAAAGCGCGGCCCCTTCAGGATCGGCGATGCCAATCTTGATGTCCTTGTTGAAGCCATGCAGGCCCATGGCGACACCCGCCAGTGTACCGCCGGAGCCGACCGAGCAGATGAAACCGTCGATCTTGCCATTGGTGTCGGCCCAGATTTCCTTGGCGGTCGTTTCGATATGCGCCTGGCGATTGGCGACATTGTCGAATTGGTTCGCCCAGATGGCGCCGTTCGGCTCGGTCTTAGCCAACTCCGCGGCAAGCCGGCCGGAAACTTTCACGTAGTTGTTGGGGTTCTTGTAGGGAACCGCCGGCACTTCCACCAGCTCGGCGCCGAGCAGCCTCAGCGCGTCCTTCTTTTCCTGGCTCTGTGTTTCCGGAATGACGATGACGGTGCGGTAGCCGAGTGCCTTGGCAACCACCGTCAGGCCGATGCCGGTATTGCCCGCGGTCCCCTCGACGATGACGCCGCCGGGCTTCAGCAGACCTTTCCTCTCGGCATCGCGGATGATGTAGAGCGCGGCGCGATCCTTGACCGACTGGCCGGGGTTCAGGAACTCCGCCTTGCCGAGGATGGTCGAGCCCGTCGCCTCGGAGGCACCCTTGAGTTTGATCAGTGGCGTATTGCCGATCGCTTCTAGGACGGAGGGATGGACGGTCATGGAATCTCTGCCTTCTGTTCAAGACTACTGTAAGAACGGTCTTTTCCCTTCACAAGGCGGCATAGGCAAGAAATTCTGTTCCACGCTCCTCTTCCACGCCGCAAAATTCAACTTGCGATATGAAACCAGTTTACAAAGCGCCGTGAAAACCCGCTCTTCCGCGCCGTCTGCGAGGATTTCGACCATGCCGCCTTACCTTGGCCGAAAGCGGCCACAATGATGCGCTAGTTCTAAAATGCTGAGGAAGATCGCCCGAAGGCTGCCTTGGGCAGGTCGCCAGCCAAGGAGAAAAAAACATGCGCCCATTCATTGCCCGTCCTGAACATGGAGCGATCTGGATCACAGGCGCCAGCTCCGGGATCGGCCGGGCGCTGGCATTGAAGCTCGCGGGCGAGGGTTACAAGGTTGCCGTCACCGCCCGCCGCCACGACAAGCTGCTGGAGCTGCAGGCGGAAGCACAGGAACTGCCTGGCAGCATCATCGTGCTCGACGGGGATGTCACCAATGCCGAGGATATGGAGCACACGGTCGCGGCGATCGAATATCAACACGGGGGTCTGGCGCTGGTGGTTCTCAATGCCGGCATCTATCTGCCGGCGCGGGGCGAGGATCTGAACCATGAGGTTTTCGACCGCAGCTTTGCCGTCAATCTCCACGGCGTCGTCAATTGTCTGGTGCCGGCCGTGCGCCACATGAGGGCGCGCGGATATGGGCAGATCGCCATCGTCTCCTCGGCGGCTGGCTATGGCGGGGTTCCCGCGGGCGCAGCCTACGGCGCCACCAAGGCCGCCCTGATCAACATGGCTGAAAGCCTGAATTTCGAACTTGACCGCATGGGCATTCATATGCAGCTCGTCACCCCCGGCTTCGTCGATACGGCGCTGACGGGGAAAAACAAGTTTTCCATGCCGGGGCTGATATCGGCCGAGGATGCGGCCAAGGCGATCGCCGCCGGTTTGAAATCGCCGGCGTTCGAAATCACCTTTCCGAAGAGCTTCACCTACCGGGCAAAATTGCTGAACTTCCTGCCCTATAGCCTTTATTTTCGTATCATCCGGCGTATCATCGACGGCCGTCGCCCGTCGCGCGCTGCCGGCCATCATCCCAATCCGCATCCGGCGGAATAGTCGCGAAGCGTCCACTTGCCGAAAAGCTTGTGCGCTGCACAATTCGCCGGGCCTTGTCACCTATTTGTAATGCAAGTTCGCTAGCAGTCCAGCGAACTGACAGGCCCAGAATTGACAGGCAGGAAAGCGCAAGATGGCAGAGATCCGGATCGAGCAAGTTCGCAAGGCCTATGGACGCAATCAGGTCGTGCATGGCGTCGATCTGACCTTCCGTTCCGGAGAATTCGTCGTCATTCTCGGCCCTTCCGGATGCGGCAAATCCACCCTGATGCGCATGATTGCCGGTCTCGAGGATATCACGTCGGGCGAAATCATCATCGATGGCAAGGTCGTCAATCAGCTCGAGCCGCGCGAGCGCGGCTGCGCCATGGTCTTCCAGAACTACGCGCTCTATCCGCACATGGATGTCGCCGCCAACATGGGCTACGCACTGAAAGTGGCCGGTGTGCCGCGCGAAGAACGTGAACGTCGCATCAGGGAAACGGCCCGCATCGTCGGCCTGGAAGACTTCCTCGCCCGCAAACCGTCCGAACTTTCGGGCGGCCAGCGCCAGCGCGTCGCCATGGGCCGCGCCATCATCCGCGAACCGAAGGTCTTCCTCTTCGACGAACCGCTCTCCAACCTCGACGCCAAGCTGCGCGTCCAGATGCGCGTTCAAATCCGCCGCCTGCACAAGCGGCTGTCGGCCACCTCGGTTTTCGTCACCCACGATCAGGTCGAGGCCATGACGCTCGCCGATAAGCTGGTGGTGATGTACAAGGGCAATGTCGAGCAGGTTGGCACCCCACTCGAGGTCTACAACGCGCCGCGCACCCGTTTCGTCGGTTCCTTCATCGGTTCGCCGGCAATGAATTTCCTTGAAGGTTCCTTCTCGGCAAATGGCGAGCAATTTATCTTCGACGGCCTGCCGATCGCCGTCGACGCCAATATCGGCAAGCGTCAAGCCGGCCTGCCGGTTACGCTCGGCATCCGCCCGGAACATGCGCGCCTCGTGCCGGCCGGCACGCCGGGCGCCGTTCCTGCCACGGTGGATTTCGTCGAAGAACTCGGCGCCGGCCGCGTCATCCACTGCGACATCAACGGCTCCAGCTTCGCCATTGCCGTTGCCGACCATACCACGGGACAGACGGGTGATGCCGTCGGCCTGGAGATTCCCCAACAGCATACGCATCTTTTCGCCCAGGACACCGGCCTGCGGCTCGATACTATTGCCTCGGTCACGCCTCTCAAGGTCGCCGCAAACTAATTTTCAAACATCAATTTTCAGCAGGAACGCCCGGAAATCCCTACCGATTTCCGGGCTTTTTATTGCCTGGAGCATCCCGCTTTCACATGGGATCACTTACAAGCGCTAAAATGCCCCAGATTCAAACGACGAGAGCGCTTGCGTTCAATGAACGCAAGCGCTCTCGTCAGTAGGCGGGCTGCTGTAAGGCTGCCGCACTCCTCCCTAAGGAAACGCGGCAGGCAATCCGATCATTTCTCGGTGGCGATGAGACCGCGAACGAACCAGCGCTGCATCAGCACGACGACGGCAAGCGGCGGGATCATGACGATCAGCGTGCCTGCCATGGCGATGTGCCATTCGGGAAGGCCACCGACGTTCGGGATGAGCTGCTTGAGTTCGGTGACCGCCGTCGCATGCGACGGATCGGTGGTGACCAGCAGCGGCCAAAGATACTGGTTCCAGGCCCAGAGGAACATGATCGTGCCGAGCGCGGCCATATTGGTGCGCGACAGCGGCAGCAGGATGTCGAAGAAGAAGCGCATTGCTCCGGCGCCGTCCATGCGCGCGGCTTCGGTCAGCTCGTCCGGTATCGTCAGGAAGAACTGACGGTAGAGGAAAGTTCCGGTCGCTGTAGCAACCAGCGGCAGGATCAAGCCGAGAGAGGAGTTAAGCAGCCCCAGATCCAGCGACACCTGAATGCCCGTGGCCTTCTCTATGAGCCAGGTGATGCCGGTGATGTCGAGAAGCCCCTGATAGGGCGACAGGACGTTTGCTATGACCGCATAGGTCGGCACGATACGCACTTCGAGCGGTAGCATCAGCGTTATGAAGACCAGCCAGAAGATGAAATGGCGCCCGGGATACCGGAAATAGACGAGCGAAAAAGCGGTGAGCGCCGAAACGATCACTTTGCCCGCCGCCACACCGCTGGCAAAGATCAGGCTGTTCAGCAGCTTGGGGCCAAGATTGGCAGTCGTCCACGCCGTTTTTATATTGATCCAGAAATCTGTGCCAGGGATCAACGACATTGGCACGCGATTGACGTCGGCAAGATTGTGGGAAGCAGCGATCGCCACGATGGCTATCGGTCCCACGGCCGCAATGAAGCCGATGAACAAGATCAGATGGGTGAAGAAATTGAGAATAGGTGTGCGCTCGACCATGTCAGCCTCAACGGTAATGCACGCGCCGCTCGATGAAGCGGAACTGGAAGATGGTGAGCACGATGATCAGCAGCATCAGAATGATACTTTGTGCTGCCGCGCCGGAAAAATCGAGGCCTTTGAAACCATCGGAATAGATCTTGTAGACCATGAGATTGGTTGAGTTATGCGGGCCGCCGGAGGTCATGATGTCGACGATGCCGAACGAATCCTGGAAGCTCTCGGTGATGTTGATCACCAGCAGGAAGAAGATCGTCGGCGTGATCAGCGGGAACTGAATATCCCAGAAACGCCGGATCACGCCCGAGCCGTCCATCGCCGCTGCCTCGATCAATGAGCGCGGAATGGCCTGAAAGGCCGCGAGGAAGAAAATGAAGCTGTAGCCGATATATTTCCACGTGAAGGCGGCAATGATGGTGGCCATGGCATCGGCACCGTTGAGACCCGGATCCCAGAAACCCGGCCAAAAGTGATTGACGACGGACATGAAACCGGCTTCCGGGGCCAGGATGAAGCGGAAGGCCATTGCCGAAGCGGGCGCCGCGATGCCGTAAGGCCAGATGAGCACGACGCTGTAGAACTTTGAGCCTCTAAGCTGCCGGTCCGTCAATGCGGCGAGCACCACAGCGACGCCCATGGAAAGACTGGTGCTGATCGCGGCGAAGATGATGCTGATCGTAACCGAGTTCCAGTAATCCGTATTGGCGAGAATCGATTTGAAGTTATCGAGCCCGACCCAGATATTGCCGCCGCCCCAGGGCTGCTGCAGTGTCAGCGACCAGAAGATCGCCTGACCAGCCGGCCAATAGAAGAAGGTGAAGATGAGGAGGAGTTGCGGCACTGCGAACAGGATGCCGACGCTCCACTTGCTGAAAGTCGTACGCTTTTCCATTGCTTCTTCCGGCTTGGACCCACGAGCGCCATGCGGTCATCGGAACACGCAAAGGACGCTCTACCTTTTGAATAGAGAACATCTTGTCCGCTTCAGATGAAACCAACTGAAAGCGGGATATTCTCATACCATTTGCGGTCATAGCGAACGTCCGCCGGGATTTCCCGGCGGACGTCGTCTATTCATGGGCTAACTGCTTACGGCAGTTGCTTGCCCTTGTAGGTAGCTTCGAAGCGCTCGAGAACAGCATTGCCGTTCTTGACGAGGTTATCGATGCCTTCCTGGACGCTGACCTTGTTGGCGAAGATGGCCTGCATCTGGTTGCCGAATTCGGCGCGGATCTGCGTGAAGTTGCCGAGGCGGACGCCGCGGGTGATCGGGGTCGGCTCGGAAGCGGTCAGGCTGGCGATTGCGACTTCGCGGCCCTTGTAGGGAGCCTTGTCGTAGAAGCCGCTGGCCTTCATGTAGTCGAAGCCAGACTTCTTGACCGGGATGTAGCCGGTGTTGGTCGACCAGAAGAGGGCGGTCTCGGGCTTGCCGATGAAATCGAGGAACGCTGCAGCGCCCTTGTATTCGTCAGCCGACTTGCCGGAGAGAACCCACAGCGATGCGCCGCCGACGAGCGAATTCTTGCGCTCGGTGCCAGCGTAGACCGGGAGTTCAGCAACATCCCAGTTCATGCCGGCCTTCTGCGTCTTGCCGACAGTGCCATGGTCGCCGACCGAGGTCATGATCATCTGGCAATCGCCCGCTGCAAAGGCCTGGACCATGTCCTGGCCGAGATCCTTCGACTTGATCTTGATGAGACCGGCGTCGTACCAGCTCTTGAGGTCGGTAACATATTTGACGAACTTGGTCTTGTTGACGGTCAGGCGGGCGTCGAGGCCGTCATAGCCATTGTTCTGGGTAGCGACCGGCTCATTATGGATGGCCGAGAACTGTTCCATCAACTGCCAGCTTTCGTTGCCGGAGATATTGATGGCCATCGGGCAATCATAGCCAACGCCCTTCAGCGCCTTCATGTCGTCGGCGGCTTCCTCCCAGGTCTTCGGAGCGGCGGTCTTGCCGATCTTGGCGAAGGCGTCCTTGTTCCAATAGAGCAGGGCGGTCGAGGAGTTGAACGGGAAGGAAAGCAGTTCACCCTTGGAGGTGGCGTAGTAGCGGGCGATACCCGGGAAATAGTCGTCCCAGTTAACCTTGTAGCCGTTTTCCGACATCAGCTTGCTGACCGGATAGTAGGCGCCAGAGAGCATCATGGTTGCCGTGCCGACGTCATAAACCTGCACGATTGCCGGCTGCTTGCCAGCGCGGAAGGCGGCAATGGTGTTCTGCAGAGCAGCGTCGTAATTGCCCTGGCTGACGCAGGCGACCTGGTAATCGGTTTGCGAATTGTTGAAGTTCGTGCACATCGTCTGAACGACACGCTCCAGATCGCCGGAAAGGCCGAACCAGAAATCGAACTTGATCGGAGCAGCAGCAACCGGCAGGGCCAGCGCTAAGCTCATGACGCCGGCGGCAGCCGCCGAAATGCAGTTATAAAATTTGGACATATCCCTATTTCCCTTTGAAAGCTCGGAACCGGTGGCCTTGGGCAAGTTCGCGGCAGCGGCGTTATAGACAAGCTGTGTGACAGTTTGTTTGTGGGCGGAAACCTCGCGTCCGCATGCAGTTTTGCGCCTTTGCGGTCGCTTTTAAAGGGCTACGACGGATTAATTCGTTAGGAGGGGGAGACGGCGCTTTAAGTGTAGAATAAGGTGCGCCTAATATTTCGATATCGAGAGGAGTCGCGCATGGATCATCGATCCCGGCGCCTCATCAGGATGGAACGATATATAATGAGGGAGCTGCTGCTGATCATGGCGGCGCTCACGGTGATGGCGCTCGGCCCTTTGGCGCTGCTGATCGCGGGATATTGAGGAGCGCAAACCAGTCGCGGGCTCTCCTTGCCGCGCACCCTGATCGTATGCATGATCATCCCGACATCGGTAACAAAGGCGTTGGGGAGCGGATCAATGGGCCGAAGCGAGAGACAGAAGATGGCGGCGGGAGAATGGTATTGCTGCCTTGATCCGGAACTCGATGGTTTGCGCACACTTGCCCGGGAAGCTGTGCATCAGCATAACACCATGTCCCCCGGCCAGCGCGCCGGGATCGGTCCTGCGCTGTCGGTGCTTTTTGCTGATGTGGCAGAGCGCGTATTCATCGAAGCGCCGTTTCATTGCGCCTATGGCATGAACATCTCGATCGGCCCGCGCGTCTATCTTAATGCCGGCTGCACCATTCTCGATACCGCCCCGGTGCGCATCGGCGAAGGCTGTATGCTGGGGCCGGGTGTTCATATATATTGTGCCGAGCACCACAAGGATCCGGCACAGCGGCGCGCGGGGCTGGAACTCGCGCGGCCGGTCGAAATCGGCAGCGATGTCTGGATCGGTGGCGGCGCCATCATCCTTGGCGGTGTAACCATCGGCGATGGTGCGATCGTCGGAGCAGGCGCGGTCGTCACTAAGAATGTCGAGGCGGGCACGACGGTAATCGGCAATCCCGCGAGAGCCTTGGTCGCAAAATAGGCAATGGATCTCAATCTATGGGGCGCTGCCGTTTCGTCCACCACACAGCAAGACGGCGTCGCCAGCGCCGTGCGATCGGCAGATCATGCGACAACACGATGAAGCCGAGCGGCAACATCCAGAAGCCGAGGATCGGGAGGAAGCCGAGAAGACCACCGAGGATCAACGCAAGGCCGATACCAAGGCGGGCAAGCCTCGATTGCGGAAGCGGAATACGAATGGAGCCAATGATGAGCTCATGTGTGGTATGATCTATTCCGAAACGCCGCGCTTTTCCGTTGCCCGCGCGATCGGTCTTTTCTTGGGGTCTGCCTTGATCGGTCATCCACAGGAAATGGTAAGGCGAGGAAATAATACAAGGGAAATGGATTTTTTTGAAAAAACTGCTTGGCAAATCGGGAAAGCATTTGTATTACCCCGCTCACACCGCGCCAAGCGGTATTCCCTGGTAGCTCAGCGGTAGAGCATTCGACTGTTAATCGACAGGTCGCCGGTTCGAATCCGGCCCGGGGAGCCAGTTTTTAAGAGCCACATTCACCTCGTCGGGAATGTGGCTTTTTCATTTTCAGCCATTTCAGTCCGTGCCGATTGGCTTCACGCGGCCCCGATGGCGGCTTTTTCTTGCGGCCAGGCATGGCCTTCTGACTCACATATTCGTGACATCCGGCCGCTCTCGAAAATGTGAGGACACATTCATGTACCGTTAATCTGAATCGGCGCATGTACGACATGCGCTATCGCGCAGCATATTCCCCCAAATGCTTTAGAGGTTCGAAATGAAAAATCTGATTCTTGCTTCCGCCGTTGCTCTGGCTTCCTTCGTCGGCATCAGCACGCAGTCCGAAGCGGCCACGATTGTGCATGTCGACAACCATCATCATCACCACTGCGTTGTGGAGGCCGTACGGCATCACGTTCACGGCCATTGGGTCGTCCGCAAGGAACGCGTCTGCCGTTGATCCGGTAGCAGTTTCGAGCCGCCGGCCTTTTTCGTCGGCAAGATAAGCCCGGCCGTTGCCGAATGTTCGGCAACGGCCGGATGTTTTTGGGCATAGGGACACTAATTCGCTCCGCAAGCGCCGCAGCGTTGGCGAGCCAGGGATTACCGGATTTCGAAGTAGATGCCTCCATGGCGATGGTGGTGGCGGCGGTAGCGCCAATCATCATCATCCCAATAGCGGCGGCGATCCCAGCGGCTATCGCGCCAATAGCGATGATGATAGTGACGATCACGCCAATATCGGCGTCCCTCGTACCAGTCCTGATTCCGTCGGGATCCGTGCTCCTGAACCAGAATCACGCCGGAAACGTTAGGCGAGCGCGAGTTTGTCAACGGCATTGCCGTTGTTGGAACCGCGGCTGCCAATACTGTTCCGATGGTAAGCGAGGCGGCCAGAGCTATCGAAGCAAAGTGTGTCAAAGCATCGACTCCTTGTTGGACAAAACGTCCCTTGACGACGTTAACGCCGAGGAGGCGGCAATGTTCCCCTTTAAGGTTGACCTGCCAGTCAATTATAACGTGTGATATGACGCCATGATGAAATTTTGCATTGTGCCTACCGGAAGTGGCGTGGCCGGCTGTGCGGGTGAGGCATTAGGGTGAGTCGAGCGGCTATGGTCGGGCGATGATGGGCATAGAAAAGGGGCCTAGCAGGGAAAGCTAGGCCCCTCTCTTCTCTGATCGGAGGTCAATTCAGATCAGGTCAGAAGTTGCGTTCGAAGCGGAGGATGCCCGAGACGGTATCGTCCTTGGCATAGTCATAGTGAACGTAGGTCACTTCCGGCTCGATCAGCAGATCCTTGACCGGATTGAACTTGAGGTTCGAGGTTGCTTCGAAGATCTTCGAGTCGGTGTAGGCGAGCTGCACGTTCCACTTCAGCTTGTCGTTGAACGGAACGCCCACGCCACCCCAAACAGCCCAGTCGCCCCAGCCGCACTTGGATTCGTTCACAGTGCCGTTTGGCGCGGTGCAAGCAGAAATATCCTGGTTGGTACCGGCATATTTGTTGAGCTTGTCGCCATCGGTGTTCCAGCCGCCCATCAAGAAGGCAGTAAATCCACCGAAGTCAGCATCGACACGAGCCTTGATGGCGCCTTCTTCGACGATGGAGTCATAACCACCGACGACCTTGAAGGACCATGCACCGGCCTTGTAGCCGGCACCGGCAACGACGTCCGGAGCGTAGTGATCGGCCTTGTCATCGGTCCACCAGCTTGCGCCATAGGAAGCGCCCGAGCCACTGGAGTTGGAGTCTTCGAGCGAGACCACCGCCGTAAAGCCGTTGCCTGCATCGTAGTTGTAGGTCAACTGGTTCAGTTCGTATGGACCGTCATAGATCACGTCGTCGTTGATGACGTCGCCGGCGTAACCGATGTAGAGGTTGTAAGCCGAGTCCTTTTTGCCGACGGTAAAGCCACCGAGGCTGATGTAGGACCACAGCAGGTTGGTGCTCGTGGAGTTACCGTCGTTCCAGTCCCAACGAACGATGGTTTCGGTCTTCAACGGACCATATTCGGTGTCCGTCGCGGTGTCGACATTCAGCTCAGCGCGGGTGTGCCACAGCGTGCCCTGGTTGCTGACACGGTTGTAAGCATTGTACCACTCACCTTCGGTACGAACCTTGCCGCCGATCTTGAGGCAGGTTTCGGTACCCGGAATGAAGAAGTAGCCTGCACCGTAGGCGTCGCAGATGCGAACGTATTCGAGCGGCTCCGGCTCAGCGGCGACGATGGCGTCGGCTGCGTGAGCGCCGGATGCTGCTGCAAGCGCGGCAGCGGAGCCGAGAAGAAGGCTCTTGATGTTCATAAATAACTCCAATCTGTTCTGATTGGGCATGAGATATCGCGCCGAAAAAAGACGTGCCCAACCCCATCCCGTTCATGTTCCCTATCAGTAGGTGCGAAGTAATAAGCTTCACGAACTATTTCCTGAACCTGTCGCGCTGATTTGACAAGATACTAAGACAGGCGAATTATTCGTGCCCTACTCGAAAAAAAATCTTGTTGCAAAAATGACGCAATCCGCCGGATGGCCGCCCCGAAAGCCTTAGCTGGCACTCATAAATTGTTACGGTTTGGCGGCGCTTGCGGGCCTCCATCGGTTAGAAACCAAGTTATTTGATCATCAGCCGCGATAGGTCTTGCGCTCCAATAAGATTCGTTCTAAACGCCCGCCATCACTCGCCTTTACAAATCGGATGGCCTCGTGGCGGAGTGGTTACGCAGAGGACTGCAAATCCTTGAATCCCGGTTCGATTCCGGGCGAGGCCTCCATCCTTCTCTTTGCATCGCTAAGTGCCTGAAGTTGAATCGCTTTTTCGAAGGCGTGGCGGTTTGTTCCCGCTTTACTCTTCTTTTGGCCTCTGGCTGAGTAGCACTTGGTTGACTGGCGCCGAGAAGGCGGTTGACCGACGCCCTAAGGAAACGGCTGTGGTCCGCCGCGACGCATTATCATGAATCTCTACGGCCGTTGCTGCGATGCCTTGAAAGCGCAGCCGCACGCGATTAAGACACGCTGAGCATAGCAGCAACCCCGGCTTTGCCTTTGGGCGCGAGAGGATATGATGGATTTCGAAGCAGCACGCGTGAAAATGGTCGAGAACCAGATCCGCACGACGGATGTCACCTCCCATTCCGTGTTGAATGCGTTTCTGACGGTGGCGCGCGAGAATTTCGTACCGGAGAGGTCGAAGCTCCTGGCCTATATCGATAATGACATTGAGCTCAGCCCGATGGCTGCGGGCAAGCCGGCGCGCTTCCTGATGGAAGCCTCGCCGCTGGCAAAGCTCCTGCAACTCGGTGAGATCACCAAGGAAGACAAGGTTCTCGACGTCGGCTGTGGCACCGGTTACGTCTCGGCACTGCTTTCGATCCTCGCCGGCACGATCATCGCGCTCGAATCCGACGAGGCGCTGGCCGCTGAGGCCAAGACCAATCTCGCCGCGCTCGGCCAGACAAACGTGACCGTCGTCACCGGCGAGCTGGAAAAGGGTTACGCCGCCAATGGCCCATATGACGTGATTTTCGTCAATGGTTCGGTGCAAGAGGTGCCGCAGGTGCTTCTTGATCAACTCGGCGAAGGTGGTCGGCTGATCGTGGTCCTCGGCTATGGCCATGCTGCGCGCGCCACCGTCTTTAGACGCGAGCGCGGCGCTCTTTCCGAAAACGTCTTCTTCAACGCTTCGGTCAAGCCGCTGCCGGGCTTTGCAAAAGCCAAGGAATTCGTGTTCTGACCGGTTAAGCGGCGGAACCATCCTTTGAAACGGGCGCTTCGGGCGCCCGTTTTTCGTTGGGCATTTGAGCGGAGAAGTCCACAATATCAGGTGATTCGCAGCCACCGTAACAAAACTGTGCATCAGGTGGCTTAGTGCTATCGCGGTGATTTTTTTCCCAAGGGTAGTATTCTACGCTGGCGCTGATTCGGGCGCTGCTTTGGCGGGATTCCGGTCGTTGTTTGGGAAAACGGGGATGAATATGGCTCAGCCAAGTGTAGTGCGTGAACCGTCCATGGAAGAGATTCTGGCGTCGATCCGCCGAATCATCGAAAGCAACGAGCCTGGCGCCGGCAAGTCTATTTCGCCGTCTCTGCCTGCCGTCTATACCGTTGCCGACGACGAGCAGGATGATGATATCCACCTGACTGTCGATGACCAATTTGCGGCTGCCGATCTGGATGACGTACCGCGGGCTGTAGCCGCTGCGCCCGAGCCGCGTTTCGTCGCCGCCAATTCACAGGTTCCCGCGCGAGAGCCGGAATCGCCCGCCCGCACCATGTCGCTGGCCGATGTTGCCGCTCGCGTTCGCGCCGCCTCCGAGCGCAATGCCGCACAACTGAATTCGGCACGCGAAGCCCAGCAACCGCGCGAATTGCCGCCGGCTATGGTCGCACGCCTTGCCGAGGCACGTGTCGAACCGGTCGCCGAGGTACCTTTGCGCAGCGCGATCGCCGAAGCGCCCGCGCCGGTGGTTACCTCGCCGGTCGTCACCCCGCCCGCAGCCGCCCTTCTCGCCGAGGCCGCGGTATTCCCAGTGAAGGTTGAACCGCAGCCTGAACCGGTGGAAGAGCACAAGGCTGCCGTTGCCCCTGCCTCGGCTGCGCCGGTCGAGATGCCGGTTTTCAATCAGCCTCCACAGCCGCCGTCTGCGCCAACGGCTGACCGGTACCTGCCGCAAGTGCAGGCTGAGCTGACATCCTCGCTGATGTCGGAAGCGGCCGGCGCGCAGGTGGCGCGCTCCTTCGACGAGCTTGCTGCGGCCATCGACGGCGGCGAGCGCCGTTCGCTTGACGAGATCGCCCAGGAAATGCTGCGGCCGATGCTGCAGGAATGGCTGGACGACAACCTGCCGACTCTCGTCGAGCGTCTCGTGCGTGAAGAAATCGAACGAGTGGCCCGCGGCCCGCGCCGCTGACCGCCTGAGCTCCGGGTAGAGGTCCGCCGCTCCGGCTTTCGGGGCGGCTTTTTTATTGACTTGCCCGCGGCCATCCTATTTACAACCCGCATCCACCGAACCCTCCAGATCCGGTCCCCAAATGCTCGACAAAACTTATGATTCCGCCGCCGTCGAACCGAAGATCGCCCAGAAATGGGATGAGGCCGACGCCTTTCGCGCCGGTGCGAACGCCAAGCCTGGCGCGGAAACCTTTGCAATTGTCATCCCGCCGCCGAACGTCACCGGCTCGCTGCATATGGGCCATGCGCTGAACAACACGCTGCAGGACATCATGGTGCGGTTCGAGCGCATGCGCGGCAAGGATGTGCTCTGGCAGCCGGGCATGGACCATGCCGGCATCGCAACGCAGATGGTGGTCGAGCGGCAGTTGATGGAGAGGCAGCAGCCTGGCCGCCGCGACATGGGCCGTGAAGCCTTCATCGAAAAGGTCTGGGACTGGAAGGCGGAATCTGGCGGCTTGATCTTCAACCAGTTGAAGCGCCTCGGGGCCTCCTGCGATTGGTCGCGCGAACGCTTCACCATGGACGAGGGCCTGTCAAAGGCAGTTCTTGAAGTCTTTGTCACGCTTTACAAGGAAGGCCTGATCTATCGCGACAAGCGCCTCGTCAACTGGGATCCGAAAATGCTGACGGCGATTTCGGATATCGAAGTCGAGCAGCATGAGGTCAGCGGCCATCTCTGGCATCTGCGCTATCCGCTCGAGGAAGGCGTCACCTATCAGCATCCGATCGCTTTCAACGAAGAAGGCAAGCCGACGGAATGGGAAACCCGCGATTATCTCGTGGTCGCCACCACCCGTCCGGAGACCATGCTTGGCGATACCGGCGTCGCCGTTCATCCGAGTGACGAGCGCTACAAGGCAATTGTCGGCAAGCATGTTATCCTGCCGATCGTCGGCCGGCGCATCCCGATCGTTGCCGATGAATATCCGGACCCGGCTGCGGGCACCGGCGCCGTGAAGATGACGCCGGCGCATGATTTCAACGACTTCGATGTCGGCCGGCGTCGCGGATTGCGCGTCGTCAATATTATGACGCCCGATGCCCGGATCACCATCAAGGATAACGAGGATTTCCTCGAAGGTCTCGACAATCCGGCGGCGCTGCACGGCGCTTGGGATGAGCTTGAGGGCAAGGATCGCTTCGAAGCCCGCAAGATCATCGTCCGCATTCTCGAAGAGGCCGGTCTGCTCGATAAGATCGAGCCGCACAAGCATACCATCCCGCATGGCGACCGTGGCGGCGTTCCGATCGAACCGCGTTTGACCGAACAATGGTATGTCGACGCCAAGACGCTCGCCGAACCGGCGATCGCCTCCGTTCGCGAGGGCCGCACCAAGCTCGTTCCGAAGAGCTGGGACAAGACCTATTACGATTGGATGGAAAACATCCAGCCCTGGTGCATTTCCCGCCAGCTCTGGTGGGGCCATCAAATTCCGGCCTGGTATGGCCCGGATGGTCAGGTCTTCGTCGAAAAGACGGAAGAAGAGGCGCTGCAGGCCGCTATCCAGCACTATCTGTCGCATGAAGGGCCGATGAAGGCCTATGTCGAGGACTTGCTGGAAAACTTCAGGCCCGGCGAAATCCTGACGCGTGACGAAGACGTGCTCGACACCTGGTTCTCCTCGGCGCTCTGGCCGTTCTCCACGCTCGGCTGGCCGGATCAGACGCCGGAACTGGCGCGTTACTATCCGACCAACGTGCTCGTCACCGGCTTCGACATCATCTTTTTCTGGGTTGCCCGTATGATGATGATGAGCCTGCATTTCATGGAAGACGAAAACGGCGAACCCGTCGAGCCCTTCCACACGGTCTATGTTCACGCCCTGGTGCGGGACAAGAACGGGCAGAAGATGTCGAAGTCCAAGGGCAACGTCATCGATCCGCTCGAACTGATCGACCAGTATGGCGCCGATTCGCTGCGCTTTACCCTGGCGATCATGGCGGCGCAGGGCCGCGACGTGAAGCTCGATCCCGCCCGCATCGCCGGATACCGCAACTTCGGCACCAAGCTGTGGAACGCCACGCGCTTCGCTGAGATGAACGGCGCCAAGAGCGATCCGCATTTCGTGCCCGAGGCTGCCGAGCTGACCATCAATCGCTGGATCCTGACCGAGCTTGCCCGGACAGAGCGGGACGTTACCGAAGCGTTGGAAGGCTATCGCTTCAACGACGCCGCCGGTTCGCTCTACCGTTTCATCTGGAACCAGTTCTGTGACTGGTATCTGGAACTGCTAAAGCCCGTCTTCAATGGCGAAGATGACAACGCCAAGGCGGAGGCGCAATCCTGCGCCGCCTATGTTCTCGAGGAAACCTATAAGCTGCTGCATCCCTTCATGCCCTTCATGACCGAGGAACTGTGGGCGCATACGGCAGGCGAGGGCAGGGAACGCGACGGTCTGATCTGCCATGCTGATTGGCCGGCACCTTCCTATGCCGACAATGTCGCGGCCGATGAGATTAACTGGTTGATCGATCTTGTCTCGGGTTTGCGCTCCGTACGTTCGGAAATGAACGTGCCGCCGGCCGCCACGGCACCTCTGGTGCTCGTCGGCGCCAATAGTCTGACGCGCGAGCGGCTGTTCCGTCATGACGCGGCAATCAAGCGGCTGGCGCGTGTCGAGACCATTTCGCTTTCCGATACTGCACCGAAAGGCGCGGCACAGATCATCGTCGGTGAAGCGACCGCCTGCCTGCCGCTCGGTAATCTCATCGACCTCGCTGCCGAAAAGGCCCGTCTCGAAAAGGGGATTGCCAAGAACGAACAGGAGATCGCCCGCATCGTCGGCAAGCTCTCGAATGAGAAATTCGTCGCCAATGCCAATCCGGACGTCGTCGCCGCCGAACGCGAGCGCTTGAGCGAACTCGAAGGCCAACTTTCGAGTCTCAAGGTGGCGCATGAAAGGGTCAGCGAAGCCGGCTGAAGAACCTGTAACAATCTTATCTTAAGGGTACGCAGCGAAAGCCAGCGTGCCCTTTTCTTTTTATTACTGATTCGATGGTAAGCATCAAAAAAATGCGTCGGTTTTTAGCTTGCTCCAGCTTCGCGCAGGCAAAAGAGGCTACCCCTAAATTGGTAGGGTTTCTTGAAAAGCCGGACTGTTGTCAGATGGTAACAGAACTGTTGCTATGAGGAATAAAAATCTACTTAGAGCCCCTGGTAAACATTAGAGAAGCAAAAATGCCTAAACTTGTCTGTGATTGGGCGTGCAGATCACTTTCTTACGTAAGTCAGTCAATACATCGCAACATTGTGGATAGCCGGCGCCGCATTGCCAATTCGGGTGATCGTCGCAACAATCGAATCAATGAATACGCAAGTGGGGGAGACACAATGGCATTTCGTATTGCGCTGAGGGGCGCATTTGCATTCGTTATCGGCTCGTCGTTCGCCAGCGCCGCTTTCGCGGGTGGGCTGGATCGGGCCGGCTACGATATCGATCTACTCTTCGATAAGGGGCGTTACGTTTTCGAGTCCGGCGTGACCTATGTGATGCCTGATCGTAAGCTGAAGAATGCAAGGGATATCAATCCGGCCGATGGCAACCTCAATGGCCGCCCGCATTCGGTCGATGCCACCGAAAATTACGCCGTACCCTATATCGGCTTCAAGATCGGCATCACGGACGACATCGATTGCATGGCGGATTATTCCGAGCCGTTCGGCGGCCACACCAACCCGGGTTTGAACTGGGCTGGCGCCAACAATGAAATCGAAACCAAGGTGCGTACGCACAATTACGCAGCCACCTGCTCCTACAAGTTCGATGCCGGCCCGGGTCAACTGCGCCTGATCGGCGGTGGCTTCTATCAGGAGGTCAGCGGCTACAAGTCCCGCTTGGTTTCCGTTGTTCCGGCTCCGTTTTCCGCCGTTTACGATGGTGTCGGCTCGCTGGATGTCGATGGCCACGGCTGGGGCTGGCGCGCCGGTCTCGCTTATGAGATCCCGGAATACGCCCTCCGTACCAGCCTCGTTTATAACAGCCGGGTCAAATACGATAACCTCAAGGGCACTGTCGATCTGACCGAACTGCCGCCCGTCCGCGCATTTTTCGGCAGCGCCACTTCCGTCTTCGGTTCCGCCGATGCACCGGACTCGCTGGAATGGAAGGTGCAGAGCGGCATCGCGCCGGACTGGCTGGCCTTCGGTTCGGTCAAATGGACCAACTGGAGCGTTCTGCAGAGCATCGCGCTTTGCCCGACCTCGACGCGGGGCATATCCTGCCATACGGGCGGTGCGACCGAGCTTACCTCCCTCGATCTGCTCTATCAGGATGGCTGGACGATTACCGGCGGCGTCGGCCACAAGTTCAATGACCAATGGAGCGGCGCTTTGAGCTTGAGCTGGGATCGCGGCACCAGCCAGGGCTACGGCTTGAGCTCGGATACCTGGACGCTTGGCGCCGGTCTTTCCTACAAGCCGACTGAGCATGTCGAGTTCACCTTCGCCGGCGCGCTGGGCCTGCTGACCAGCGGCAAATCCGGCACCATCACCTCCAATGGTATCACCTACGGCGATGACGCGACCTACAGCTTCGGCAACGATTTGGTCGCCGCGCTGTCGACGTCGATGAAGGTCAGGTTCTGACGTAAACCATTGAGCTGAAGCAAGTTCCGAGGTCTGATCCTTGTTGCTTCAAGCGATTCCACGCCGCGAGCCCTTTCGGTCTCGCGGCGTTTTAATACCCGATCCAGTGCCAAACCATTTCCACATACGACCCGCAAAACCGTCCCGCCTAGCGTTTCGTGGTTAACGAAACCTCAAGATCGGCAAACTCTTTGTGACGATTCAGCAACACTTTATTTCAACAGATTACGGGCGTGTATCCGCCGCCCAATTTGTCCATTTCCCGCCACAAATGGGGAGCAGCGATTATACGGGCGAAGGGGCAAGCCTTGGTGGAAAGTGCGTAAACAGTTGATGGGTCAGTTTACACTTCAAGAAAAAAAGCAATCCGGGATCGGAACGACGACGTTCGCGATGCAGCCGGAAACGCATTATTTCCCGAAGGAATCCGAAACTCATTCAATCGCAAGCCTCTCTCTTTCGACAGCGAAGCGGCGGACTGTTTCAAGAGCGATATGTGATCGTGCCAGCGTGGATGCTCGTTTGGACATAATTTCAGACTACGTTTGGAAATGTGGCGAACGGCGTTGGGCTGGTACCCGGCAGACTTCCTTAAGGGATGTCGCTGGTTCGCGCGCCGGTAGGGAATACATTCGCAGGCCTGACGGTGCATATGGGATCACCGTTGCGGATGCGAATGGAGCGAAAGAAATCGACTGTTATGTTTAAGTCCGAGTTCATATCAGCGAGAATGATGATGCTCAGCCTGTCGCTTGCCACTTCGGTGGCTCTCGCAGGTCAGGCCCTAGCATTCGATATCAATGCGGGTGTCACCAAGGAATCGGGGCCTTTCGATCTCTTCAAATTCGGCTTCCGCGCTTATAAGAACGGCCAGAAGGAAGAGGCGGTCGAAGCCTATCGTTACGCCGCCGAGAAGGGCCACACCGGCTCGCGTTGGGCGCTGGCCAACATGTATGCCGACGGCGATGGCGTGACCCGGGACGATTTCGAGGCTTTCAAGATCTATAGCGAGATCGCCCAGCAGGGTGTGGAGCCCGGCTCGGAGGATACCGGCTTCTTCATCAACGCGCTGCTCGCGCTCGCCAATTATTACAAGACCGGTATTGTAAACAGCCCAGTCAAAATCGATCTCAATCAGGCGCGCCAGCTTTATTTCCAGGTCGCATCGACCTTCGGTGTTCCGGAGGCGCAGTTCCAGCTTGCACAGATGATGCTGGCGGGTGAGGGCGGCGCCGCCAATGTGCAGCAGGCCAAGAAGTGGCTGAACCAGGCCCGCAAGAGCGGCCATCCCGGCGCAATGGCCGTTTTCGGCAATATTCTCTTCCAGGAAGGCCAGTCCGTGCGTGGCCTCGCCTTCATGACGGCGGCGCTCGACAAGTGCAAGCCGAAGGATTGTACATGGATGCAGGACCTGCAGGAGCAGGCCTTCTCGATCGCCAACGAGGACGACCGTCGCGTCGCCGTTTCCATGGCGCATCAACTGGACGTCGCAGGCGCCGAATAGTCGCCGATTTTAGGTCCGGAAATCGAAATGCGCGATGACCGGAACATGGTCCGACGGTTTTTCCCAGGCGCGCACATGCTTTTCGATTGCGGCAGAGGTCAGGCGATCGGCCGCTTCCGGCGATAGCATCAGATGATCGATGCGGATGCCGTTGTTCTTCGGCCAGGCCCCTGCCTGGTAATCCCAAAAGGAATAAAGCTTGATCCCATCGGTGGTGGCGCGCACCGCATCGGTGAAGCCGAGATGCTCGAGCTGTCGGAAAGCCTGGCGGGTTTGCGGCAGGAACAGCGCGTCGTTTTCCCAGACCTTCGGATCGAAACAATCATGCGGCTCCGGTATGACATTATAGTCGCCGGCAAGGATGGTCGGCTCCTCCAGTTCCAGGCGGCTGACGGCGAATTTCCGCAGGCGCTCCATCCAGGCGAGCTTGTAGGGGTATTTTTCCGTATCGATTGGGTTGCCGTTTGGCAGATACAGGCAGCAGACGCGAAGCGCGCCCTGTTCCGGCACGGAAAACACCGCTTCGATGAAGCGGGCCTGTTCATCCGCCTCATCGCCGGGCAAACCACGGGTCACTTCATCAGGCTTGATCTTGGAAAGGATCGCGACGCCATTGAAACCCTTCTGCCCGTGCGTTTCGACATGATAGCCGAGCGCCTCGATCTCAAAGCGCGGAAAGCCTTCGTCGACCGTCTTGATCTCCTGCAGGCAAACGATGTCGGGATCGGAGTCTTTCAGCCACTGGCACAGGTTCTCGATACGCGCCTTGACGCCGTTGATGTTCCAGGTGGCGATCTTCATGAAGGGATGGCTCCTCTGCTTCGGGTTTTCTTTTATCCGCAGCAAACGGCCTTGGCCACCCGTCCAAATGAAAACCGGCCGTAAAGCAACAGCTTCCGGCCGGTTGTCAACCTGTGGAAAATGAAGAGCCTTAGATCGAAAAACTCGTGCCGCAGCCGCAGCTTGCGACCGCATTCGGATTCTTGATCTGAAAGGACTGGCCGAGCAGATTGTCGACGAAATCGATCTCTGAGCCGGCCATATAGACCAGCGACAATTGGTCGATCAGCACCCTGGCGTCGCCCTTTTCGACCACGACATCATCGTCTTGCGGTCCGTCGACAAGATCGAATTTATAGGAAAAGCCGGAACAGCCGCCGCCCTCGACGGCGACGCGAAGCGCCCGCTTGCCGGCCTCGGCGCTGACGATCGCGGCGATTCGCTTTGCCGCTGCGTCCGATAGGGTTACACTTGTCTCAGTCATGCCTTCCTCCTGCCGGGGTCAAGATCCGGAGAGAACCGAATGGGCCGTTCCACTTTCAAACGGCTGATATCCATAGCCTTTATCATGAAAGTACAACGGTTGACAGCTATGGTTATATGGTTGAGCCATGCGCCATTTTGCTGTTTCTCTCCGGTATAGGTATGAAGGCTGTAAAGCGGCGTCAATGGGCCAGGGCATCCCGTATTGGAATGGCATCATTAAAATGCGGAGACGATGCTTTGGAATGGAGCGGCCTTTGAGCATTCAATCGAATGCGGCGCTCTGAAGCCGGAATGGATGGATAATGACGATCGACAGGCATGCATTGGGTTTCGGTTATGGCGAGCGGGCTGCTTATGCGACCGATCCCAGGGAATCCCGCGGACGGCTTTATGAGGAGGGATCGAGCCCGACGCGCTCGGATTTCCAGCGCGACCGCGACCGCATCGTCCATACAACCGCTTTCCGGCGGCTGAAGCACAAGACGCAGGTCTTTATCGCCCAGGATGGCGATCACTACCGTACGCGCCTGACGCATACGATCGAGGTGGCGCAGATTGCCCGCGCCTTGGCGCGTGCGCTGAAGCTCGACGAAGATCTCGCCGAAGGCGTGGCGCTCGTCCATGATTTCGGTCACACCCCCTTTGGCCATACCGGTGAAGACGCGCTCCACGAAATGCTGCTGCCCTATGGCGGCTTCGATCATAATGCGCAATCACTGCGCATCGTGACGAAGCTTGAGCGGCGTTATGCCGAATTCGATGGTTTGAATCTCACCTGGGAAACATTGGAGGGGCTGGTCAAGCACAATGGTCCGCTGCTGACGCCCGATGGCCAGGGCACGCGCGGTCCGGTGCCGCAGCCGATCCTCGACTATTGCGAAATTCACGATCTCGAAATCGCAACCTTTGCCAGCCTGGAGGCGCAGGTCGCGGCGATCGCGGACGATATCGCCTACAATACGCATGACATCGATGACGGCCTGCGCTCCGGCTATTTGAATTTCGACATGCTGGAGGAGATTCCATTTCTTTCGGCGCTGATGGCCGAGGTGAGGGCGCTCTATCCGCATCTGGAGCCGAGTCGCTTCACGCATGAGATCATGCGCCGGCAAATCACCCGCATGGTGGAAGACGTGATTTCCGTTGCGCAGAAAGCGCTCAGCGAAATCAGGCCGGAGAGCGTTGCCGATATCCGCGCCGCCGGTCGCATCATCGCGACCTTCTCTCCGGACATGGCCGAGACCGACAAACAGATCAAGCAGATGCTCTTCAAGCGCATCTACCGCCATCCGGATATCATGCGCATCCGCGCCGGCGCCGCGCAGATCGTCACGGATCTGTTCCATGCCTATATGGACAATCCCAAGGAGATGCAGAGCCATTATTGGGTAGATCATATTGCCGGCCTCGCCGTTGCCGCCAAGGCTCGCCATGTCGGGGACTATCTGGCCGGGATGACCGATACCTATGCCATCAGCGCCCACAGGCGTTTGTTTGACCAGACTCCCGATTTGCGGTAGGCAGCGGCGGCGTCGGGCCGACAGGGCCTGCCCAAGCTATGCGTGGACACTATGATGAACCTTTTCACCGATTTCGAAGTCAGAATTAAGAACGCTCTTGAACAAATTGATATTGTGAAGGAAAAGCGATCCGAACTTGACTTCGGACGTGTCGGCGTGGAGCCGCCGCGAGACCCTAGCCACGGCGATGTCACCACCAACGCT
Source organism: Rhizobium sp. BR 362 (assembly GCF_036528765.1). Classification (NCBI taxonomy): domain Bacteria; kingdom Pseudomonadati; phylum Pseudomonadota; class Alphaproteobacteria; order Hyphomicrobiales; family Rhizobiaceae; genus Rhizobium; species Rhizobium sp. BR 362. The sequence continues at coordinate 21,897 of NZ_JARWGH010000002.1, read as the reverse complement.
GCCATGGTGCTGTCGAAGCCGCTCGGCACCAATCCGCGCGCGCTCGCTGAGATCATCATTGCCAAGTTGAAGGAAGATGCCGATGTTGCCGAGGTTTCGGTAGCCGGCCCCGGCTTCATCAATATTCGCCTTTCGGTCGGTTATTGGCAGCGCCTGCTGGCGACGATGATCTCCGAAGGCCAGAATTTCGGACGCTCGACCCTGGGTGCCGGCCAGAAGGTCAATGTCGAATATGTTTCCGCCAATCCGACGGGGCCGATGCATGTCGGCCATTGCCGCGGCGCCGTTGTCGGCGATGCGTTGGCCAATCTGCTCGGTTTTGCCGGCTATGACGTCACCAAGGAATATTACATCAACGACGCCGGCTCGCAGATCGACGTGCTGGCGCGGTCGGTCTTCCTGCGTTATCGCGAGGCGCTTGGCGAGCAGGTCGGAGACATTCCGGCGGGTCTTTATCCCGGCGATTATCTTGTTCCGGTCGGCGAAGCATTGGCAAAGGAGTTCGGCACCAAGCTTCGGGGCATGCCGGAAGACCAGTGGCTGCCGATCATCAAGGATCGCGCCATCGATGCGATGATGGCGATGATCCGTGCGGACCTGGAGGCACTGAACGTCCATCATGACGTCTTTTTCTCGGAGCGGACGCTGCACGCCAATGGCGCGGCCCTGATCCGCACTGCGATCAACGATCTGACCTTCAAGGGGTATGTCTACAAAGGCGCATTGCCGCCGCCGAAGGGACAATTGCCGGAAGATTGGGAAGATCGCGAGCAGACCTTGTTCCGTTCGACGGAAGTGGGCGACGATATCGACCGGCCGCTAATCAAGTCTGACGGTTCCTATACTTATTTCGCCGCCGACGTTGCTTATTTCAAGAACAAGTTCGACCGCGGCTTCAACGAGATGATCTATATTCTCGGGGCTGACCATGGAGGCTACGTCAAGCGGCTGGAAGCCGTGGCGCGCGGCGTCTCGGATGGTAAGGCGAAGCTGACGGTGCTGCTATGCCAGCTCGTCAAGCTGTTCCGGAATGGTGAGCCGGTTAAGATGTCGAAGCGCTCAGGCGATTTCGTCACGCTGCGCGATGTGGTCGACGAGGTCGGCCGCGATTCCGTCCGGTTCATGATGCTTTACCGGAAAAATTCCGAGCCTCTGGATTTCGACTTCGCCAAGGTGACCGAACAGTCCAAGGACAATCCGGTTTTCTACGTGCAATATGCACATGCACGCTGCATGTCGGTCTTCCGGCAGGCCAAGGAAGCCTTCCCCGATCTCGATATCGCTTCGCTGGATCTGGCGAAAGCGGTCAGCGGTGTGATCTCCGATCCGGCGGAATTGCAATTGATAGCCAAGATTGCGGAATTCCCGCGAATCGTCGAGGCTGCAGCACTGTCGCAGGAGCCCCACCGCATCGCTTTTTATCTTTACGATCTGGCAAGTTCCTTCCACGGACATTGGAATAAAGGTAAAGATTTACCTGAATTACGATTTGTTAACGATAAGAACCGAGAATTAAGCATTGCCAGACTTGGGCTGGTGTACGCTGTCGCGTCGGTTTTGAAGTCAGGTCTTGGTATAACCGGGACCGCAGCACCGGATGAAATGCGATAAACGTCACCATTTGCCCACATTGCGCTGGCATATCTGTAGTGTTTGCGAGTGGATTGGGTGATGGCAGAAAAACAGTTGGCGTATCGCGCAAGCGGAAACGACGAGTTCTTTGCGGATGATGATCCGCTTGCCGAACTCGCCCGCATCGTCGGTTTCGAGCCGCGGCCTGCCGCCCAGGCGGCGCCAGCAGCTCAGCGGCAAGAGCCGGCCTTCGATCTCGAAGACGAACTCTTGCGGGAATTCGAGCGTTATGATGCGCCACGTTTGAGTCCTGCTGATGACATTCCGGTCTCGCCGGAAGATCAGCCTTTTGCCGGCGAAGCTCAGCTCTCGCATACGGTCGAGCCGGTGCGCACTGAACCCCAGTTCGTCGAGTTGCCGCAGCCGGTGGCGCCAGCCAAGCCGGTGGTCGGTGCACGCGATCTGATCGACGAACTCGAAATGTCGATCGCGCCGGCCTTGCAGCCCACACCAGCGCCGCAGCCCACACCGGCTCCGCAGCCTGTTCCTACCCAGCAGGCCGCAACTCCGGCTCCGAAGCCGGCGGCAGCACCGATACCGCAGTCCGCGGCCGCCACCGTGCGCTTGCCGCTGGCCAATTTCACTGTCGCGGCTCCGTCGCAAGCAAAGCCTGTGGCCCAAGCTCCGGTCGCTCCGCCCGTTGTTCAGGCGCAGCCCCCTGTCGAAACGGCGCTCGATTTCGATCTGCCGGTGATGCAGGACGCGCCTCAGTCCCGCCACGTCGTTGCTCAGCCGGAAGTGCCGGTCGCCAAGGCGCCCGAGCCGGTCATGCCGGGCCGGATGGACGCAGCGGCTCTTTCCGCCGAAATCGACGATCTGCTGGCCGATGTCGACCGTTATCCGGTTCCGGCGAGAGGCGCCGCGCCGGCAGCCAAGGTCGAGCCCGGCTTCGATATTTTCGACGCGCAGCCCAAGGCGCCGTCCGTGTCCGTTGAAGCCCCCGCTGCTGTTGCGGCTGCGCCGGTTGCTCCAGTTCAGCGGCGCGAGGAGCCAAAGCCGATAGTTCTGGAAGCCGATGATCCCTTCGCCGGCCAGGATTTCGAGTTCGATCTCGCGGATATCGAGATGGAACTTGCGGAGCTCGATTTTGCCGAAACGAGCAAGTCCGCTCCGGTCTCCCAGCCTGCGCCCGCTCCGATCGCTGCGCCGCAGCCTGCTCCGGTTGTCAGTCGGGCGACGCCGGTGGCGCCACCGCCGGCTGCGCCTGTCGCCACACCGGCCGCCGTGATCGCCGCAGCCGCGCCTCGCGCCGTGCAGCCCCCGCGTCCGGAGCCCGTTCCGGAGCGTCCGGCTCAGCCGGTTGCCGCCGCAGCGCCGGTCGCACGCAAAGCTGCGCCTGTTCTCGATGCCGATCAGGCTCTGCCATTCGATCCGTCCGAAATCTCCGATACCGAAGATCGCGTCGAGAATTTCGAAGGCTCTCATGTTCCGAACCTGCCGCCGGTCGAGCCGGAAGAGCCGATTGTCGTGCCGCCGGAATATGATTTCGACATTGACTCGGAGATGGCAAGCCTGTTCGGCACGCCAGCTAAGGAAGCGGCCCCCGAGCCGATCAAGCCGACTGCTGCTGCCGCTCTCGGCAGCGCGATGGCTCCGTCCTGGTCCAAGAATGCGGTGGCAAAACCCGCTCCGACGGTCAAACAGCCTGCCGAAGAGTTCGACGAGTTCGAACGGGCGTTGGAAGAGGACTTCCGCCGCAGCTACCGTGAAGCGTCCAATCCGGTCGAGAACGTCGCTCGCATGACGCTGAACCCGGCGGCTGTAGCCGGCCGTCGTCAGGCGCGCTCGTTCCGTGGCATGGCGACGGCCGCTGCCGTCATCGCGGTTCTGGGTCTTGGCGCCTATGGCATCTACGGCTGGGTTCGCCACGGTTCGCCGATTTCGAGCTTCTCCGGCGAGCCGCGCGTCATCACGGCCGATGCCGATCCGGTGAAAGTCGCTCCGGAAAATCCGGGCGGCACGGTAGTTCCCAATCAGGACAAGGCTGTCTACGACCGCGTCGCTGGCGACAGCACCGCCGCGCCGAAGCAGAAGGAATTGGTTTCCTCCAACGAACAGCCCGTGGATGTCGTCCAGAAGACCTTGATCCCCGAATCCGTGTCACCTGACGACGGCAGCGACGATCAGGTCACGCCGACGCCGGTCGGCGAAACCGAGGATCCCCGGCTGCTGCCGAACCAGAACGGCAGTAACGCCAATACGGCTGCGAACGACGATGCCCAGGTTCCGTCGGTGTCGCCGCGCAAGGTGCGCACGATGATCGTCAAGCCGGATGGCTCGCTCGTTGCTCGTGAGGAGCCGGCTGTCGACAATACGACGACGGCAGCATCTCCGGCATCGACGCCGAAGACCCCTCCAGCAAGGCCGGCGACCGGCAGCCAAGTTGCCTCCGCCGATCTTCGCCCCTCGACGGCAGACGCGCAGGCCTCGCAACCGGCCACCGCGCAGCCCGACGCTGGCGACGCAGCCAGTGCTGAAAGCACGCCGATCCGTGTCGTGAAGACGACCCCTGTTCCGACATCGCGTCCGGCGCAGCAGCCGGCAAGGCCCGCTGTTGTCGCCCCTGCCGCGAACAATGGTGCTGCCGCTCATCCGGCTCCGGCCCAGCCGAAGCCTCAGCAGGTTGCGTCGGCAAGCCCGGCGGCGACCCAGCCGGCTCCCGCGGCACCGGCAAGTGCTGGCGGTGCTTACGGCGTGCAGATCGCTTCGCTGCCGTCCGAAGCCGAGGCGCAGAAGTCTCAGGCCAATCTGAAGGCCAAATTCGCCAGCGTCATTGGTGGTCACCCGCTCGAAATTCGTAAGGCCGACATCGCCGGCAAGGGCACCTATTACCGCGTCCGCGTCGTCGCCGGCTCCAAGGATGAAGCCGCCGACCTCTGCCAGCGTTACCGCGCCGCAGGCGGCACTTGCCTGATCTCGAAGTAAGAGATTGAGGCTGAACGATTGTGGAAAACGGCGGGCAGAGGCTCGCCGTTTTCTTTTGTGTATCTCGGTTCGAGGTTATTCGCATTTCGCGAGGCGGCCTTTATGATTCGAACATGACCGAATCAAAATCCATGATCCTCGGCTGTAGCGGCCATTCCATCACGCCCGAAGAGCGTTCCTTCTATCAGTCGGAACAGCCATGGGGCTTCATTCTCTTTGGACGCAACATTTCCGAGCCCGCGCAGATCGCCGATCTTGTTGCTTCGTTGCGCGACAGCGTCGGCCGCGATGCGCCGGTATTGATCGACCAGGAAGGGGGCAGGGTGCAGCGCATCCGTCCGCCGCTTCTGCCGCATTATCCGTCCGGTCAGGCGCTAGGCGACATCTATCGTCACGACCGCGAGCGCGGCCTGCGCGCCGCATGGCTGATGTCCCGGCTGCATGCCTTCGATCTGCTGAAGTTCGGCATCAACGTCGATTGCCTGCCGGTGCTCGATGTGCCGGTCGAAGGCTCGAGCAATGTCATCGGCAATCGCGCCTATGGCGGCGATCCCGTAACGGTAACGGAGATGGGACGTGCAGCCGCCGAAGGTCTCAAGGCCGGCGGCGTGTTGCCAGTGATGAAGCACATGCCGGGCCATGGCCGCGGCTTTGCCGATTCGCATCACGAATTGCCGGTTGTCACGGTTCCGCGCGCAGAGCTGGAAGCGCACGATTTTCCGCCCTTTGTCGCGCTCAAGGACGAGCTGATGGCAATGACCTGCCATGTTGTCTTTACCGACATTGACCCCACCAATCCGGCAACGACGTCACGCAAGGTCATTGACGAGATCATCCGTGGCCATATCGGCTTCCAGGGCTTGCTGCTGTCGGACGACACCTCCATGAACGCGCTTGCCGGCACGATCGGCGAGCGCGCGGCTAATATTGTTGCGGGCGGATGCGATATCGTGCTGCACTGCAACGGCGTCATGGACGAAATGCGGCAGGTGGTGCGCAATGTTCCGGCGTTGACCGGGAGATCGCTGACGCGTGCAAAAGTGGTCGAAGCGGCTTTCGGCCGCAATGACGGTGCTGACGAGGCTTCGATCCGCGCCGAATTCGACGCGATGTTTGCAGTGGCATAGGACCGAGCTCCAGGGATCTGACGGGTGAACAAGGTGGACGGCACGGAAAAGAGCCTGCAGGCGGAAGCGCCGATGGACAAGCTATGGCAGGACAATGGAGCCGAGCGGGGCATGCATGAGCCGGCATTGGTCGTCGACATCGCCGGCTTCGAAGGCCCGCTCGACCTGCTGCTGCACCTTGCCCGCAATCAGAAGGTCGATCTGTCGCGCATCTCCGTGCTGGCGCTTGCCGAACAATATCTGTTGTTCATCGAGCGCGCCCGTCGCATCCGCATCGAGCTCGCCGCCGATTATCTCGTGATGGCCGCATGGCTCGCCTATCTCAAGTCGAAGCTGCTCATTCCGCAGCAGAGCAAGGAAGACGGTCCGACCGGCGAAGAAATGGCCGCGACGCTCGCTTTCCGGCTGAAGCGGCTGGAAGCCATGCGGGACGCGGCGACCGGCCTCGTCAACCGCAATCGTCTCGGCCGTGATGTTTTTGCGCGCGGCGCGCCCGAACATATTCCCGACCGCCGCCAATCGGCCTATGACGCCAGCCTTTACGATCTTCTGACCGCCTATGCCGGCCTGCGCCAGCGCCAGGCGATCACCCAGGTGACGATCGAGCGCCGTCGGGTCTGGTCGCTGGTCGACGCCCGCACGATCCTCAGCCGTATGATTGGCGAGATCACCGACTGGACTGTTTTGGAACACTATCTTTTGGACTATATGACCAGTGCGAGCGAGCGGGTCACAGCTATTGCCAGCGCCTTCGCCGCCTCGCTGGAACTCGTCCGCGAGGGCAAGCTGGAAATTCGCCAGGAGGGCGCCTTCCAGCCGCTTTATATGCGCCGCGGGCCGAACCATATGGAACTCGAGGCGGCGGAATAACAGGAGCGAATGTGAACGGCCCGGACGACGATCACCGCATGGACGATGAAGCGGCTGCGGCAGCAGCGCCAGTCGACACTCACCTCAGCCGTGAGGCCGAACGCATCGCCGAGGCCCTGGTCTTCGCTTCCGCCCAGCCGGTATCCGAAGGCTTCATCGCCGATCGCATTCCCCGCGGCGTCGATGTCCGACCCGTCATGCAGCGCTTGAAGGCCGATTATGCGACGCGCGGCGTCAATTTGATCCAGGTCGACGGCGCCTGGGCGTTTCGCACGGCCGCCGATCTTTCCTTCGTCATTCGCCGCGATGACAACGAGGTGCGCAAACTCTCTCGCGCCGCGCTTGAAGTCCTGGCCATTATTGCCTATCACCAGCCGGTGACGCGCGCGGAAATCGAGGATATCAGAGGCGTGCAGACATCCAAGGGCACGCTGGACGTGCTGATGGAATCCGGCTGGGTTCGCTTTCGCGGTCGGCGGCGCACCCCAGGCCGGCCGGTGACGCTGGGCACGACGCGGGATTTTCTCGACCATTTCGGGCTGGAAGAGCTGCGCGATTTGCCCGGTCTCGAAGAATTGAAGGGGGCAGGGCTGCTCTCGGGCCGTATTCCCGCCAATTTCAATATTCCGTCGCCATTGATGAGCGACGAATTGACCGAGGACGAAGATCCGATCACGCAACTGGATCTGGAGGAACTCGGTCTTTTGGCGCCAGGTGGCGCTTCGGACGATTAAGCCGAAATTTGCGCTCTCCCGGCGCATCTGCGGGCCGCTTGGCTGCGGTAAAGCTTTTTTCCAGGCAGTGACGTCAAGTCTCGCTTTCGCCATTAGCGGATGCGAATATAGAAGTCGTTCTCCTTAGTTGGAGATGCTCGGCCGTGGCTTTGGCGCTCGCTATCCCCATGTGCGCCGATGCAGTACATTTTGGTGTTTGAAAAACATCTGTAAACGTCTTACATCGGGAAGACGTTGAAATTGGGAGTTATCGCAATGGGTTCTCTAAGCATATGGCACTGGCTGATTGTCCTGGCCATCGCGCTGTTGTTGTTCGGCCGTGGAAAGATCCCGGAGCTGATGGGTGACGTAGCCAAGGGCATCAAGAGCTTCAAAAAAGGCATGAGCGACGAGGAAGAGACGCCGTCTCAGACGACAGCGTCCCGCACGGTTGAACACAAGGCCGACGAATCGAAATAATCATGTCGGGTGCGCAGGGAGCTGAGACGCTCGCTGTCGGCCCAGGAGCCTTTTCATGTTCGACGTAGGCTGGTCTGAGCTGCTGGTTATCGCCGTTGTGGCGCTTGTGGTCATTGGCCCTAAGGAACTGCCGGCAACGTTGCGGACAATCGGTAAAATGACCGCGCGGGCGCGAAAAGTGGCGGGTGAATTCCGTTCACAATTCGATGAGGCCATGCGCGAGGCGGAGCTGGACGATGTGCGCCAGACGATCTCCGATGCGCAAAAGCTCAATCCCGTCAATTCATTGCGGGAAGCAATGAACCCGCTGCGGCAGATGGGCAACGAGATCAAGGCCGACCTGCAACGTTCGACGGCGACTGACAAGCCTGCTGTGGCGACATCCACGCCGGCGGAACCCGTTTCCGAGCCGTCCATGGGACTGCCGGAAATGCTTCCAATCGCTCCTGCCTCCAGTGAGGCAGCGCCGGTCGTTTCGCCCGCGCCGGTGACGACGCCGCAACCGGCCGTCGCTGCAGAAGTGCCTGCAAAGCCGAAAGCCGTTCGCAAGCCTCGGGCAAAAGCACCAGGCAAAACGGACGAGGTCGCCGCTGCGCTGGTCGACACATCGGTTGTCGCGGAAAAGCCGAAGCGGGCGCCTCGCAAGGTTGCCGCGGCCACTGCCGATGCTCCCGCCGCCGCTGCGGCTCCGAGGAAGCGCCCGACGGCTAGCAAAACAACGCCTAAGAAGAAGGACGAGGCATGACGGGTGATATCGACGATAAGCCGCAGCCGCTTATCGAACACCTCATGGAATTGCGCACGCGGCTGATCTGGTCGCTGGTGGCGTTTTTCATTGCCTTCATCGGCTGTTTCGCCTTTGCCAAGCATCTCTTCAATTATCTGGTCTATCCCTACAAATGGGCTGTCGTCTGGGCTCATCTCGATCTCGCGAAGGCCGAGCTGATCTATACCGCGCCGCAGGAGTTTTTCTTCACGCAGGTGAAGGTCGCCATGTTCGGCGCGTTGGTGATCTCTTTCCCGATCATCGCTGCACAGATCTATAAGTTCGTCGCGCCGGGGCTCTACAAGAACGAGCGTTCTGCCTTCCTGCCGTTCCTGATCGCATCGCCGATTCTGTTTCTGATGGGCGCCGCGCTCGTCTACTTCTTCTTCACCCCTATGGTGATGTGGTTCTTCCTGAAGATGCAGCAGGCGCCGGCCGAAGGTCAGGTAGGCATCGCATTGCTGCCGAAGGTCTCGGAATATCTGAGCCTGATCATGACGCTGGTCTTTTCCTTCGGTCTCGTTTTCCAACTCCCGGTCATCACCACGCTGCTTGCACGCGTCGGCCTGCTGACCTCGCAGTGGCTGGCGCAAAAGCGCAAGTTCGCGATCGTCTTCGCCTTCATCGTCGCCGCCGTGCTGACGCCGCCTGATCCGATGTCCCAGATCGGCCTTGCGCTGCCGACGATCCTTCTCTACGAGATTTCCATCTACGCGGCGCGACTCGTGGAACGCCAGCGTGCCCGGCAAGCGCTCGAAGAGAGTGGCGAAGGGTCCGATGTCGCCAAGACGGATAGCGTCTAAGGCGCCGGTCTGCATCGTCTTTTCATAGGGTTTTGCCGGTTCGATCTCCGACCGAAGTCTCGGTCGGAGCTATGCTCATGTGCAACGACCTGGAACGACGATGCTTGATATCAGATGGATTCGTGAGAATGCCGAGGCTTTGGATGCAGCGCTTGCCAAGCGCGGGGCCGAGCCTTTGTCGCAAAGCCTCATTGCGCTCGACGAGAAGCGCCGCTCCGTTATCCAATCCGTCCAGGATATGCAGTCCCGCCGCAACGCCGCTTCGAAGGAAATCGGCGCGGCCATGGCGCAGAAGAACACTGAGCTTGCCGAAAAGCTGAAGGCGGAAGTCGCCGAGATCAAGACGTCGCTGCCGGCAGCGGAAGAAGAAGAGCGCGTGCTGACGGCCGACCTTAACGACGCCCTATCGCGCATCCCCAATATTCCGCTCGATGATGTGCCCGTCGGCAAGGACGAGCACGACAATGTCGTCAAGCATGTCTGGGGCGCCAAGCCGACCTGGAATCACAAGCCGAAAGAACACTTCGAGATCGGCGAAGCGCTCGGCTACATGGATTTCGAGCGCGCCGCCAAGCTTTCCGGCTCGCGTTTCACCGTGCTGACCTCGCAGCTTGCGCGCCTGGAACGGGCGCTCGGCCAATTCATGCTGGATCTTCATACGGGCGAACATGGCTATACCGAAGTCAGCGCACCGCTGATGGTGCGCGACGAGGCGATGTTCGGCACCGGCCAGCTGCCGAAATTTGCCGAGGATTCCTTCAGGACCACGGACGGTCGCTGGCTGATCCCGACGGCGGAGGTTTCGCTGACCAATCTCGTTTCCGGCGAGATCCTCGATCAGGAAAAGCTGCCGCTGCGTTTCACGGCCCTGACGCCATCCTTCCGCTCGGAAGCGGGCTCGGCCGGCCGCGATACGCGGGGCATGCTGCGCCAGCATCAGTTCTGGAAGTGCGAACTCGTTTCCATCACCGACGCCGAAAGCTCGATTGCCGAGCACGAGCGCATGACTGCCTGCGCAGAGGAAGTGTTGAAGCGCCTTGGCCTGCACTATCGTATCATGACGCTCTCGACCGGCGACATGGGTTTCGGCGCCCGCAAGACCTACGACCTGGAAGTCTGGCTTCCGGGGCAGGATACCTATCGCGAGATTTCCTCCTGCTCCGTGTGCGGCGATTTCCAGGCGCGGCGCATGAATGCCCGCTATCGCGGCAAGGACGACAAGGGTACGAAATTCGTGCACACGCTGAACGGCTCCGGCACCGCCGTCGGCCGCTGCCTGATCGCGGTTGTCGAGAATTATCTCAACGAGGACGGTTCGGTCACTGTTCCGGACGCACTGCTGCCATATATGGGTGGTCTGAAGAGAATCGAGCGCGCAGCCTGATTTGACGTGACATGATCTTGTCCGAAAACCGCTTCGCACTTTTCGGGGTCATGTTTTGAGCGGTGGGGGCAATGCGGATACTTCTGACCAATGACGACGGCATTCATGCCGAAGGACTGGCCGTGTTGGAGCGCATCGCCCGCACGATGTCCGATGATGTCTGGATCGTTGCGCCGGAAACCGATCAAAGCGGCCTTGCCCATTCGCTGAGCCTTTCCGAACCCTTGCGTCTGCGCAAGGTTTCGGACAAGCATTATGCGCTGCGCGGCACGCCGACGGATTGCGTCATCATGGGTATCCGCCAGGTCATGGACATCAAGCCGGATCTGGTGCTCTCGGGCGTCAATTCCGGCTCCAACGTCGCCGACGATGTCACCTATTCAGGCACGATCGCCGGCGCGATCGAAGGTACGCTGCAGGGCGTGCGCTCCTTCGCGCTGAGCCAAGCCTATGTGCACGAGAACGGGACACGCGTCGTGCCTTGGGAAGTGGTAGAGGCGCATGCGCCGGCTCTTCTCGGCAAGCTGATTGATATCGATCTGCCCGCTGGCACCTTTCTCAACCTGAATTTCCCCAACTGCCGGCCGGATGAAGTTTCCGGCACCGAAGTCACCGCGCAGGGCAATCTCGCCTTCAACCTTCAGGTTGAGGAGCGTGCAGACGGTCGTGGATTTCCCTATTACTGGTTGCGCTTCGGCGAACGCAGTAGCGTGTTTCGCCCAGGCACGGATATTCACGCCTTGAAACAAAATCGTATTTCGGTAACTCCTTTGAAACTCGATTTGACGGATTATTCGGCGCAAGACCGCGTGGCGCGGGCGCTCGGGTACGGAGTAGCGGATTGACAGCTCGTTTGGTCGAGAAGGAAGGCTTTGCAGCCGTTGTGCTGCGGCTGCGGGCCGAAGGAATTTTGGATATCGATCTGATGACGGCCGTCGAACAGACGCCGCGCCTACCCTTTGTACCCTTGCAATTTGCCGATGATGCCTATTCCAGCCGAACGATTCCGATCGAATGCGGCGCCTTCATGGAAGGCATCGATCTTGTCGTCCGCATTTTGCATAGCCTGAAGGTCAAGCCCGGCCACCGTGTTCTCGAGGTTGGCACCGGCAGTGGCTTCACCGCGGCCGTCATGGGCCGCATCGTCGAGCGGGTTCTGACCGTCGATCGGTATAAGACCCTGACAACGGCAGCGCAGCAGCGCATGGATACGCTCGGCCTGCGCAACGTCATCATCCGCCAGGCTGACGGCAGCGTCGGGATGCCGGGTGAGGGCACTTTCGATCGCATTCTGGTGACCGCGGCCTTCACCACCATGCCGCGCTTCTTTGCCGAGCAACTGGTTTCCGGCGGATCGATGATTGCGCCCTTGATACTGTCGGACAATGTTTGCCGCATGGTGCGTCTCACCAAGACCGGCAGCCGCTTCGAGCGCGAGGAACTGTTCGACGTTCCCTATCAGCCGATCGTGCCGATGCTCGCCTCCTATCTTTGAGGCCTAATTTAGATTGAAATCCCCGGAAGTACCCCGCAAGCGCGGGGATTCATCTTCTATGGTTAGCAATTCCTCAAAAAAACACATGCGACACCAGTGCTTTAACCGCATGGTAAGATTAACGCGCTTTAATCGACCCATAAACGGTTGCGTCTCAAGTGGGTCGAGTCATGGGTTTCAGTCTTTCGTCAAACTTCGGTAAATCGGCAGGGAAAGTCCTGGTGGCCATTCTCCTGGCGAGCACCGCGACAGCTTGTAGTTCGGACACGACGCGCTTCGGCGGGCTCTTTGCTGGCTCACCGGATCAGACGACGACCGGTTCGATCAATCGTCGCGGCTTGAATGGGTCGGACGGTGATCCCGTGCCGCGCGCCGACCTTGCCCAGAGCGGCGGTTATCAGCAGCAGGATTACTCGCAGCAGAACGCACCGGTTACGCGGCCCTACCCGAATTCTCCGGCTCGTTACAATCCATCCTATTCGAGTGCCCGCGCATCGACCGCTCCCGTTGCGATCCAGCGGACAGAGCTTGCTGCGCCGACGGCCTCTGCAGCGCCGGCGCGTACGCACGTCGCCTCCAGAGGTGAAAGCGAAGCGCTCGCCCAGCCGTTCCCCGCATCGCGTGGCAAGGCCACGGCTTCTCGCGCAGAACCGGCTCTTGCCCCAGATACGATGCCGACCGGCACAATCAAGGCGGCACCCGCTGCTGCATCTTCATCCGGCTGGACGGCGGTCAATGCGCCGAGCGTAACACTGCGTCCGGGCGAAGACATAAGCCTGCTGTCGCGCCGCTACGGCGTTCCGGAGAAGGAAATTCTGCGGGCCAATGGCCTGAAGAACAGCGCCAGCGCTCAGCCGGGCCAGCAGATCATCATCCCGACCATGAACGGTGCCGGCGCCCCGAGCCCCGCTAAAATGGCCTCGGAAGCAACGGACCTTTCCAAGGGCGGCAAGATGCCGGCGCCGGTCAAGGCTCCGGAGCAGGACGCGGTCGTGCTGCCTTCCAACGGTCAGATGCGCGGCAAGTCGCAGGCCGGCCTTGCCGATCCCAGCAAGCTCGCTGCCGGCAACGGCAAGGGTCCGCAGCCGAAGGGCGACGGTACCTATGTCGTCAAGCCGGGTGACTCGCTCGCCCGGATCGCAAAGAACGCCGGCGTCAGCGTCGATGCGCTCAAGCAGGCAAATCACATCCAGTCGGGCGGCGGGGTCCGCATTGGCCAGACGCTGAAACTGCCACATGGTGCGGTCGCTGAAGCCGAACCGGTCAGGCCCGATCCGGTGAAAACCGCCTCGATCGAGCCGCAGAAGTCCGCCGTGAAGTCGGTTGCCGTGCCGGCCATGGAGCCGAAGCACGCCGCCGCTGAGCCGACCGTAAAGCCGGCCGCGAAAACCGCCGCTGCGAAGACTGTGCCTGCGACGAAGACCGCCGCCACCGAACCGGCAGCAAAGGCAGCGCCCAAAGCCGCGGCCGCGGCCACGGAATCCGATGCCGCCAAGCCGCAAGCGGTTGCAGCCGCAGCGCCGACGCAGTCCGTCAGCGACGCCGCTGCCAAGGCAGACGTGCAGGCTGATGCACCAGAAGCGACCGGTATAGGCAAATATCGCTGGCCGGTCCGCGGTGCGGTCATTGCCGGCTATGGCTCCAACGTCAACGGCAGCCGCAACGACGGTATCGACATCTCGGTTCCGGAAGGCACGCCGATCAAGGCCGCTGAAAACGGCGTGGTCATCTATGCGGGCAACGGCCTGAAGGAGCTCGGAAACACGGTCCTCGTCCGTCATGACGACGGCACCGTCACGGTCTACGGCCATGCCGATGCTCTCAGCGTCGCTCGCGGCCAGAAGGTTCAGCGCGGCCAGACGCTCGCCACCTCCGGCATGAGCGGCGACGTCAAGCAGCCGCAGCTTCACTTCGAAGTCCGCAAGAATTCGGCTCCGGTCAACCCAATGACGTTCCTTGAATAGGTAGTGCGTCTCAAGGAGTCTGCAAAAAGCCCGGTCACCACCGGGCTTTTTGTCGTTCTGAACCTGAGGATGCGCGCTTAATCCCGCTCCAGCAAGATCCGCTGCCGCCCGGCGAGGTCCTGGATATACTGCCACGCAACGCGCCCGGAGCGGGCGCCGCGCGTCGTTGCCCATTCCAGCGCTTCATGGTGCATCTCTGCGCGGTCGAGGGTGAGTTTGAAGTAGTCGGCATACCCGTCGATCATCAGCAGATAATCTTCCTGGCTGCACTTGTGGAAGCCGAGCCAGAGGCCGAAACGGTCGGAGAGCGAGACCTTTTCTTCGACCGCTTCCGACGGATTGATTGCCGTCGATTGCTCGTTTTCCATCATGTGGCGCGGCAGCAGGTGGCGGCGGTTCGATGTGGCATAGAACAGCACATTGTCCGGCCGGCCTTCGACACCGCCATCCAGCGCCGCCTTCAGCGACTTGTAGGCGGTATCGTCGTGATCGAAGGAAAGGTCGTCGCAGAAGACGATGATGCGGTGTGGAGCGGCTTTCAGAATATCGAGCAGCACCGGCAACGAGGAAATATCCTCTCGATGCACTTCGACCAGCTTCAGCGAGACGCCAGTTGCGCGGCGCACATCCTCATGCACGGCTTTGACGAGCGACGACTTGCCCATGCCGCGCGCGCCCCAAAGCAAAACGTTATTGGCGGCGAAGCCTTCGGTGAAGCGCAGCGTGTTCTCGTGTAGAATGTCGCGCACATGGTCGACGCCGCGGATCAGGGCCAGCGCCACGCGGTTCGGCCGGGCAACGGGCTGCAGATGGAGCCGGGCAGGCGCCCAGACGAAGCAGTCGGCAGCGTTCCAATCGTTGACCGCCGGCGCCGGGCCTGCGAGGCGTTCAAGCGCGTCGGCGAGACGGCGGACTTCAGCAAGGATCAGCGTGTTTTGATCTTCGGTCACCGTTTTTCCTCCAGAACGTTAGTCGGGAAAGGAGTAAAATGCTCCTGTGCTGCCGGGTACCATGCTCCTTCCGGGCCTGAAAGGCTAAGAGGCCTGGAAAACAGTACGGTCTGCGGCTGTTTTTGTTGCATTCGCGATGATCACAACTATATTCCGGCCACCTGACGCGGGGCCCCGTTCCCGCAAGGAGTTGAAGGGAGTTCTCGATGTTTATCACCAACGCATATGCGCAGAGCGCGACAGATCCAGCCGCAGGCGTCTTTGGCGGTTCCGGCTTTGAAATGATCATCCTGTTTGTGCCGCTGATGGTGGTCTGGTATTTCCTTCTGATCCGGCCGCAACGCGCGCAGGCGAAGAAGCGTGAGGAAGTCCTGAAGAACATCCGCCGCGGCGACCAGATCGTCACGAGCGGCATCGTCGGCAAGGTTACCAAGGTTGTCGACGACAAGGAACTGGAAGTCGAAATCGCCGAAGGCGTTCGCATCCGCGTTGTTCGTAGCGCTATTTCCGAAGTCCGCGTAAAGGGCGAGCCGGTCAAGGCTGACGCGGCGTAAGGCTTGCCGGGGAGGTGGGTCGAAACGGCTTGCCACGCTAGCGCGCAGTTTCGAAAATCCGATTCGACTTTCGAAGAGAGCTGTGCGCAAATTCAAAGTGTTACTGCGCCTTTATGTGCCCGGTGGTTGTGAGGGCGCAGTGAGAAGCCAAAACTCGAGAGAGCGATGCTGCACGTCTCCTGGTGGAAGACCGTCCTGATCTGGTTCGCCGTTCTCTTGAGCGTTCTCCTTGCCGTGCCCAATCTGCTTAGTGATCAGCAGCTCTCCTCCTTTCCAACCTGGTTTGCGCAACGGAAAGTCGGGCTCGGGCTCGATCTTCAAGGCGGCTCGCATATCATGCTTAAGATCGAGCGTGGCGATGTCGTCAGAAACCGGCTGGAGACGGTGGTTGGAGATATCAGCGCTAGGCTGCGCACGGTCAATATCAGCTATTCCGGTCTGACCGGTACCGGCCAGAAGATCCAGCTCCGCATCAATGATCCCGCTCAGGTGCAGGCTGCTGTAAACGCCTTGAAGCCGATCACCAGCGGCAAGGCGGAAGCGGTCTTGTCGCAAGGCGACAATGGCGCGCTTACCATCGATATTACCGATGCCGGCATCAATGAGCGTGTCTCCGCATCCATGACGCGCTCGCTTAAAGTCATCCGCAATCGTATTGCTCAGTTGGATGTCGGCGAGCCGCTGATACGCCGACAGGGCGCGGACCGTGTCGTCATTCAGGTGCCAGGCCTTGCCGATCCGCAGCGCCTGAAGAACCTTCTGAACCAGCCTGCCCAGCTCAGCTTCCGTTTGGTCGATCAATCCACGCAGGTGCAGGATGCCATCAATGGGCGCCCGCCCGCCGGTTCGGAAGTACTGTTTTCCGAAGATGACCCTCCGGTCGGCTATCTCGTGCAAAAGCAGCCTCTCCTTTCGAATATCGATTTTGCCGATGCCGTGGCGGTATCCAATGCCCAGAACAATGACGGCAATATCGCCGTCAAACTGACCGCCGAAGCGACCAGCCGTTTTGCGCAGGCGACGGCTGCCAATCTCGGCAAGAATATCGTGGTCGTGCTTGACGATCAGGTCATTTCGGCCGCTGCATTGAAGACCGCAATAACGACCGGCGATATCGATATTCCCGGCGATTTCACGGCCCAGGGCGCACAGGATCTCGCCGTCATGCTGAAGTCCGGACCCTTGCCCGCGACGCTCACGACGGTCGAAGAGCGAACCATCAAGCCTGGCCTCGGCAATGAAACGATGCGCTCCGGCGTAACCGCGTGTATTGCCGCCGGCATCTTCGTTGCCGCATTGATGATCGGCTTCTACGGATTGCTCGGTGTCGCCGCGACGATTGCGCTGGTCATCAACATCATCATGGTTCTGGCCATCATGGGCCTGTTCGGCATCACGCTGACCCTGCCGGGGATTGCCGCCATCGTTCTGGTTATCGGCATCGCGCTCGATGCCAATGTGCTGATCTACGAGCGCGTCCGGGAAGAAGAAAAGAAAACCCATCTTCTCGTCAATGCGCTGCGCCACGGCTTCAACCGGGCGGCGGCCACCGTAGCCGATGCCAATCTCACGGTGCTCATCGTCGCCGCCATCCTTTTTTATGTCAGCAGCGGCGCGGTTCGCGGCTTTGCGGCCACTTTGATTACCGGCGTTTTCACCACCTTCTTTACCGCTTGCTTCGTCACGCGTTCGCTCGTCGATGCCTGGATTTCGCATCGCAAGCCGCGTGTGCTGCTTGCGGGCGTGCGAAGCGGCATCTTCGACGGAGCAAACATTCGCTTCATGGGTATCCGCCGCTATTCCTTTACGGTATCGGCGGCGCTGTCGGTCGCAACTCTGCTTGCCTTCGCAACGGTCGGCATGCATCTCGGCATCGATTTTACCGGCGGCTCGATCATCGAAGTTCGCGCCAAGCACGGCGTTGTCGATCTGGCCAATATTCAATCGCGCCTGCAGAATATCGTTCCGGGCGATGTGCAGGTCGAACGACTGGACGATCGGCTGAGTGCTGTGATCCGCGTGCATGCGCAGCAGGGCGGCGAGAATGCCGAACAATCTGCCGTGACCCTCGTGCGCGACGAACTGGACAGGGACTACGACTTCTCCCGCGTCGAGGTCGTCGGCCCTGCCGTGTCGGGCGAAATCAGCACGACGGCTTCACTTGCGGTTCTTTCGGCCCTCGCTGCGATCCTCGTTTATATCTGGCTGCGTTTCGAATGGCAGTTTGCCGTCGGCGCGATTGTCGCCACGCTGCATGACGTCATCCTGACGCTCGGCCTCTTCGTGCTGACTGGTATGGAATTCAACATGACGGGCATTGCTGCACTTTTGACGATCGTCGGCTATTCGCTGAACGATACGGTCGTGGTCTATGACCGGATGCGGGAGAATCTGAAACGCTATTCGCAGATGCCGTTGCCGATTCTGATCGATGCTTCGATCAACCAGACGCTGTCGCGGACGGTTCTCACCTCGGCGACAACTTTGCTGGCGCTCTTCGCGCTCTATATATTCGGCGGCGAGGTGATCCGCTCCTTCACCTTCGTCCTACTCTTCGGCGTCGCGGTCGGCACCTTCTCGTCGATCTATATTGCGGCCCCGGTCCTGATCGTCTTCAAGCTGCGCCCGGATAAGTTCCAGGCCGGCGGCGAAAACAAAGGCCAGGCAGGCGACCACGTGCAATCAAGTAAACCAGCGGTGTGACAGAGTGGCAAAAGGCATAGAAATACGGAACGCGCATTTTCCCGGCCGCGCACCGATCGACGCTTATGGTAATGGTGGTTTCCGATTTGCCGACATGTCGCATCGCGGCTCTCTGCTCTGCCTGCCCTCCGGCATCTATGGCTGGGACATGACGGCGGAGGATGCGCTGACGCCGGCGCATTTCCAGAAAGTACTCGATGAGGCGGCCGGGATCGAAGTGCTGCTGGTCGGCACCGGCATGGAACTGCGGCCCTTGCCCTCGGAGTTGCGGGCGGTGTTACGTGCCAAGCAGATTTCTTCCGATTCGATGAATACGGGAGCGGCAGTGCGCACATTCAACATCATGCTGGCTGAGTCGCGCGCCGTGGCTGCGGCGCTGATCGCCGTTTGACGAGGATCAGGCTGGGCATGACGACATTAGCTGCGCCCCGTAGCAACCAGGATCTTTGCCTCGCGACGCTTCGCGACACCGATCGCGACCGCTATCTCGCCTGCCTGCTGGCACCGGAGGATAAGCGTGGCGCTCTCGCCGCACTTTATGCCTTCAATGCCGAGCTGGCGCGCATCCGCGATCTCGTCCACGAGCCGCTGCCGGGCGAAGTGCGCATGCAATATTGGCGCGATCTGCTCGAAGGACAGGCGCATGGGTCGAGCGCAGCCAATCCCGTGGCTGCCGAGCTGCTCGCCGCGATCGAACACCATCGCCTGCCGCGTCAAACGCTGATCGATATGATCGACGCCCGCATCTTCGATCTCTATGACGATCCGATGGAAACGCGCGGCACGCTGGAAGGTTATGCCGGCGAGACGGCCTCGGCGCTGATTCAGCTCGCGAGCCTGGTGCTGTCGCCGGAGGATGCCCGTCGCTCGGCCGACGCCGCCGGCCATGCCGGTGTGGCGCAGGCAATCGCCGGGCTGCTGTTGTTGATGCCGCTGCACCGCCGCCGCGGGCAGCTTTATCTGCCGTTGGAAATCCTGACGGCAACCGGTCTCGATCGTGATGCCTTCCTCGCCGGCGAGGACAGGGCGCGCATTTCTGCCTCGATCGAAGCTTTCGCCGGACTCGGCCGCGAGCATCTGGCAAAGGCGAGAGCCGCCGGCAATATTTCGCCGACGATATTTCCGGCTTTCCTGCCGGTGGTCTTGGCGGAGCCGGTGCTGAAGCGCGCGCAGACGCTGGGCGCCGATTTGTTCGATCAATCTTTCCTGCAGCCGCAATGGCGCCGACAGATGCGCATGGCGCTGGCGTCCATAACCAGGAAAATCTGAAATCGACCACGCTCGCGCAAGTCTCGGCGTCTATAGAGACTGCTGAACAACTGTCCGCATCCCAGGAGAGCCGCTATGGGCATCATCGTCTGGTGCATACTTTTTGCGATCGTCGTTTTCTTTGCCTTCTTCGCAACGCGCATGGCGTCACAGAACAAGGAAGATGGCTTGCACGATACCGGTCTTGCCATTCTTGAATTCGGCCGCGCGTTTCCGACGGAGGCGATCCGGCAATTGCAGACGACGGCAAACGGTCAGGCGGTCTTCGTGCGCCTGCATGACGACAAAGCCGGCTTCATGCGGAGCCTGCGCAATCACTTTGCCGTGCATCTGATCGAGCCGGGTAGGGCGCGTGCCAAGGATTCGGGAACCGGTCGCGGTTTGACTGTCGATTTCCTGGACGCTCCTCACCATAACGCCACATTCGAATTCGCAACGCCCGCCGAGGCCGCCGAAGTCTCGCTCTGGCTGCTCGGCAATTATGTTGCGAGCGAGGATCCGAAGCCTTCGGCAACGAAGCCGGTCGCAAAGGCCTGAAAAGGCTCAGGCGCTTTTGGCGGCAGCCGGCGCCCGAACGCCCAACCACTCAGCGCAATCCGCCAGCGCCCGCTTGGCGATCAGTTGCCGTTTCATGATCGTCTTGTCCTTGCCGCGGAAGCGCTTGACGCCCTCCGGCTTGACAATCGAACCCGGTTCCAATTCCGGAAACAGGCCGAAATTGATGTTCATCGGCTGGAAGGAGCGCTTGCCCGGCTCTTCATCGGAAACAATATGCCCGCCGGTAATGTGGTTGAGCAGCGAACCCAGCGCCGTCGTATCCGGCGGCAGGGACCGGGACTCGCCTTTGCGCTCGGCAGCGGCAAAGCGACCGGCGAGCAGGCCGATGCTGGCGCTCTCCACATAGCCTTCGCAGCCGGTGATCTGGCCGGCAAAGCGCAGCCCCGGCCGCGATTTCAGCGTAAGCGAGCGATCGAGCAAAGTCGGCGAATTGATGTAGGTATTGCGGTGCAGACCGCCGAGCCGTGCGAATTCGGCATTCTCCAGGCCTGGAATCAACCGGAAAATCTCCGCCTGCGCGCCATATTTCAGCTTCGTCTGGAAGCCGACCATGTTGTAGAGCGTGCCGAGCGCATTGTCCTGGCGGAGCTGGACGATTGCATAGGCTTTGACGGTAGGGTTATGGGCATTGGTCAGGCCCATCGGCTTCATCGGCCCATGGCGCAGCGTCTCGCGCCCGCGCTCGGCCATCACCTCGATCGGCAGGCAGCCATCGAAATAGGGCGTGCCTTCCCATTCCTTGAAACCGACGGCGTCGCCGGCGATCAGGGCGTCGACGAAGGTATTATATTGGGCTTCGTCCATCGGGCAGTTGATATAGTCCTTGCCCGTGCCGCCCGGCCCGACCTTGTCGTAACGGGACTGATACCAGCAAATATCCATATTGATGCTGTCGCGATAGACGATCGGCGCGATGGCGTCGAAAAAGGCAAGCGCGTCCGCACCGGTCTCAGTCTGGATGGCACTGGCGAGCCCGGGCGCCGTCAATGGGCCGGTGGCGATGATCGCCTGGTCCCATTCCTTGGGCGGCAGGCCCTGGACTTCCTCGCGCACGACCGTGATCAGCGGGTGGCTTTCGATCTGCAGAGTGACTGCTGCGGAAAATCCATCGCGATCCACCGCCAGCGCGCCGCCGGCGGGAACCTGGTGCTTATCCGCCGAAGCCATGATCAGTGAGCCGGCCAGACGCATTTCCGCGTGGATGACGCCGACCGCGTTGCTGGTCGCGTCATCGGAGCGGAAAGAGTTGGAGCAGACGAGTTCTGCCAGGCCATCGGTCTTGTGTGCCTCGGTGCCGCGCACGCCACGCATTTCATGCAGGATGACAGGCACGCCGGCGCTGGCGATCTGCCAAGCGGCTTCCGAGCCGGCAAGACCGCCGCCAATGACATGGATGGGAGAAAAGGAGCTGGTATTTGTCATGCGCGCGTCATTACCACGGGCAGGCCAGTGATCCAATTGCTTTACGCAAAAGCGGGAATCAAAAACGGCGCCGTAGGGCGCCGCCTCAGACTGCTGACAAACCCCTGGCTTCGTCCAGGGGTTTGTGATTCATAGGGACATGTTGAAGAAACCTGCTGCTGAACAGACGGCGCTCGAGATGGTAACACTCGATCAGCTGGTTCCGAAGGATCACTTGCTTCGCAAGATTGATGCGGTGATCGACTTTTCTTTCATCCATGATCGTGTTGCCGGGCTTTACTG